>NZ_SGPI01000017.1:0-503294 GCF_004208845.1 Pseudoalteromonas sp. CO348 | reverse complement strand
TTGAGCGGGTCATTAGCTCAGTTGGTAGAGCAGTGGACTTTTAATCCATTGGTCGATGGTTCGAGTCCATCATGACCCACCATCCTCATATTCTTCATATATTATTCAAAATACTTTCTTAAACTCGCCATTTTGAGCTAAACATTCGCTAGGATTACCCCTGTATTTTTCGTATAATTCTACCTAATTATGCAATGTGGACTAGTGGTCGAGAAATGAGTCTAGCTGAACGTATTATGCCGGAAGATTATATCTTCCCTCCAAAACCTGCCCCTCTTACCGTTGAAGAAAAAGCAGAGTATAAAGCGCGTATCAAAGCGCTATTAGTTGAAAAAAATGCGGTACTGGTTGCCCATTATTATACTGATCCTGAGATCCAAGCACTTGCTGAAGAAACTGGCGGCTGTGTTGCTGATTCATTAGAAATGGCACGGTTTGGCGCTAAGCAAGAAGACAAAGACATGATCATCGTCGCCGGCGTGCGCTTTATGGGCGAAACGGCAAAAATATTAACACCGCACAAAACTGTTGTGATGCCAACGCTCGAAGCAACTTGCTCGTTGGACGTTGGTTGCCCTATCGACGAGTTTTCTGCGTTTTGCGATCAACACCCAGACAGAAAAGTGGTGGTATACGCCAATACCTCAACTGCGGTAAAGGCCAGAGCGGATTGGATCGTCACCTCTTCTTGCGCGCTTGAGATTGTTGAGCACCTTGATGAGCAAGGCGAAAAAATCATCTGGGGTCCGGATAAGCACTTAGGTTCTTATATCCAAAAGAAAACGGGCGCCGATATGATCATGTGGAACGGTGCGTGTATCGTTCATGATGAATTTAAAACCAAAGCCCTTAAAGACATGAAGCAGCTACATCCTGACGCTGCGGTACTGGTTCACCCTGAGTCTCCTGCGGAAATCGTAGACTTAGCGGATGCAGTAGGCTCAACGAGTCAATTAATTAAAGCTGCGCAAGAAATGGATAATCAGAAGTTTATCGTTGCCACCGATCGCGGTATCTTCTATAAAATGCAGCAACTTTGCCCTGAGAAAGAATTCTTCGAAGCACCAACCGCTGGTGAAGGCGCTACATGTCGTAGCTGTGCCCATTGCCCTTGGATGGCAATGAACGGCCTACAGGCAATTGAAGAAGCGCTTATCAGCCCACAAGGCAAAGAAGTCTTCGTTGATATGGAATTGCGTGAAGGCGCACTACGTTCGCTTAATCGCATGCTAGATTTTTCTGCATCCTTGCAGAAATAGTAGGATTAATAGACAAATAGATCCTAAAAGCAAAAAACTGCTTGATAAAGTGCGAGGCTTTTCATAGTATTAGCCCCGCAATTCAGTGCGGAGAGATGGCTGAGTGGCTTAAGGCGCACGACTGGAACTCGTGTATACGTTTATAGCGTATCGAGGGTTCGACTCCCTCTCTCTCCGCCATTCCTTCTTTATTCAAATCAATCACCTACTAAAAGCTGCTCGTACTTTTGGGGACATTCTGGGGCTATGATAACCCTAAACTTTATTTTTATTTCCTAAATACAGCGCATCTTCAAAAACCATTCTGGCTTACGTCATTTCTATTTAAAAATATCTTTGTTTGTGCAATTTAGCTTTAGATTATCGGCTGGAGTCGCAAACGGCATAGTCGTACGAATTTGAGTTCAGTATCCGTGATTTATCTCGACTTAAATGTCTCAGCGATATAAAGCTAAACAAGCATGAGGTTGAGCGAGTTTCGCTATCTTATTTACAAAAAATACGAAACGCCCACTTTAAGTTTAAAAATTACTTTTCTAAAAGCCATTCGAACCAGACTGATTTCTGAATATCGGGGTCGGTTTGTAGGTGGAGTAGGGTATCAAATTGAGCGGGCTTGAACTCAATAGGCGGTGCGAGCACTTGAGTATTTTGCGTTAAGGTTACGCCATTTTTCCGTCCTTTTTCGGTTACCTCACAGACCCCGTTTTTGCATGTCACATCCGGTTCTGGGAGGGAAATACTTTCTTCAGATTGGGTCATGACATAGCGCTCGTTGATGCTACTAGCCTCGGTGAAAGTTTTAAATTGCGTTGCTGAGTCACTGGTCGCAATACCGGCAGTTACTTCTGCTATATGTGCCAGAAACTGGTAGCTGCCTTGGTGAGAGAGTGCGCCAAGGCCAGGGTCTGTGATAAAAGATACAAAGCCCGCGTCCAGAGCGCTGGAAGATAGTGCATCATTATTCATCAGGCGATCTATAGAGGCTTGATCTCTTTGCGTAAATGCGACAGTGAGCTTTTGGCCTTCGGTATTAAAATGCCCCTCGTTGAAATTACTGAGTAATTTGCCGTCATCATGTCGTCGGTAGTTTCCTATGTCACTAGCAAGTTTTTGAATATATTCGAAATCTATGTCATTTTTATCTGCATATTGATACATATCAGCCAGCATAAATCTGTCTTTATGAGTCAAGAAGTCATAGTTGCTGCGTTCTAAGTTGTGTGAAGACATCCCTTCAGCGCCATTGTGCACTTTAGGTTCATTGCCAGCAAACAGATCTGTAACCATTAGGCTATAGTAATGCTCAGCTTGATTGCTCATTGTATGCGCTGATAAGTTCATGTCTTGGAGCGCTGACTCGAAGTGTGACTGTGCTTGCGAAAGATAATCATCAGGGAGCATAGCTTTACCGAGTTCTGAGAATGTCTGGCTATGTGTGTATAGCGCAGCTTCAAATGATGTCATTGCATTATCATCATTGAGGGCGTTCCGCTTCAGCTCAGACAACGCTCGTTGATCAAGTGCATGCCACTTTTCGTAAGCAGCAGCCTTCTCTGCTTTTGAAAAGGTATTACTGGGATCCATGGCGATAGTCTCCAGTTGAGGTTTGGACAGTTGCTCAAACTCCCACTTAGCCGAATTAATCTCTTCTTGATTACTTTGCGCTTGCCACATTAAAACGTTGTTATTCTGTGGAAATGATTGCTGATTTAAACGAGCTGCGTCAATCGCCTGTTGTGCTTCTTTTAGTTTCACAGCCAATGAAGAAACAGACACCTTTGTATTGCGTGCGTTGTTTTGGTTGGTATCCGTATTCGAACGATATGACTTAGCAGGAGAAGCTTTGGTTTTAGCATGCCATTGGGTATTTGATATATCCATACTGTCTGTCCCTGTGCTTACTTAGCCCTTTCTTATATGAAGGGTTAAGTCAGCATTCGTTGGTAAAATAGTAGAAAGAAACATTTTTCTCTCTGTTTGGTTTTATATAGTTGAGACTACTTGATGCATTTACATGATGTATTATTGGTGCTAAAACATCCGCTCTTAGTCATAAGATATAGTTAAATCCCCTGAAGCATTAGGAGAAATTTCTGCGTTCCTATTAGGATTTTACTATAAGCTCGATAGTAGCATAATTAAGCTGCTCCGGAAGTTGACTCTGAAAGTCAAAAAAGCAGCGACACTCATCATAATTTAGACTTTAGAAAGTGCTAAATTACACAATAACTCACCTCCAACATAGAGAAAAAAGATGGAACTCAACAAAATATCAAATAAGGAATTAAAGTTGGCTCTTAAGGCCAGTGCGGCATTAGATATTGAAATCTCAGATGATGAGTATTTGCGCTGTTTTACTTATACCGAAAATTGGGTTGCTGGTATTGATATCGCGACTTACGAAAATGGGGGCGGCGACAATATTGTTGTCGTGATCAAAGGCGAGTCGATCCTTATCAAGGGATTCGATCATGAGTCAGAAGTTAGCCCTCATGCTCAAGAAGAGTACGGTGTATGGCCGGGGATGTACGAGGGAGCGCCAACTGAGCTGTTGGAAGTACTGAATGACGAGGTTTTCGAAATAGAAGAGGTCACGTTTTGCATTTGGCGACTTGATAATGAAGCAACTTGGTCTCAAGGAGCAGTAGAGTTTACTAATGATGAAGATGACGGTTCGAGCTGGCTTCTGTCAGCTATTACTACCACTCCAAGCGCCTTTATTGAATATGTCGAAAGCTATCATGACAGTGATTTCAACCTGCTAACGCTAGAGAAAATACATGACGTATTTGCGGCGCAAATGTAGAGTATGTCAACTAAGCTGCTGAAGGCTTTTCTCCGGCAGCAAATTCTCAAAAAATGTGATGTTAGTGGATAAGGAAAGTTTAATGAGGCGAGTTAAAGTCTATTACCAACATCGTGACGGTGGCACTGAGCTCATCAATTATGAAAAAGAATTACAGTCTTATCGTGAGGCTTGGGATGTTATTGATCATTACCCTTGGGACAAGGAATTGGAGTTGTTTGAGGCACTTGGGGAAGGTGGCGGGTTCTTTTTTATACTTGGCGATGAAGGCGGTAAGTGCGCGTCTTACCAATTGACACCAATAGAAAATAACCGCGGATTACTGGCTTTGGATGTTGTGTCTAAGCCAGCTACTTTTGGACTCTTTGGTGGTAAATCTGCTTCAGTCGATTTTGAGCTTGTCTCAATTCCAGAGGCTAAAAATCATATAAAAGCGCTATTTGAATACTCCATTGATTCTCTGTACGAAAAATATCGAAAGTAACAGTGTTGTATGAAAAGTATCCGTAGATATCAATTCCGGTGATTCATTTATCTTGGGCTTGTTCTCGTTGTATACTCTGCCTTATATATTAAACGGCGTGTGGCACGTTTCAACGGGAAATAAAAGGATGTATCAATGAATAGACTTGGCATACTAATTGGTTTGTTATTTTGTTGTAGCTATTCAATCGCTCAGCCCCAGCCGCAAGCAATCACAATTTACAATAACCCTTCTCAAGGTGTTCAAACCGAAAGCCGTGTATTTTCCTATCTGCAAAGCCAATTAACTCAGTTTGAGATTACACAGTCTGATGCCAGTGTTGACCGTGCGCTTAAAAATATTGCAGGAGGTGAAGGGGAGTGCGTTAGAAACTTAGTTGTGAATAAAGCGCGCAGTAAAACATTGCTATTTTCAGAGCCGACCACTTACTTTTTGGGGTTACAAGTTTTTGCTGCACCCTCAGTGCAATTGTTGTCTACACAAACCGAGCAAAACCTAGAGGCATTGTTAACGAGTCATCCCAAATGGTTGTTGGGCGTAGAAAAAGAGCGCTCATATGGTGATATTGCCGATGCCATGATACAGCAGACGCCAGCAGATCAGCTCTACGTGAAAGAAGGCAGCGAAAACGAAGCGCAAATGTATTCTATGTTGATGAGCAAACGTTTTGAGTTGCTGCTTGAATATCCCTCGGTTATTGCATACCACGCGAAAGATGCATCAGAAAAACCTGTACCAATTGCGGTTAGTGGTTTTGCTCCATTTATTACTGGGCATATCGCTTGTCGGGATACACCCGTTACACGCGGGTTTTTAGCGGCGGTTAACTCTGTATTGGCGGGCTTGACGATGGACGAGCGCTTTATTAGTTGGCATCTAGAATACATAGACAAGAGTTTACACGATACGTTTAAACAGCAGTTTAGCCAAGCGCAAAGCTCTCGGCTTTAAACTGAGACTTCCAATAACCTATCTGCCAGTGCATTTAGGTGTGAGCTATCGCACTGCGTCGCTGCATAAGTTCGAATACCATATACAGACATAATAAAGAAACGGGCCCTCTTTGTGGCTTCATCTTCACTTAATGCTTCACTATCGGGCCAAGCTATCAAAAACTGTTGCCTGATCAGTGATTCAAATTGGTGCAAGTTAGCGCTGAGTGCCGCTTGAATTTCCGCATCCTGCTCGCCAATTTCATTAAGCGTTTTGGTGAGCAAACACACTTTCTTTGACTCGTCGCCTAAACATTCACCGACAAGATCTTGTAAGAATCGCTCAAGTGCACAGCGAAGGCTGGTGCTGTTTTCGAACAGCTTTTGATAATGCACTCGTCGGTCTGCTTGATATTGATCTATGGCGGCTAATAGCAAACCTTTTTTATTTTTGAACGCACAGTAGATAGAACCCGGATGGAGTCCGGTTACTTCGGTCAGTTTGGGCATACTGGTTTTGTTGTAGCCATAAGTCATAAATGCTTGCATGGCATTTCTCAGTACGGTTTCTCTATCAAACTCTGCTGTTCTCATCGATTTCCTAAGTGCACCAAATGTGTTTAAACGTCGCCATTATACCAATACTTCACCCCTATTTTTGATAACAATGAAAAAAATGTAAAGGTTTAACTTGAATAATGATTCAAGAATCCATATCTTGAATGTATATTCAAATATGGAGAGGCACGCATGCCACAGGTACTTTTTGAAAATGTTAAGCTAAATAACACGATATCACTCAATAATCGCATCTTGATGGCGCCATTGACGCGCTGTATGGCAGACGACGATCTAGTGCCTACCGATGACATGGTGAAATACTACGCTAAGCGAGCCAAAGCAGGATTAATCATTAGTGAAGCGACGATTATTCGCCCTGATGGGCAAGGCTACCCGAATACCCCAGGTTTGTTTACACCAGCACAAATTGCAGGGTGGAAAAAAGTAACAGATGCTGTACATGCCGAAGGCGGCAAGATGTTTGCGCAGTTGTGGCACGTTGGGCGTGTTGCGCACCCGTACTTCTTTGACGGAGAAGTCTTAGCACCGTCGGCTATTGGTATCGAAGGTTCAATTCCAAGAATGCGTGATTTAACCTACCAAACGCCAAAAGCGGCGACGAAGGAAGATATTACAAAACTCATTGCCGATTATGCCCAAGCAGCAGCAAACGCGATTGAGGCAGGTTTTGATGGGGTTGAAATTCACGGTGCCAATGGTTATTTAATTGACCAGTTTTTACATCACGCCGCGAATCAGCGTACCGATGAGTATGGGCAAACACCAGAAAATATGAGTCGATTTGCTCTGGAAGTCACCGATGCTGTCGCTGATCGTATTGGTGCCGACAGAGTGGGTCTGAGAGTGTCGCCCGGTGCTTACTTCAATATGGATGGTGACCAAAGAGACAGAGCGGTATTTGATTTCTTAATCTCGGCATTAAATAGTCGCAACTTAGCCTATCTGCACGTGGGTATCTTTGATGACGCGATGGAGTTTGAGTATTTGGGCGGCAGTGCCTCGGCTTATTTGCGTAGCATCTATAAAGGAACGTTAGTTGGTGTGGGGAGCTACACTGCAGCGTCAGGTGCAGAAGCGATTCAAAATCAACAATTTGATTTATTGGCGATTGGCCGACCGTTCATTGCCAATCCTGATTATGTGGAGAAGGTGAAAGCCGGTCAAGCCGTGAAAGAGTATGATGAGTCTATGCTCGCAACATTAGACTAAAACCAACCCATAAGTATGAATTTAGAGAAATGCCAAACACTTAAGTTTGGCATTTTTTTGTACATTGCATAAGCTTAAAGCAGGCGTCAGTGGTAAAGCGAAAACTTTTGATGCAAAAGTTGTCATCTTTATCAATTAAGCTTGAGAGCAGTTAAGTGTTTAACCCTCAAGTATTTGCTAATTAATAATCAACTGGATTGTAGCTTATTTTTTAACATTGATAGGAATAAAGGAGTACTTTGGAGTTTATTTGTTCGCTAAGTGTGTAATAATATGCCAGCAATGCAGTTGTGAGTGCGTCGGACATGCAAGAAGATTTACTAAATTCCGTTATCAAAATAACAAAAACGAGAGACGTTGATTCTCTCGAATACAGCTTAGTGTCTACTATTCAAGAGTTCATAGGCTGTAAAGAGGTCGCTGTTTATAAGGATCTGCTCGTTCCTGGAGAGATCGCGATAGAGAGAAGCTTGTTGCTAAGAAAACTGTCCGATAAGGAATTTGATTGGGAAGAGCGAAGCCTAGTTAAAGAACCTGATAAGGAATTAATTTCTTGCTTGCAGTCAGCCTGTATCATTACGGTACAAGCGAAAGATGGCACCGAGCATCGTTGGGTGCCAATCAGTCTTCAGGAAAAGCCAGTTGGTGCGATAGCGGTTATCAGTACTGGGTTGTCGAGTGCAGATCAAGTACTACTTAATGCATTTTGCCGCATTTTTGAAAATTATCTCACCATTCTTCACGAAAACGAGCGCGATAAACTCACCGGACTACTGAATCGTCAAACGTTTGAAAAGCGCTTGAAACAACTGATTGAAAAGCAAGTTATCAAACAACATAAAACGGTATGGCATGGTGATGTGCGCTCGGTGCATAAAGGCGCAACCTCGTGGCTTGCTATCATGGATATTGATCACTTCAAAAAAGTCAACGATAACTACGGACATGTATGCGGAGATGAGGTTTTACTGTTATTAGCGCAGCGTATGCGCCAGTTTTTTCGCTCCACAGACTTGTTGTTTCGCTTCGGCGGTGAAGAATTTGTACTGGTCTTTGAGCCAACCGACTACGACTCGATAAAAGCTAAGATGGACGAGTTTATGGAGCTGGTACGAAATACCCACTTCCCATTCGTAAAAAAGCTTACCGTCAGTGTCGGAATGTCTCGCATTAGCCCGTATGATTTCCCCATCACTGTGCTTGAAAACGCCGACAAAGCGCTTTATTACGCAAAAGATAACGGTCGCGATATGCTTTGTTTTTACGAAGAGTTGCTGTCTGAGCATAAAATTGAAGCGCCGGAAGAGAGCTCTGATATAGATTTGTTCTAACAGTTTAATCTGAGAAGCGACGGTTGTCGCTTTTCTACTCAAGCGCACTCGCATTAACCTCAATAACTACCGCTGATAGGAAGATTCAGATACACTTAACACAGCGTTAAACTGCATGGCAGACAACATGTTACACATCATCCAATCGAATCGAATGGAAATCTTGCAGGCGCAACTCTGCACACTCATAAAATCAGCACCGCTCGCTAACCCTTTTGCAAAAGAAGTGGTGTTAGTACAATCTCCTGGTATGTCTGAATGGCTCAAACTAGGCATGAGTCAACATTTAGGAATAAGTGCACAGGTCGACTTTCCATTACCATCTAGCTTCATTTGGAAGCTATACCAAAATTTCATTGATGATGTTCCCAAGGAATCCGCTTTTAATAAAAGCAATATGACTTGGAAGCTATTTACGCTATTACCTGACTGCATTGATAAGCCTCAATATATTGCGCTTAAGCACTATTTAGGTGACGACCCGTCAGGAATTAAGCTATTTGCCTTGTGTGAAAAAATTGCCGACGTTTTTGACCAATATTTAATGTACCGCCCCCAGTGGATTGAATTTTGGGATCAGGGCCAAGATGCGCTTATAGATGTGGATGTTGAAGCCATCGCCCCTTGGCAGCCTGATCTCTGGCGTCGTTTAGTCCACCATGTTGAAGCACTTGAACAAAGTCCATATCACCGTGCCAACATGCACGATCAGTTACTGCAAGGGCTGGCCAATGCACCAGAAGGCAAACTTCCCGAGCGGATCTGTATATTTGGACTGTCGGCCATATCGACCAGTCAGCTTGATATTTTTCAAGCGCTTGGCCAAAAAACGAATGTATTTTTATTCTTTTTTAACCCCAGTGAACACTACTGGGGAGATTTAGTCGATGAGAAGACTCAAGCTAAAGTCGCTGCAAAATACGCCAAGATGCCAGAACTCGAAGCGAAAGACGGCGAGTATTACTACATTGGCAATCCACTCCTTTCTTCATGGGGAAAGCTTGGGCGTGACTATTTTGAGCAATTATTGCAGCTTGATGCCAGTTGGATAGATGGATTTGATGACGCGTTTGAGGACAGCCTGCTTGGCCAGGTACAGCAAGAGATCTATCAGTTGGCATTTAAAGGAGAGTCGTTAACCGCGGATCCAAATTGGTTTGTTTCGCAGCAGGGCAAGTTACCCATTATGGCCGATGATACCAGTATTGTTTTTCAGGATTGCCACACGCCACTACGTGAGGTCGAACGGCTCCATGATTATTTACTCAATCTGTTTGAACAAAATCCAAGCCTGACGCCTAAAGACATTATCGTCATGATGCCTGATGTGGGCACCTATTCGCCATTTATTAAAGCGGTGTTTGACAGCAGTGAAGATAGGCTAAGGATCCCCTATGCGATTTCCGATCTTGCAATCGAGCAAGAGCGGCCTATTTTAACGTCTTTTGTGACACTAACAGACTTACCCAATAACCGTTTTTGCGTGTCGGATATTCTCGATTTGTTGGGCGTTTTGCCGATAGCCGAACAGTTTAACCTTGAAAGTCATGAGTTTGACTTAATTCGCTATTGGCTTGATCAGGTCAGTGTTAAGTGGGGCTTAAATGACAGCCATAAAAGCGAATATGGCTTGCCAAAAATACCATTAAATACTTGGCAGCATGGACTCAACCGTTTGCTCTTAGGAGTTGCAACAAACGACGAACAGACGCCGTTCGCATCTATTTATCCCGCTGATGAAGTCGAAGGTATGTCGGTGGCGGTACTTAACAAGCTTATTGGCTTTGTTGATGCACTGATTTGGTTAAAGCGACAACTCAGCAGTGAAAAGACCTTATTGAGTTTCGCAGCAATTCTACGTGAAGCCATGGCGCTATTTTACTCGTCAGAATCTGAACAGAGTTGGGATTTACTAAAGCTTGAGCAGATTATAGAGAACATCGAAAAACACCATGAAAATGGCGATATTCAAGCGCCAGTCTCAGCAAAAATCTTAGCGTATTTGGTTAAGCAAGGCGTTAGAGAAAAAGGGGTTGGGCAGCGCTTTTTAGCCGGAGCGGTAAACTTTTGTACGCTGATGCCGATGCGTGCTATTCCATTTAAAGTGGTGTGTATGCTTGGTCTAAATGACGCGGACTATCCTCGTGCCGTGCAGCCCATTGGTTTTGATTTAGTCGCACACTCCACGAGACGTAAAGGCGATCGCTCACGAAAACTAGACGACAGATACTTGTTCTTAGAAGCGTTACTCAGTGCTCGAGAAAACTTGTATATCAGTTATATTGGCCGCTCTTGTTTTAACAACGAAGCCCAAGTGCCATCCGTTCTAGTCAGCGAATTGACTGAATACCTAGATCGCAGCTTTTATTTTGAAGATATGCCAAAGCAGTCGCTTGTTACCCGATTAACTTCACAACTGCCATTACAACCTTTTAATCCTGAACATTTTAAAGCAGGCTCACTACAGAGCTACAATCGTACCTGGCTCTGGCAGCATAGAGCGGCGCAAGCTGATGAAATAAAACCGTTGGCACCAGTTTTAGACGCAGAAATTGAGTTTAGTGATTTGCTGCGCGGCGTTTGCGAGCCGCAAAAGTTATTTTATCAGCAAGCGCTGGGCATTAAACTCAAACCAATAGAAGCGTTAACACTCGATGAAGAGCCTTTTGCATTAGATGCATTGGAGCGCTATCAATATTTAGATGAAGTGCTAGATGCTCAGCTACAACAACAGCCCTTAAATCTTGAACAGATATTACAACGAGGCTCGCTGCCTCAAGCAAACATTGGCAAACTACAGCTGGAGGGCCTGCTCACCCGCGTTGAACCTATGGTTAACGTACTGGCCCCATTACTTAATGAACCAAAGGAGCCTCTAGAGCTAAAACTTGGTGTTGCAGAGCATATACTGGTTGGTTGGCTTGATTGTGTGTATGACAACAGGCAAGTGTATTATCGTAGTGCCAGTATTAAAGCCAAAGATTTGATTAAAGGGTTTTTACATCATTGCGCGGCCTGTGTAATGGGGCATGAAGTTACTACTTATATTGTTGGGCTAGATCAAAGCGTGCACTTTGCCGCTATTTCAAAGCCGCAAGCACAGCAATATTTGGAGCAATGGCTGGCTTTTTATAAGCAAGCACTGAGTGAACCTGTGGCATTTTTTCCAAGTTCTAGCATGGAATACGCCAAGACACAGGATATTAAAAAGGCTGTAAATAAATTTAAGCCGCAATATGTTGGTCGAGGAGAAGGGGAAGATCCCTATGTTCAACTATGCTTTAGCGATTTGTCAGCTCATGAAGCGCGTTTTTGTGCACTTAGCCTTACTTTGTTAACACCTATTCTTGATGCCGCTGAGGAGGTACGTCATGGAGATGCTTAATCCCATTACTATGCCTCTAAGTGGCCAAAACCTAATTGAAGCCAGTGCAGGTACGGGGAAAACCTACACCATCACCGGTTTATATCTGCGTTATTTACTTGGTTTACGTACTTCTGATAAGCAACATGAGCCGTTAAGCGTTGAACAAATCTTAGTGGTAACTTTCACAGAAGCGGCAACACAAGAGATAAAAGACCGAGTGAGAAAACGCATTATTCAAGCTCGAGACGTGCTACTAGGTGAAGTCTGTAAAGATGAACTGATAGGTGCCATCTTGGCGCAAATTGAAGATAAAAAGCGCGCCTTTGATCTCCTTGATGCTGCCGCTAAGTCAATGGATGAGGCCGCGATATTCACCATTCACGGCTTTTGCCAAAGAATGCTGAAGCAACACGCTTTTGAGTCTAAGGTGGCATTTAACCTCGAATTTATTCTCGATGAGAGCGAGTTGATTGACGCCGCGATGGCAGATCATTGGCGACGTTTTGTCTATCCGCTAGATACAGAAAAAACACAGGCTGTGATAGAGCAATTTGCCACGCCATATGCCCTAGCGAAGCAAGTTAGACCCTTATTAGCAAGAGAAAATACCGAAATTAAACCCTCTGTTTCCTTAGATGCAGTATTTGCAGCTCGTGAAAAATACCAAACATTAGCACTGTGGCTAAAGGCCGAAATAGTCAAAGCTGGCTACATCAATGTGTTGAAAAACGCGGGACTGGCAGGCAATCGGGCACCTGGGCGAAAAGCTAATCTTCAAGCTCTGGAGGATTATGTCAACAGTGAGCAGTGGTGGTTTGAGTTTGGTAGCAGTAATCATTCCTTTGGACTTTGGGGCAGTGAAAGCCTTGCCGATGTTGCTCAATATAAAAAGAATACTACGCCGCTGGAGCATGAGCTCATTCGTCACTTTGATACCTTGGCAGAGCTCCATCAATTGGTCGGGAGTGGGCTTAAAATCGCGTTAGTGCAACAAGCGGTGACCGAGGTAAGAGCTTTGCTTCACGCCCACAAAGAAGAATATGGCTTGATCTCTCCCGACGATTTACTTAAGCAGCTGCATCAGGCGCTGATGGGCGACAGTGGTGAGCGCTTAGCCGAAAAAATTGCACTGCAATATCCAGTTGCCATGATAGATGAGTTTCAGGATACCGATCCTATTCAATATGGGATCTTCAGCCGAGTTTACGCAAAGGAAAATACGGCATTAACCTTGATAGGCGACCCAAAACAAGCCATTTACGGCTTTCGCGGAGCGGATATTTTTACTTATATCGGTGCAAAGCAAGGAGTTGCGCAAAACAGGCAGTATACGCTTGCAACCAATTATCGATCCGATAGTGACGTGGTTGCTGCAGTGAATACGATATTTACTCGCCATCCCAATAGTTTTATCTACAACAAAGATATCCCTTTCATTGAGGTGAGCGCGCAAGGTAAAGCCGAGGATGCGCAATTTACTATCGCATCTAAAAAGTCGTCAGCTCTGCGCTTTAGTGTATTACCAAATGAGGATGAAGCGCTTAACAAAAGCGCCGCGCAAGCGCGGCTAAGTCAGGCGTTCGCTGGTCGAGTTGCAGCGCTTATCGAGCAAGGGCAGTCGGGGGTTGCCAAGATTGGCGAAAACCCAGTTGTGCCAGCGGATATCTGTGTTTTAGTTCGTGACCGCATAGAAGCGAGCTTGATCAAACGAGCCTTAAATCAACTCGATATTGCCAGTGTTTACCTTGCCAGAGATAGTGTATTTAGGCAGCCGTTAGCAATTGCGTTGTATCAATTGCTTGATGTACTGCACGGGAGTTACGACGAAGCTGCGCTCAGAGGCGTGCTTGCGGGACCATTATTTTATTTAAACAACCAAGCACTATACGACTTGCAGTTTAATGAGCAGCAGTGGCAACGTTATTTACAGTTATTTAGTGAGTTAACACAGCTGTGGTATCGCTCTGGTGCGATGGCGATGCTGGAACACTTATTGATAACTTGTGAGCTGCCAGTGATTTGGCAACAGCAGGGAATGGAAGTGGAGCGTTGGCTTACTGACTTCCGTCATTTAGCTGAGCTTTTACAGCATAAGCAATTAGAGCTTGATGGCACGGGTCGTGTGTTACGTTGGTTTTTATCGCAGCTAAATAACGCCCAGAGTGACAGCAGCCAAATTCGCTTGGAGAGCGATGCCAATTTGGTAAAAATTGTGACCATGCACGCATCAAAAGGTTTGGAGTATCCGATTGTCTTTATGCCATTTTCGCTTGGGTTTCGTGAGCCTGATACGTTAGTTTATCACCAAGGGGATAAGTTAGTTGTCGACCTTGAAGCCAGTGATGACGCCAAAGAAAAAGCAGAGCAAGAACGACTGGCTGAGGATATTCGCTTACTTTACGTTGCGCTGACTCGCGCGGTGCATTATTGCGAGCTTGGGCTTTACGACATTCAACAAGGGCGCAGTAAAAAGTCTGCGCTGCACAAAACGGCTTTAGGATTTGCCCTGTTTGGCACGGAAACTTTCGACAGTGCCGAGGCTTGGCAAAGTGCCCTAAGCCAGTTGTGTAAAGCACATGCGGCAATGGAATGTGTAAGATTAGATGAAATCACCGCGCCACAGCAAGCGATAAAAACGACGTTTGAAGACAAGCCTCTAGCTTTGTCTGCGAAAGCCTTCACCGGTCAGATTGAGCGCCACTGGCGTACCACAAGCTTTAGCCAGCTAAGCTATCACACGCATCATGGTGATAAACCTGCAGGGGCCGTGGACGAAAACCATTTACTGGACTTACCTGAGCAGCGTCAAGAGCGGGAAAAAACCTCTTATACTTTTCCTAAGGGCGCCAAGCCGGGTAGCTGTTTGCACGAAATCTTTGAGCTCATAGATTTTACCGCACCGCATTCCCCTAAAAACGAAGATAAGTTTACGCTGACTGAAGCGGTCTCTAAGTCTTTGGATAAGTTTGGTATTGCGACGGAATGGCAAGAGACAACAGAGCGTTGGATAACAAGCTGTTTGGCAGCACCACTTGCACCACATCCTCATTTACAACTTGGTGTCTTGCCACCGGACGACTGCATTGTTGAAATGGAGTTTTATTTGCCACTGAAACCACTCAGTGCGGTGAAGTTGAACAAGATCCTCAGTGATATCACTGGACAAAAGTCGTTTTTAAACTTTGATGATGTAAAAGGCATGCTGAAGGGGTTTATCGACTTAATCTTCAAGTGGCAAGGGCAGTTTTTTGTTCTCGATTACAAGTCCAACTACCTTGGTGATAGCCCAGAAGATTATCACTACGATAACCTCAATGCCGCGATGTCGTCTCATCAGTATCATTTGCAGTATATGATTTATACCGTGGCACTTCACCGCTTGTTAAAACAGCGCCTTGTGGACTATAACCCTGAGCAGCATTTGGGCGGGAACTACTATTTGTTCTTACGCGCATTACCGGACAATCAGGGGATTTTCTTCAATCAGTTAAGCGTAGAGCAGGTGTTAGAATTAGATGCATTATTTGAGGAGTCTGTATGAGCCAGTTGAGTATGGACTTTGAGGCATTCGATCATCATAGCTTTATAACGTTATTGCTTGAACATAAACGAGTTGGTAAAGCCGATATCGCGTTAGCCAAGTTGCTGAATCAGCAAGGCTACGACGATCACTTCTATGTATTTTTACTATTATTAATCGCTCATGGACGTCAGCATAGTTGTTTAGAGTTAGACAGTATTAATTACCAGGATCCGTTTGAGCTCAGCTACGCGGTTGCGGATGGATCTGTAGAGTTGTCGCCATTTTCAAGCACAGGTATAGCCTTTGCTGCGCTCGCACAGCATCCTGCGATCGGTGAAGATAAGCCGCTTCGGCTATACGGTAATAAGCTCTACTTGGCGAGATTAGCAAATTATGAAGCAAGGCTTGCGGGACACTTTGAAATGTTGGCAAAAGCCAATGTTACGCTGGACGAAGCAAAACTGAGTGCACTGTTGGCGTCGTTTTTTCCAGCCAGTGAAGAAGACATTGATTGGCAAAAAGTAGCTTGTACACTTGCTATCATTAAGCGATTTTGTGTCATCACGGGCGGCCCCGGTACGGGAAAAACCACGACGGTCACAAAACTGCTTGCGATTTTGCAATCGCTTTATAACAGTGCGCCGTTGACCATCAAGCTAGTGGCGCCAACCGGCAAAGCGGCTGCGAGGCTCAGTGAGTCAATTATCGGTGCGAAAGCGAGGTTAAATCTGCCGCCAGCGCTTGCTGATTTACTGCCGGAGCAGGCGCAAACTATTCATCGCTTGTTAGGCGTTATTCCTAATAGCGTGCACTATCGTCACAATCAAGATAACCCGCTGCATGTTGATGTGCTGATTGTTGACGAAGCATCCATGGTGGACTTATCGCTTATGGCTAAGCTGGTGGATGCATTACCAAAACATGCACGGCTTATTTTGCTCGGCGATAAAGATCAGCTCGCATCGGTAGATACCGGTAACGTACTCAGCGACTTATGTGAAAACTTAGCGCTTGGGCAAGCACCACATTACAGTCAGGCACTGAAAGCAAAACTAGCTGAGTTGAGTAAACAAAATTTGCCTGAGTCGGGTGATACCAGCGCTGACTTTATGTTGGAAGATAATCTGGCGTTTTTACAAAAAAGTCACCGTTTTGACAGTCGAAGCGGGATTGGTCAGTTAGCATTTGCCGTAAATAGCAACAATAAGCGGCAATTAGACAGCGTGCTGGGGCAAGGTTATAGCGATATACAGCATCATGAATTAAATAGTGAAACCTATAATGCCTTAATTGCCAGAGCGGCGGAGCAATACCAGCGATATCTGCTTGCCATTCATCATGGTGAGAGTGAGGCCATAATACATAGCGAGTTTGCCAGTTATCAATTGCTTGCAGCCGTTCGAGAAGGCCCTTACGGTGTGAACGAATTAAATCGCAGAATAGAGCTTAAGCTTAGTCAAATGGGATTGGTACAACCGACAGGGCGCTTTTACGTTGGTATGCCCATTATGATCACTCAAAACGATTACCAGTTGAAACTGTTTAACGGCGATATCGGGATCATTTTACGTGACGAACAGGGTGAGCTACAGGCATCATTTATTGATGAGCAGGGCAGCGTTAGGCGCTTTTATCCTGCCAGATTGCCGAGCTTTGATAGAGTGTATGTAATGACTATCCACAAATCGCAAGGCTCGGAGTTTGCTTACACGGCAATGATACTACCACCAATTCAACGTGCGCAGCAGGGGATAAACCGCCAGCTCATTTATACAGGGATCACCCGAGCTAAACAGCAGTTTGAATTGGTGGCGCAATATAAAGTATTAGTGCAGGGTATGAATCGAAGTGTGAGCCGCAGTAGTGGTTTACGAAGTCGGTTATCAAATTGATGAATTTTTTGTTAAAAACTTGTTTTATTTTATGGTTTGACTAAGGTTAAAGTGAGCTTGAAAGCTAGCTCGCCCAGTGAGTAGACTTGCCGTCAGTTAACGTGTTAACTGACGGCGTTTTTTTAATTAGAACTTCAGTTTATCAATGAGTGTGTTTGGGTCGATTTCCAGTTCATCCATTAACGACCAGCGAGTTTGCTTTTGTACACTACCTTTTCCTAAGATCCAGTAATCATAAGTTTTTTCAATACGGCCATTGGTATGCTGGATAGTCAGCCAAGCATTTACATAACTCAGTAGATCTTGATTGCGCTTGGCGACAGCAAATCCAACGGGGTATTTCAAGCTCGCCCCTTCCGGTACCACAACACCAAATTCAGGGTAGAACATGCTCCATGCAAAGCCCGCCTCTGCGCTGATCACTAAGGCGTCATATTTTTCTGGGTGCTTAAAATAGCTTTGCAAATTGTTAATACTGGACACTTTTACCTTAGGGTTTTGCTGCGCCAATTGTTTGAGTAGTGGAGCATATTCAACGTGAGCTAAATTCAGTTCATCAAGCGTAAGCAAGGCTGACTTGTCAGCAAACTTCTTTAAATCATGATCTTTGGCCAAGAGCGCCAGTTGCAGCTCCAACACCTTGTCACTAAAGCGCAAGCTTTGTAAGTCGGCAATATTAATTTCAAGGCCGGACATTGCAATATCGAAATATCCTTTGTTGAGATACTCTGCCAGTTGTGGCTTTTTAAAAGGAATAAACTCGATTTTAACCCCAAGATCGGATGCGAGCCTATGTGCGAGGCTGACATCAAAACCCACTAATTGGTCTTTTTGATTAAAGTAACTAAACGGCACATTATCGATAAGATATCCAACACGCAGCAAGTTACGTTTTTTAATCACATCGATATTTGTCAAAGACAACTCACCACTTTGGTATGCTTTAGGGACATAGCTAAGCACATGAGCAGGGACGGTATCTGAGATCACCATATTAGCTATAGCCTCATCGGCCGATTTAGTTTGCTTACCGAGATAATTATTTGCCGTAAAACTCAACAACATGAATGCTGGGAGTAGTGCAGATAGTAGCGTTAAATAATAAATCGAGCGCACGCGTTTTAGGTGTAATTGTCTACGGTTAATAAAAATACATAAAAACACAAATGCGAAGATATATACCACAGTGGTCGGTGAAACCACTTTCGCGGTGAGTACCGACATCGATAAATATAACTGATAAGTATCAGCCGGGACACGCAAGGTATCGAGCAAATAGGGAATCGCGATATGCACGTTAGCAAAGTAACTTAGCATCGCTGATAAAGACACATTAGGAATTTGTTCGATGCCGATTTGGTTGCCGGTAAGCCATGCTGCAAAAGAGACAAAAATGAGGGTCGTAAGCTTTCCTAAACTCGGGAAGGTATAAGCGATAGGCACTAACACCTCAGCGATGTGATCAGAGCTTTCGTCGCTTTGCTTAATTTTGCGTAAATGATCTTTGATCCCCTCGGTGATCACCGGCAATACAATGAAAACGTTTCCGGTACTAAATGCGGTGATCCAAGCATTGCGCATAACCATGATGAGGTCGCGGTATTTAACAGGGGTGAGTGCGGCAACAAGCATAGGGAGTAGTACTAACATCAAATACACGCCAACACATAAAACGACAACCCAGTACACTTGCAATTCAGACAGTTCTTCTGCGCTCATGGTGCCAGCGGTGCTTGCTGTCATCGCAAAAATGCCAATAGGGAAGATGGCAATGATCTTCTTGGAAATAACTGACAAACCTTGACCAACGACTTCTAACACGTCGAGTAAACGGTTTTTCTTTTGATTAGAAATAAGCGCCATACCTAGCGCAATACAAAATATGACTAAGGCCGGTACATTACCTTCTGCCATAGAAGCAAATGGATTAGAGGGAATATAATGTTTAACGAAGTCTACTTCGGGAGCCGCGGCGACCAGTGCAGGGGAGAAAAAGGTCCCGGCATCATGCGCTGGTAATGTCATAATAAAGCACCAGATCACAGCAAGACCTACCACCCAAATGGAGATCATGACTAGCGCTGCTTTTGCAAGAATGCTTTTAACTTGTTCGGGATTAAACTTGCCTAAACCCACGATAAGACTGACGACAATATAAGGGAGAATGGTGATTTGCATCAGGTTTACAAAACCTGTACCCATAGGTTTTAAAAATGATAACCGTTCACCGAAAACTAAACCCGCAAAAATGCCAAGTATGAGCGCCCAAAGCATCCAGTTAATGTTTTTTAGAAAATTAAGCAATTTGGTCATGTGCTCAGTCGAAAAAAGAGCGGTATTTTAATTAGCTTAGCTTAAAACTTACTGAATGTTTGAGCGATTTGATTACAAATTATCGAGTGTTTACTCAAAGTTCATAATCATCCCCATTTTTGGCACGATAACAGGCTTTTCCTGCTGGTTGTTGCACGCCATGATAAAAGCTCATCCACAGTTTTTGTAGCTGGGTTTTAGTCTTTTTACCAACCACAGATGCCAGTGGTGTTTCTACGATAATATCTTCGATATGGGCGCTATCAAATTGACCGAGCATTCCGGTGCGATTGAAAGTAATTTCAATATGTAAGCCATCGTCCTGTTTTAACAAAATAGCCTCTGGCGCTTCACGGTGACCACATAGCGCGACGAATTGGCTACAATTTTTTAAACCACAATGGGTGCCGTTGGCAAAAAACGCAAGCAGGTGATTGTAGTAAACCACATAGTCTGTCACCTCCATGTGTGAGCCAAACTCTAAAGGACATTGTTCATCAAGATACTGTTTTGCCAGCATTGACTGTTGCGCTTTCGTATCGTCAATTGGTTGCTCTGTATGCGGTTGTAATTGCGCTGCCATGATCCACCTCACTTGTTCATGTTGTCATAAATTGGGAAATATATTCTGGTTGTTTCGTGTACATTTTGAGTGTAAGTTAAATATTCAAATAATTTCACAAAAAGAATTTCACAGTGTGAATTTCACAAAAATGGGGTGTGAAATCATGGCAAAAGTTGCAAGCTTAATTAGAAAGTCCCACTTTTTGGGTACTAAAATAAGAAATCTAAGAAAGCGTAACCATCTGACTTTAGAAGACTTATCGGCTAGGTGCGTTAAGCAAGATCCAGCCAGCGCGCCTTCCGTTTCCTACCTATCAATGATTGAAAGAGGACAGCGTACGCCAAGCGAAGCGATGCTCGAAAATTTCTCTACTGTATTTCAAAAGCCGGTTGAGTGGTTTTTAGATAGTCAACCAGAAGCGCCGGAGATTGCGCCAGATAAAGGCAATTTCGGTGGGATAGTGGGGATGGCTTTAGAGCCCAACTTTCTATTTGCCAAAGAGATATTACAAATTGCGATCCCAGAAATGCTATCCCAAGCGGGGATCAGTGGTAGGCAGTTTGCGCACCTTTTGATCCGCGCCCACCAAGAGCACCATCAAAACCACTTTCCTGATTTAGAGCGAGCAGCCGATGAAGTGGGAGGTAAAAATCTCTATCTCAGTTGTGATGACCTCATGGCAATTTTGCTAGCAAAAGGTCGAAAAGTGGAGTGGTTTGAGCAATCTTCGCCTGACGGAGAGGGGATGATCACTTCTTATTTCAAAGAGCCAAACATGGTGTTTATAAATCGCGCGTTGCACGCACATCCCGCGAGAATGAAATACGATTTAGCCGTTCATATTGGCCATGCAGTGCTTCACAATAGTGAAGGGTTAGAATGTGTACTCACTACTGGAGAAAGTCGTAAAAGTAGCGATAACCCCGATCATGATACTCCTAATGCTCAAGATATTTTGAGCGCGTGGCAGGATTTTGAATCGAGCTTCTTCGCAGGGGCCTTATTGTGTCCCCGTACACCATTTCGGCAGTTACTCGAAAGCCGAGGTTACGATGTGCGCGTCCATGAGCAACTTGGTATTTCTGCTTCCGTCGCAATGCGCAGAATGACATCGGTTTCACCTTATCCACATTGGCATTATTTTGATGCTTATCAAGCAGGGAAACTCAAGGCGGTGTATCGGGGCAATGGTATTCCTTTACCTTGGGGTAATATGCGTAGCGTTGCCGATCCGTGTCAGCACTGGGCCGTATTTCGTAAATTTCATGATGATAGTAATAGTGCCAGTGCTCAGCTTTCGATCCTGAACGTCAATGGTAAACCGCGTCTGTATTGCTGTGAGTCAGTAAAAATCGTTGATGTGGCGAATCGTCCAAGGGTGCTGTGCGCGGGTCTTGATCTCAATCCTGCTATTAATGCACAAGGGATTGATGCTGACGCCTTGATTGGAGAGTTGCAACAAGCTTGTATTAGCCATGGTGGCGCGAGCGTGGTGCCCTATCATATGAAAACCCAATTACTCCGTGTTGCCAAGATTTTAAATATCCAGTGGATTGAAAGAGGGCTTGAGGGCTCTGTTCGGGTGATTTGTACCCGCGGAAAAAGCTGTCCAAGAAAGCCGAGTTGTTATGTCGAGAGTCCGTAATTGACGTCACTCGATGATTGTTTTGTTGAGCTTTTGATAATAAAAGTTGAAAAGGTACGCGTTGCATGCCATATTTTTTATGCAGGTTGTTTACATCTGCTTAATACTCATTCTTTTAACTGTCATCTAGGAGACGTAAATGTTCATCTACAACAAACAACGCCCTAGTGATCTGCATGAATGTTCCGTTAATTACCACTTGAGTGAGTGGTTCGACGAATAGCCACACCTGAATTTCAATTCTATTCCCACCGACAAGTTGTTGGGTGGGTTTTATCACGTTCCGTATCAATGCGAATGTAAACCCTAACGCTAATTGCGTTTAGGTTTTTCAAAAAACCAAATTAATAATACCAGTTGTATTAAGTAAATGATCTATCTTGAAGCGGGGAAATAGCTTTAGTAGCAAGGCAAAAATTTTGCTATTTAGTTGTTCTAAATGAGAAATTTTTAACGAAGCTAATATGCTATTTCACCCTTCAAACTGATTAGAGAATTAATTCAATTGGTATAAGGCTCACTTCTGCGCTTTTGGCCATCGTCATCTGTGTATAAGTTGCTGTGGGCGCTTAGTGCAAAATACGGTGTGCGTCAGCGTAACTTTGCAATGCAACGGTACGGAACATAGAAATATATATCATTCAGGTAAATACTATGAAAAACAATAACATTCTATTTGTATCACTAGCTGCTCTAATGCTTGTTACAAGCCATAGCTATGCTTGCTCAACGACTGAAACTGAATCTAACGACAGCGAAGGTAATGCCAATAGTGGAGTGTGTAATAACACGACAATTAGCGGCGAGTTATCCAGAGGTGATATCGACTGGTTTACTTTTGATGTGGCGGCGTCAGGTTCGATAGATATCTCGCTAGACCATAGCTCTGGTGATGATTTTGACTGGTTCTTATATCAAGAAACAGGCTCAGCAGTTGTCAGTAGGGAAACGAGTCAAATACCAGAAACCGGGAGCTTTTATGCTGAGACTGCAGGTACCTATTATGTAAAGCTAACGCGATATAGTGGCTCTGGTTGGTATGATTTGATTGTGAATTTTGTCCAAGGTGAAACTCCTCCGCCGCCAACTGGAGAGTGTAATTACGGTATTCGTCCGTCAAAACCTGGGGCATTAAAGGCGTATCTTGCTGGAAATAGCTCAGACACTTGCAACACGCTCACACCGGATAACGGTGCCACGCTCTTAATGGGCGGGGGAACCGATGTTGATAATGCCTTTAGCCAAAGAGTAGCTCCTCATATTGGTAATGGTGCTGATGTGGTGGTACTGCGTACTTCTGGCACGGACGCGTACAATGATTACTTACTTGGTCTAATGGCCGCTGATTCAGTTGAGACGTTAATTATTGATTCTGTTAGTAAGGCTAATGACCCTTATGTTGATTGGGCTATTCGCAGTGCCGAGTTTGTCTGGTTTGCTGGAGGCGATCAGTCTGATTATCTAAATAAATGGCAAGGAACTTCTGTCCAAAGCGCGGTGCAGCACGTTTTTGATAAGGGAGGTGTTGTTGGTGGTACATCAGCAGGAATGGCGTTACTGGCCGACAGTATTTACGATCCGGATGGTGTGCTCGGTGCTATCTCCAGTGAAGTAGTAACCGGTTTTTGTCACGAAACACTGAATTTTAGTAGTCGGTTTGTTTCTATCCCCATGCTAGACAATGCGCTAACAGACACGCACTTTGCTGAGCGTGACAGAATGGGACGTGCAGCCGTATCTTTAGCTCGCCACAGTAGTAACTATTTTAATATTGCAGCGAGTGAAGCAACATCAATTTTCATCAATAGCGAAGGCGAAGGGATCGTGGATGGCAGCGCTGAAGTTTATATTCTCAAAGAAACAGCACAAACTAAAAGAACAGCACTTGCTTGCGGTCAAGCAGTACAATATCAAGACTTTTTGCGAGTTAAAGTGTTGCCGGGGCAGAGTTACAACATCTACACCCACACACATAGTAGCGGTGAACTCGCGGCCTCCATTAACGGAAACTTGAGTAACTTTTATTTACCCAATAACCCTTATTAAGCGGCTAAATACAATTACTTTTCTGACTTAATATTAGCCAAAACCCAATACCGTTGTCGGTATTGGGTTTTATATCCGGAGTAAAAGCACCGTGCTAGAGTCGGGTGATATTTTTGATCTATGCATTTAAGTTAGTTCATTTCTAATTCCAAGTTCAGATGAAATAGTAATTTTGTCTATTTAACTTTGTGCACTATTGCTGTAAGTTACGCCGACTAATTCTGAGTAAAGGTCGGTATTTTGGAAATTCGTCAAGTAGTGGGTTCGTTAACACAAGTCTATTTTAATTTGGTGCAAGCATATGAAGCTGAGTTTTCAGTGTTGACGGAAAAATTACCAGATAGTAACGGTTTATTTCAGATAGATACGCCAATAGACGAACAGCACCTTGGCTACTTGGCATATGAAAATGGCCACCCGGTTGGCTTTATCAATATTTTTAAAGCGCAAAATACCTTTGAGGTGTGTGAGTTTTATATTGTGCCTGCAGCGAGAAAACGCAAACTTGGTTCTTCGTTTATGTCCAAAATATGGCAAATGTATCCTGGGCATTGGCAAGTCAAGCAAATTCAAGGCGCAGAGCACGCGATCAATTTTTGGCGCAACGCATTGACGTTAAACGGTATCGACTACAGCGAATCTCAATATCAAGACGACTATTGGGGTGTCGTAAATAGACAAGTCTTTACCGTGTAATGGGTGTATTTCGATGAAGGCATAATATCTAGGTGATGTTATGCCTTAGCCATTATTAGATTTTACTTCTAATTAAATCCCTGACGAGTAATCTGGCTGGGTGGATTGCCTGATGTACTCGCTCGCTTAAAGGCCTTGCTTCGCCAAGTAGAGTTGCAACTAAGTGCTCAGTAGCAAGTGGAGCACTGCACAGTCCTCTTGCGCCAAAACCGGTAACAATATGAATTCCTTGATAGGGTAGTGCTGGCTTCCCAAAACCGTAGTGTTTTCCCTTCCTTAAATTAGCAAAGGCCGAGCAAAACTCATCGTTATGCTGGACTTGACCAAGCATAGGCAAATGATCGTTAAAACAGCAACGTACTGCGGCTTTTGCTGAGGTGATCTCGCCAAGACTCGCGGCTAAATCCGTGTCTTTATAAAAGCGTTCAAGCTGGGCGCGGTTAACTGCATCATCTTCGGCTTTCACCTCTCGGCTTTTGCTATTTTTTTCAAATGTCGCACCCATACAATGCTGCCCATTCATTGCGGGAGTAAAGTACCCTTTATGGCAAAGTACGGTATTGAGTTTTTGTGATTCTTCTCCAGCATCAACATGAGAGACCTGACCGCGAACGCCGTGTATAGGAATATGTTTGGTTTGCTCGAATCGGTCAGAGTGCTCACCGCCACAGACAAAAACATCTGAAAACGGCCCAAACGTATTATCTTCACTGTGTAACAGCCAGCCGCACTCAGTTTTTTCAAGCTTTTGTATATCAGTATTAAAATGAGTCGAAACCGCTTTGAATGCGTGAGCTGCATCAAACACCGCTTGCGTTACCTCTGCCGGGTTTAGCCAGCCTGCCTCTGGAATATAAAGTCCACCGTAGGGCAGTGTGGTATTTGCTATGACTGAAGCCTGCTTGGCATCAACGGCATGAATTAAGTCATGCGGCCAAGTTGCCTTTTCAGCTAAGTTTTGATGCTGCGCTTGTTTGGCTTCACTAACGGACTGCAAGAGTACGCCACACCAATCGTGTGCGAAGTGGTAGCCTGTATTTGCAATATGCTGATAAAGGCGCTTTGCATATAAAAAGCTGTGGGCGTATAGCTCGCTCGAGGGGGTGTGATCTGCTTGCAGATTTGGATATAGCGCGCCTTGACGATTGTGAGAAGCACCTTTGGCTAACGCGTCGTCTTGACAAAAAAGTGTTGCGCCAAGATCACGTTTACTAAGGTGATACAACAAACAACTTGAGGCAATACCGCCGCCAATAATTGCGATACTCTCTAGCTTACGCGGTGTGGTGCTGTAATACGCTGGAGTATTGGAGTTTTTATTGGCACGGCTCAGCGTTCCGACCACCATTTCGCGTTTGCGACCATACCCTTTGACTTTTTTGCACGCAAAGCCGGCGTCTTGTAGTCCCCTGCGGACAAAACCCGCTGCGGTAAATGTTGCTAAAGTAGCGCTATCTCGGCTCATATTGGCCATGGCATCAAATAAGCTTTGTTGCCACATATCTGGGTTTTTACTCGGAGCAAAGCCATCTAAAAACCAAGCATCGACAAATCCGGTTTGTTCAAAACTTAGTTGTGGTAAGTTATCGTGAATATCACCAAACCATAAATCTAAGGTCACTTGACCATCATCAAACTCTAGGCGATGGCACCCTTCAAGGGCCATCGGGTATTGTTGGCAAAGTTTTTCGGCGAGTGGGGCAAGCGTAGGCCAAGCTTGTAGCGCTTTAACTAAGTCATCAATATGGATTGGATATTTCTCAAATGAGACAAAGTGGAGTTGGTTAACACATGCGTCTTTGCTACGCTGGTTGAAGTGATACCAAGCGTTGAGAAAGTTTAATCCAGTACCAAAACCAGTTTCTGCGATGACAAATCGGTCTTTGCCATGATTTTGTAACCGCTCGTCGATATGGTTCTGAGTATAAAAGACGTAATGTGACTCAGCTAACCCATCATCGTTGGAAAAATAGACATCGTCAAAACTATCGGCAACAGGGGTACCAGCATCGTTGAAGTGTATTTGAGCGTTTTTTATCATGAAAGACTCTATGTTCGACTATTTGGGAACTATTTTACTGTCTTTCGACTCAATAGTCTGGTTGCATTTTTAGTTATTTAGGTTCAGAGTACATGTGTACGCTGGAAAGCTGACCACTTGGCGCTAAAATTCAGCGTATACTACGCATAATTTGTAATATCGAAGGGAATAAACCCATGAGAAGAGCCGTTATTACGGGGATCGGTGTTGTTTCGAGCATCGGCAACAACAAGCAAGAAGTTTTAGAGTCATTAAAAACAGGTAAGAGCGGTATTGCTTTTAACCAAGAATTTGCAGACTACAACCTACGTAGCCAAGTGTCTGGTAAAATAGATATCGACGTAAAATCTCTCGTTGACCGTAAGGCACATCGCTTTATGGGGGACGCGGCAGCGTTTTCTTATATCTCGATGGCGCAAGCAATTGAAGATTCAGGGCTATCAGAAGAGCAAGTATCAAACGAACGTACAGGCCTTATCGTAGGTTCTGGTGGTGGTTCGTCTAAATACCAAGTTGAAGCAGCTGATATTCTGCGCGAAAAAGGCGTTAAACGTGTAGGGCCTTATATGGTTCCACGCACCATGGCAAGCACGACTTCTGCGTGTTTGGCAACACCATTTAAAATTAAAGGTGTGAACTACTCAATCAGCTCTGCATGTGCAACATCTGCACACTGTATTGGCAATGCAGTTGAACAAATTCAACTAGGCAAACAAGATGTTATTTTTGCAGGTGGTGGTGAAGAGCTACACTGGACGCTCGCGATGGAATTCGATGCCATGGGTGCGTTGTCAACCAAGTACAATGAAACGCCTGAGCGCGCATCACGTACGTACGATGCAAATCGTGATGGTTTCGTCATCTCTGGCGGTGGCGGTATTGTGGTAGTTGAAGAGCTAGAACACGCACTTGCTCGCGGCGCGCACATTTATGCTGAAATCGTTGGCTATGGTGCGACATCAGATGGTTACGACATGGTAGCACCATCAGGTGAAGGCGCGGTACGTTGTATGAAACAAGCGATGCAAGGTCTTGACGCACCGATTGACTACCTAAACACGCACGGTACTTCAACACCAGTTGGTGACGTGAAAGAGTTAGGCGCTATTCAAGAGTTGTTTGGCGATAATTCCCCAGCTATTAGTGCAACTAAAGCAATGACAGGCCACGCACTCGGTGCGGCTGGCGTGCATGAAGCGATTTACTCTTTGCTGATGCTAGATAATGACTTTATTGCACCATCGATCAACATTGATGAACTAGATGAGCAAGCACAAGGTTTAGACATTGTAACTGAGCGCCGTGATGGACCGCTTAATACTGTAATGTCAAACAGCTTTGGCTTTGGTGGTACTAACGCAACACTTGTGATGCAAAAGTACAAAGGTTAAGCGCTTTACGCTTAATCTTATATCAAACACAAAAAAGCAGGCTAAGCCTGCTTTTTTCGTTTTGTTCGTATATTAAAATAAATTAACGTACATTGTGTTTCATCAAACGTTCTTTATCACGTGACCAGTCACGGTCTTTAATATCAGCACGTTTATCGTGTTGCTTTTTACCTTTTGCAAGATAGAACTCGAGTTTTACCCAGCACTTTTTCCAGTACATTGCTGTGGCAATCAGAGAATAACCATCACGCTCGGTTGCACCGATAAGACGTGAGATTTCACGTTTATTTAGTAGCAGTTTACGATAACGAAGCGGATCACATATCACATGTGTAGAAGCACTATTTAACGGCTGAATTTGACTAGCCAACAAATAGGCTTCGCCGTTTTTGATATGGATGTAAGTATCTGAGATATTGACTTTACCGGCGCGGATACTTTTTACTTCCCAGCCTTGTAATTCGATACCTGCTTCGAACTTTTCATGTAGTGAATACTCATGACGCGCTTTTTTATTTAGCGCTATGGTATTGCTATTTGATTTACTTGAATTTTTCTTTGCCATAATGGCTTAGTCTACCTATAAATCCTGTTTTAAGACAGCGCTTTTTCATTAATGTGTCGTATTTTTACTTAGTCAGTGGCTGCAAACAAGATAAATCTGCAAAACCTTGGTAAAATCCTCGTATTAAGATTTGGAGTGTCTATGCCACAGATAGAAAAAAGTGCTTTGGTGATGTATAGCACCAAAGAAATGTTTGAATTAGTCAATGATGTTGACGCCTATCCTGCATTTCTACCGCATTGCTCAGATGCAAAAGTTATCAGCAGTGATGATGAAGGGATGACCGCGAGTCTAGAAATTTCGAAAGCCGGCCTAAAAAAGTGGTTTACCACAAAAAATGAATTTGACGGCAATCGAGTAAAAATGTGCCTAGTAGATGGACCATTTAAGTCTTTAAATGGTTATTGGGAATTTACCGCGCTTGATGAACAGGCTTGTAAGGTGAGTTTAAAATTAGAGTTTGAGTTCGCGAGCAAATTAATTGAGATGGCGTTTGGCAAGCTATTCAATGAAGTGGCCAAGAATATGGTGTCTGCGTTTACCCAGCGAGCCAAAGTTGTTTACGGAGCGAGATAATGATAAAGGTTGAAGTGGTATTTGCATTGCCGGACAGCGCGACGTCATTGTCGGTTGATGTGCCTGAGGGGACGTCTGCTGAGCAAGCGGTATTACAGTCAGGTATTTTAGAAAAATGCCCAGAGATAGATGCGAATGATTTGACGCTCGGGATCTGGAACCGCACGGTAAAATTACAGCAAGTCGTCAGTGATGGTGACAGAATCGAAATCTATCGTCCGTTAATTGCTGACCCGAAAGAAGCGCGCAGGCGCCGTGCGGAAAAAGCAAAAGAAGAAGGTCGTGCAAGCAAAGTTACCGGTGGACGACCTGTCTCTTTAGGAGATAAGGAATAATTAACCTGAACTTCGGATAGTTAATGCCTTTCTAGCAGCCAGTTTTAGCGCTAACTGCGTTGAATTCACTTCCAATAGCCAACTATTGGTGCGTAAATTCGCCTTGTTATCCCTAAAACTCTCTGGCTAGATAAGGGTATAATTTAATGTGGTATTAAAAACAATGAGTTAGCTCATTCCTTATCCAAACCTCAGGCTAATTAAAAAAGGGGAAATACCTTTCCCCTTTGACTACGAAATAATGTGTGCCCTTTGACTCTATGAGTCTAAAGGTGTGTTAAATTCTTCTGGCTCTTCGAAGTCGCCGCTTACGTGGACTAGTTTGTCATTCTCGAAATAAACGCTAAATGACTTTCGGACCTCAGAGTCTCTGTCAATATTAAATACGTATTGGTAATGCCAGACATTGTTATTAAAAGTGTCTTTTGCAAGTGGTGTACCTAGTACATATAGCACTTGCTCTCTGGTCATTTGGACGCGAAGCTTATCTACATCTGACTGCTCTAAGAAATTACCTTGTGGCACGTTGATGCGATAAATCCAGCTTGAACAGCCAGACATAAACACCGTCATAACTACAGCACTGAGCCAAACAGAAAGGGTTTTATTAGACAGCATGAAATTGTGTATCCTTATTATCAGTTGTTTGCATGATACCGATTGCACAGAGAAGGTAAAGTCTCTTAGCGGAATTGGACTGCACTAAGTGTAAAAAGTTCGTACATAAGTTGCAATAGTCATCATGTGCAACACAAATTGTAGATAAGATCTTGAGGAGAACCACGAAGTGCTAGGAAAGATGTTACTTAGCGAGCCCAATAAAACGGAACACCAAGCTACTTGGAGCTTATATATCCTAGAAACGCGCTTTGGTCATTGGTACACAGGAATAACAACCAATGTAGAACGGCGCATAGAGCAGCATCAGGCTGGGAAAGGGGCAAAAAATTTAAAAGGTAAAGGGCCCTTAACGTTAAAATACCAATATCGAGTCGGTACTAAATCCCAAGCTGCAAAACTTGAGTGGCATGTTAAGCAGCTTACAAAAGCACAAAAAATTCAGCTAGTAGAGTCAAGTGGTGAGCGAGTTAATGACAAAATAAAGTCATTGATGAGATTTACCCCTGCCTGATACTTATTTAAATCCATATTATCTAATGTATCTCTTGTAGTGTGATGATGTTTATCTTCACCCATACCGAAATAAATATAGGGGATCCCTTGGCGATAAAAGGCGTAGTGATCGCTTGCTTTGTGCCAATCAATTCTTGGATTATTTGTATAACGCTCAATTTGTCGTTGTGACGATACTATAGTCAATTTGATTTGAGATTGTGCCTTGTTCTGGAGCTCAGTTTTATATTCCTTAAAACCCGGTGAAAACAACGCAAATAAATGGTTGTTGTTATTTATCCCTAACATATCGAGGTTGATATTGAGTTCAACTTCCTGAGTAAGGTGTTTGGCATAATATTTTGCACCATGTAAGCCGCGCTCTTCAGCATCGGTGGCGACAAACAATATATCGCGAGCGCGATTTGTTTTACTGAGTTGCCTAGCCATGTGTAACATCGCAGCTACGCCAGATGCATTATCATTGGCGCCTGGATAATGTCTCTGTCCAGTGGTTCCTAAATGGTCGTAATGCGCACTGATAACAATGGCCTTGTCACAACGAGGTTGGGTGCAAGGCAAAGTCGCTGTGATGTTGTGACCTGCGTCTTTACTAAAAATACCGGCTCTAAAGGTAAAGTGCTGATAGCTCGGATTTCCACCTAATTGCTCAAAAGCAGCAAAAATATATTGTGCACTGATGTTAGGCGATTGGGCTCCACTTTTACGGCCTTGGTGACTAATGCTCGTAAGTGTTTGAAGATCCTGCACCAATATATTATCAACATGAACAATACTTGGATGTTGCGTTTGCGCCACTGCACTCGTGGTACATATCGCGGTTAGCATCATGCCAAGTAGTTTGAACGGGAGCTTCTTCATTGTTATTGTTATCTCTCATCGTCGTCTGTGGAATGTAACTGGTTGCTTGCAACACCTCTCAACAAGGCTAATTTGCCTTCGTAGCGTGTTTTGTCGTGCTCGAAGACAGATGCTTTGTATGCTTTATTGAGGTAGTACTCTGCTTTTTCTCTATTCCCTTCTTCAAATGCAACTTTTGCTAATCCAAAGAAACTGCCGTGAATACTATGGTCGAGTTGATAAGCTTTTTGATAAAAATGCTTAGCGCGACTTAAATTTCCATGCTTAAACGCTTCATTACCCAACACTAGCATATAATAGGGATTGCTCTTTCTTAAGTTGTGAATATTGGCTTCGATCATTTTTGCTTCGTGGTCACGCTCTGTGAGGTGGTAAAGTTTTGCAAGATTGCCTAGTGCGTTTCGATTGTCATGATTAATGGCAAGTGCTTGGTTATATGCGCGCTCAGCAAGGTCGTACTGTTGAGTTAGGCGATATAGGATCCCAAGATTACCCCATGCGCCATCGTGATAGGGATCGCTCTCTACCGCTGCTTTGTAGTAACTGTAGGCCATGTCAAGGTCGCCATTAATCATTTCCATGGCGCCTTTGTTGTTATAAAACATGGATAAGATAGTGTTTGTATCTATTGCCGATGTACTAAAATGTTGTGCTCTGCTATTAGGGTCAAAGTCTACGGTAACGGAAGCGGGTTTGACATAGAGTGTTTTTACAGAATCTTGGGTATTATCCACTTCAAATATTTTTATGTTTACGTGCCCTGTAAGCAAGCTGTAGCCTTGGCTCTCATCCCAATATTCGGGTATGTGTACACGTTGAAATTGTGTTCTCAAACCCACTTGTCTCGCGATAGCATGGGTTAAAATTGAAAGCGAAAGACAATTGGCATTCATATTACTAAAAGCTTGGTTGGCAGTGAGATTAGCACCAGATAAATATGACATTGAATCGTCGCCACTATTGACCAAAAACGCCATCAACATTTTTGCGCGTTTAACGCCAATTTCGTCGTTATGAAAATATTGCGCGAGTTTTGCTTTAATTTGATTGTTTAGCTGAAATACCTCTGAGTATGACTCTACAGGCTGGATATTAAATTGATGCTTTGAATTGAGAATTGACGTGTCTATCGTCGCTTTGGGAGTGCTATTACAGGCACTAAGTAAAACACTAAGCACAATAATAGAGAACTGAATTACTATCTTCATACAACCTCCAGATTGGGCATTCGGCTGACTTTTAGTTATGGCTTCATTGCTTACCTTTGGCCCTTACTATTATTGAATTTAGACTATAATTGCAAAATTTGCGCGGTGTGATTGTTACACCATGTAACAAAGAGACAATGTGAAAGGGTAAGCCTACAAGACGAAACGTGCAGGCTTACTTTAGAGTTGAACAAAGGTTAAAAGCTCGCGACGAGATCATCTAGCGCTTTTGCTGATGCAGCAAGACGTTGAATTGCTTGTTCCGTGTCAAGTTGCTCGTTCATCACGGCATCGCTTATTTCGCTAATTTGCTCGATGTTGCGGCCGACGTCCGCGACGACATTACTTTGCTCTTCTGTCGCTGTTGCGATAAGCGCGGTCATGTCATTTATTTGATTTGCGGTTTCCGATATTTCCAACATTAACTCCACTGACGATTGCATCGTTTGAACACTTTGCTCTGCTTGTTCACTGGATTGTTGGATTTGGTTTACGACAGCGCCAGACACCTGAGTTAATTCAGATATCGTTGCTTGGATTTCGTCGGTAGATTGTGATGTACGGCTCGCAAGCGCTCTCACCTCATCTGCAACGACGGCAAACCCACGGCCATGCTCACCCGCACGCGCAGACTCAATCGCGGCATTGAGTGCAAGCAAGTTGGTTTGCTCAGATATGCCTCTGATCACATCAACGATGTTGGCAATGGACTGTGTTTTTTCGGCCAATGTAGCGACTTGACCTGCCATATTTTCGATGTCACCAGCAAGTAAGTGAAGTGTTTCTTGGCTTTCTTGCACACCTTGACGGCTGCGCTTAGTTGACGCTTTACTTTCTTCTGTTAATTTTGCCGTGTTGGTCGCGCTGCTTGCTATCTCTTGTACTGTCGCACCCATTTCATTGATTGCCGCGGCAACAGACATAGTTTGAGACTTTTGTTCATCCAGAGACTGAGAGTTTTGCTGGCTCTGTTTAAACACGGCTTCGCTCGTCACGCGAATTGAACGGCTCTCTTCCGCAACCATGTGGATAGCTTCTTCGATCTTAGCCATAAACTGGTTGAAGCCGCCAGCCAAAGCATGAAGTTCAGGTTGTGCTGAGTCTGGTAAACGATAATTGAGTTTTGCGTCGCCGCTGCCAAGTTGTTCAAATAAATCCGCCATCTTTTTAAGTGGCGCGCTTAAGTTTTTAGCCAGTAGCATACTAAAAAAGCTCGCCACTAGCGCAATCACCAGCGAAAAACCAATGATTTGCCACTGCAAAGAAGTGATCCCACTATTGATTTCACTGGTTGGCACTTGGGCAATAACAAGCAAATCTGTGTTTGGAATTGGGCTCGCTGCAACTAAATTGGTTTCGCCACCCACTTCCAACTCTTTAACGATAAATCCATGTGTGGAGGTAAAATCGCGACTGTGCTGGCCGTAAAAGTCTTCAATTGAGGACTTTGCGACTTTGCCTGCATCTGGGTGCAATTGCACCGTACCTTGCCTATTAATGACGAAAACAAAGCCACTTTGCTCGATTTTCATATTAGCAAGCATCGCCTGCATATCATCAATACTTTTCGCAAGTCCAGCTAAACCAACACCGCTTAGTTGTTGATGGTTTACAAACATTTTTACATCGCCCGGCGCTTCTTGATAGATACTAATAGAGTATGGCGAGCCACTAGTGGTAAAGCCGAAAAACCAACCATCCTGCTCTCTATTTAGTACTCGCAGAAAGCCGTTTTGATTCCAATATTGATTGGTTTCGCGGTTAGCCCAAGAAGCCGTAACTAAGTCATACTGCGCCGCAATACGCTTGAGTTCGTTGACAAGAAGTTTTTCGTCCAAAGTATTTTGCTTGGCACTTTGGGTGATTAATAAATTGCTTGAAAGCTGCTCGGCTGCATTTTTCAACGTGTCTATCTGCTTGCTTAATGATTTATTGATACTTTCTATCTTGCTTGGCAATTCAGATTGCATCATGCGTTCATTGATGAGCGTTTTGGCGCTGTAAAGCGAGGTAAACCCGATTAAACAAGCGACAGCAATCGCAATGAGACTACCCAAAAGGGTAATTCTTTGAGTAATTGTTAAACCTGTGTTTTGCATTCGATTTGTGTGTGTAATCCCGTGGAACCGATTATTCTAGCATAGTAAATAACCAGCTCGGAACAAGTAACAATCCAAGTCACAAAAAAATAATTTTGGTTTATAAAATAAAGTTAATCTCAGTATTTAGTGTTAACTGTATTTGAGTTAAATGGGTGGTTATGTTGAGAAACAGAGATAAAAGGCCACAATCTCAGGGTGGAAAGTGGCCTTGGTTACTAACAAGCGAACTAGTTTGCTATATTATTGACGCAAATTTATTTCTACTTACTAAACAATCTTTTTCATATCTGACATGTAACCGCGAAGAATTTCACCTATTTTCTCTACCGGATGGTTACGGATCGCACGGTTTACAGCGATGAGCTTTTGGTTGTCAGCATAATTGTCACTGTCTAACAAGCCTTCACCAATCTCACGTTTTGTGATTGATTCCATAAATGGCTTCAATAGTGGTAGACATGCGTGATTATACAGGTAGCAACCATATTCTGCGGTATCAGAAATAGTACGGTTCATCTCGAACAGCTTTTTGCGCGCAATGGTGTTCGCGATTAGCGGCGTTTCGTGTAGTGATTCGTAGTATGCTGATTCATCAATAATGCCTGCTGCTGTCATGGTTTCAAACGCTAGCTCTACACCAGCTTTGACCATAGCAACCATCAAAATACCTTGGTCGAAGAAAGTCTGCTCTGAAATCTCAGCATCAGTATTCGCTTGCTTTTCAAACGCGGTTTGTGCGGTTTCTGCACGCCATGTAAGCAATTTATTGTCGTTTTCAGCCCAATCAGCCATCATACCTTCTGAAAACTCACCACTGATGATGTCGTCCATATGCTTGTTGTAGAGCGGGCGCATGATGTCTTTTAGTTGCTCACTCAGTTCAAATGCGCGTAACTTAGCGGGGTTAGACAGTCTATCCATCATATTGGTGATACCACCGTGTTTTAGCGCTTCAGTGATGATCTCCCAGCCATATTGTACGAGCTTTGATGCATATCCAGGTTCAATGCCTTCTTCTACCATTTTGTCAAAGCATAGTAATGAACCAGTTTGCAACATACCGCATAGGATGGTTTGTTCACCCATTAGATCTGATTTTACCTCAGCAATAAATGATGACTGCAATACGCCAGCACGATGACCACCGGTTCCCGCCGCATATGCTTTAGCTTGCGCGAGACCTTTACCCTCAGGGTCATTTTCAGGGTGAACTGCAATCAGCGTAGGTACACCAAAGCCGCGTTTGTACTCTTCACGCACTTCTGTGCCAGGACATTTTGGTGCAACCATGATTACGGTGATATCTTCACGCACTTGCATACCTTCTTCTACGATGTTGAAGCCGTGAGAGTAAGCAAGTGTTGCGCCTTTTTTCATTAACGGCATGACTGCGTTTACAACAGAAGTATGTTGTTTGTCAGGCGTTAAGTTTAGAACCAAATCAGCTTCAGGAATGAGTTCTTCATAGGTGCCAACTATAAAGCCGTTTTCAGATGCATTAAGAAAAGATTGACGTTTTTCTTCAATTGCTGAAGGGCGTAGTGCGTAACTGACGTTCAAGCCAGAGTCTCTTAAGTTTAGACCTTGGTTCAAACCTTGTGCGCCACAACCAACGATGACCAGTTTTTTACCAATCAGAACGTCGACACCTTGTTCGAATTCTTTTGGATCCATGAATTCACATTGAGAAAGCTGAGCTAATTGCTCACGTAAAGATAAAGTATTAAAGTAATTCGACATGATATTTCCTGATTCTGTAGAAATAGATTGAAGTCAGAGTAGGGCGAACTTTTGATTGCGTAAAATGATATATTTGAACTATAGTGTTTCAAAAGGTGAAATACTATGAATCACAAACAACTTAAATATTTTTTGGCACTTGCAGATACGCTGCATTTTTCTCGGGCAAGTGAACGCTGTTTTGTAAGTCCTCCAACATTAAGCCGTCAAATCAAGCAGTTAGAAGAGGAAGTTGGCGCGCCTTTATTCCTACGAGATAATCGCACCGTTGAGCTGACTCAGCAAGGCAAAGCGTTTGTTCATTACGCGCAAGCGACATTAGCAAGCTGGCGGCAGTTTAAGAGTGAATGCGTTGACGATGATAAGCCTTTGACTGGTGAGCTGAGTTTATTTTGTTCCGTGACCGCGACTTACAGTTTTATTTATGACCTTTTTTCCAAGTTTCGCCATCTGTACCCTCAAGTAGAGTTAAATCTTATTACCGGCGACCCCGCGCATTCAATAGCAGAAGTGGCCAGTGGTAAGGAAGATGTCGCGGTAGCTGTGAAGCCAAAACATTTACCGAACGGTATAGAGTACTTGCCAATCGGCCGTTCGAGATTGGTGTTTATTGGCCCAACGATGGACTGTCCGCTTAAGTCTATTATTGATGAATATAGTCATAGTGAAGTGCCGTGGCAGAGGCTGTCTTTTATTATGCCAGAGCAAGGCGTGTTAAAAGATCGAACCGATAACTTTTGCAAAAAACACAATTTTGTTCCTAAAGTTTATGCGCATGTTTCGGGTCATGAAGCTATGGTTGCGCTCGCGAGTTTAGGGTTTGGTATTGCGTGTGTCCCCGAGATAGTAATTAGTCAAAGTCCATTTAAGAATCAAGTTCAGCTTTTACAGCTTAGATCGGATGAAATTGAAATTGGACTTGTAACTAAGAATAAACGGTTATATGACCCAGTTGTTAAAGCACTTTGGGATACGGCAAAAGGATTATTTACGCTGTAAAGCATCCATTCAGGTTGCGTGACTACACTGTGTTCATCCATGTTGAATGAATGAGGTGCGTCCGTGTCCACTATCTTGGTTGCACAAAGCAATAACAATATATTGACATCACAACAAAAAATGCTTGAAGAGCAAGGCTATACTGTTGAGTTGTTGAGGGAATTAGGTCAATTGAACGGTTTTTCAGGGAAATCTATTAACGGTATCGTGCTTGATCAAGCTATCGCATCCGTACCAACCTGCGATTCAATCAGCCAATTTAGACAAAGATTTAAAGCTCCCGTGATCGTCAGTCTTGACAGCGATGACGAGGATGTTCACAGCCTGTTTTTAGAGCTCGGTGCTGACGAAGTTATTTCCAAAGACGCAAAGCCTAGATTATGGCGAGCTCGACTTGATGCAGTGTTAAGAAGGCAAGCTGCAAACTCGCAGTTTGACGATGAGCCAGAGCAATTAACCTTTGGCCAGCTGCATATCGACAAAAACACCAGGCGCGTGAGTTATGGGCAGGAGCGCATTGACCTCACAACCCATGAGTTTGAGTTGCTATGGTTACTTGCGAGCAATGGCGGCAAAGTAGTGAAACGTGACTTTGTATACGAGCAGATCCTTGGCAAATATTATCGCCCAGATACTCGGACAATAGACGTTCGCATCTCTCGCTTGCGTAAAAAGCTACACGATAATCCGAGTCGTCCAGAGAAGATCAAAACGATTTGGCGTCAGGGTTACTTATTTGTTACCGATGTTTGGAACTAAAAAGTAACAATTTGATTTAACGCAAAGATACTTCGGATTTTTCGAATGCTCAATTCGGAGAAATTTTTGAAACAGGTTTCTGAGACAAAGGGATAACGTCATTTTTATGATGTTATCCCTTTGTTTTATATGGAGTATCCGTATTCTCTTTCACAAGTGATAGCGCTGGAATAGTTAGCTGTTACGTAGCACTTTTAAAAAAATTGTTATTTATACAATGCAAATAATATTGATTGCTATTTAGGTGTGTGTATACTTTACGCCTAGTTATGAAAATATAAACATAATTAGTCTCAAAGGAACAATTCAATGGCACTTAAAAAGTCTCTGTTAACGACTGCTATTCTCGCTGCAACTTTAGGCCTCACCGCATGTGGTGGCTCTAGCAGCAACTCAAATGACAACGATGATAACAACACAACACCACCTCCAGCCACCAATGCTGCACCTACTATTACCGTAGACAGTGCATCAGTATCTGAGGATACGCTTGGTGCTGCGGTTGCAAATATCTCTTTTTCTGACGATAGCGATGAAGTAAGTGCATTGACACTAACCATCTCTGACAACCGTTTTGAAATTGTTGACGGTGCGGTTAAGCTCAAAGCTGCAAACGCACTAAACTTCGAACAGGTTGAAGGCGGTAAAGTATCGGTAACTATCACGGCAACTGACAGCAAAGGCGAAAAAACAGAAGTTGAAGCTGAAATTGCTGTTCAACAAATTGCTGAAGAAAACAAAGCGGGTGTAAACCGCTATGCCTTTAATAACACACAAGGTGAATCTTCAGTTTCTTATTCTGGCCAAATCGCACGTCACGCAGCTATGGTTCATATTAAGAGCCTAATGGGTAAGCTTAATAATGAAACTGTGGGTAATGCGGCGGAGCAAAAAACAGCTGAAGCGGCAATCACTGAGATTAAAACCTTCTTAATGCCGACAGACACAGTGGTCTTGGATGAAACCCTTGATTTCGCTGTTGCCGCAAACGCTGCACAAACTACATTAGGACAAATTTCAAGTTCACTGAAAAACGTCGCTGGCGAAGGTGGTAAAATTGCGGGACGTGATACCTCTAATATGCATAAAGCATGGGAAGAGGATGGTGTCATGGCTGGTTGGGTTAACTTTGGTACACAGCCAAAAACACCTGAAGGTTTAGCCCTACACTATTTAGACCTGCTACAAGCGCAACTTCAGCAATTTGAAAATGGCTCAACAATCAAAGCAGAGCATAATGGCACAGCTATCACGCTGAACAAACTGTATGTAACACCGGAAGGCCTTGATCTTGCCCAGCTAATGCAAAAACACTTAAACGGTGCAGTATCGCTTTCTCAAGGTGCGGACGATTATCTAGATGATTTACTCATTGGTGAAAAGTCAGCTGATAACGCGACATTAGCGGATGGCAAAAGCTACACTGAACTTGAACACAAGTTTGATGAAGGCTATGGCTATTTCGGTGCTGCTGTTGATTATCTAGACTACACAGACGATGAACTTTCAGCTAAAGGTGGCCGTGAAGCGTATGCAAGTGGTTATCATGATTTGGATAATGACGGCAAAATCGATCTACTATCTGAATTTAACTTTGGTAACTCAACCAATGCAGCAAAGCGTGACCGTGGCACTAAATCTAACGCTAACCCAACGGACTTCAGCGCTGAAGCACAATTAGCGTTTATTGAAGCGCGTAAACTTATCAACGCTAATGTTGGTACTAATGTTGCGCAGTGGTCAGATGAGGACAAATCACGCTTAGAAACATTGCGTAATCAAGCGTTGTTAGCATGGGAAAAGTCTATCGCTGCAACCGTTGTGCATTATATCAATGATACAATCTCAAATGATGATGGTGATTTAGATGATATCGCATCAGGTGATTTTGATGCTGATCAATTCTATGCAGTAGCAAAGCACTGGTCTGAAATGAAAGGCTTCGCATTAAACTTCCAGTTTAATCCGTTTTCTCCTGTTACAGATGCAGATTTTGTTAAAATCCATGAATTAATGGGTGATAAGCCTGAATTCGCGGCAGATAAAGTGGAAGCTTATAAGACTGCTTTATTGGAAGCGCGAGAAATCATTGCAACTGCATATGATTTCGATGCTGAGAATGTTGCCAGCTGGTAATCTAAATTTTCGTTTATAACGTTAAAAGGTTAGCCGTTAATTCTGCTAACCTTTTGTTGTATATAGATAATAGAGAATACAAATGAGAGTATCTAAACGTTTAAGTGCCGCTGCCGTCGCTGTGGCTTTGGTATTGTCTGGTTGTGGTGAAAGTACTTCAAGTAGCCAAGGACCTGGAGTGAAGGATAATAACTCTGGAACGGATAACCCAACTTTACCTACGCAATTTGATGAAGCTGCCCTGGTAAGTAACCTTGTGAATAATGTGCTTACCCCTGCAATTGAGCAATTCAATGAACTCGCTGTAACACAACAACTTGAAGTTGCGAGTTATTGTAGTGCTGAAAAAGTACTGGCTGAAAATACCGCTGCGTTAAAGCAAAATGCTCAACAAAGTTGGCGCAACGCTATGATTGGGTGGCAGTATGTTGAATTGATGCAAATGGGTCCACTTACTGCCAATAGTAAAGAGCTTAAAAACAACATTTATGTTTGGCCTGCTACAGGCTCGTTATGTGATATTGACTTGGATGTAGTGTATTTTGAAGATGGCGTTATTAATGGCAATGCTAGCAATCCTTATAATATCTCTGAGCGTACTGCAAACCGTAAAGGCTTAACTGCCTTAGAGCACCTACTATTCAATGCCAATCTTGACCACAACTGCTCGTCAGTGAATGATGCGTTGGCACCATGGAATAGCCGTCCAACTCAGGAAAGAGCGGTTGCGCGTTGTGAGTTTGCGACGGAAGTGGCTAAAGACATTGAAGCACAGAGCAATATACTCTTGTCTCAGTGGACTGGAGAAAATGGCTACGCAGCTAAACTTGTTAATGCAGGACAACCAGGGTCATCGTTTGACACGCCTCACTTAGCGCTCAATGAAATATCAAAGGCGCTATTTTACATGACCGAAGAATTAAAAGACGGCAAAATAGCGACGCCGTTAGGCCTAGGTTTTCCGAATGCGTGTGGTTTAGAGGCTTGCCCTGAAGCGGTGGAGTCGCCAATTGCAGAACATTCGAAAGAGAATTTACTTGCTAACATCAGAGCATTTAGAAACATCTTCACTGGTAATGGCCAAGATGCTGAGAATACATTGGGCTTTGACGACTTTTTAGATGCTGAGAATGGTAGTGATGTAAAAGAGCGCATGCTTGCAGGGCTAGCGGATGCAGAAGCTACTCTGCTTGCGATGAATGCGAGCCTGAAAGCTGAGCTTGCAGGTTCTACAGAGCAAGTGACGCAAACGCATACAGACGTTAAAAAAGTGACCGATGATTTAAAGACCGAGTTTATCGAAAAGCTCGCCCTAGAACTTCCACAAACTTCGGCAGGTGACAATGACTAAGCGCATGAACATGAAGAAATCTTTATTAGCGGTAGCGGTAATTTTTGCACTACCTCAAGCGCAAGCTGCGGATGACAATCAAGATATTGAGCATATCTCTATTATCAGCCATCACGATAAATTGCGAAAAGAAGCCGGCTCTGCAACGTTATTGTCAGAAGCGCAGTTGGCAGAATACGAATACGATGATATTCACCGTATTCTTTCCAATGTACCTGGCGTTAATATTCGTGAAGAGGATGGTTATGGCCTGCGACCAAACATTGGTTTTCGTGGTGTAACACCTGAGCGAAGCAAAAAAATCACCATTATGGAAGACGGTGTGCTCATTGGCCCAGCTCCTTATTCTGCGCCGGCTGCTTATTATTTTCCGGTTACGACTCGTATGACCGCGGTTGAGGTGTTCAAAGGGCCTGCGGCTATCAAGCATGGTCCGCAAACAGTTGCTGGTGCGCTCAACTTAGTGACTCGCCAAGTGCCAGAATTTACAGAAGGCGGTATTGATGTTGCGGCTGGCAGCGACGGTTATTCCAAAGCACACGGTTACTACGGTTCAGTAGTAAATAATGTCGGCTTCTTATTCGAAGCGGTAAACCTACAAGCCGATGGTTTTAAAGAGCTTGATGGCGGTGGTGATACGGGGTTTGAGAAGAACGATATATTAGCCAAGTTTAATTATAAACTTTCTCAAGGTGAGCTAAACCATACATTTGGCTTAAAACTCAGCTATGCCGACGAGTTGTCCGATGAAACTTACCTTGGTTTAACGGATGCAGATTTTGCTGAAAATCCGTATCGTCGATATGCAGCGTCTCAGCCTGCAGAGATGGATACCAAGCATACTCAGATAATGTTATCCCATGTGCTTGATGGTAAAGACTTTAACGTTACAACAAGATTGTACCGTAATGACTATGAGCGAGCTTGGCTCAAGCTCAATAGTGTGGGGAGCAAAAGTGGACCATCACTGTCAAAAATCATGGCAAACCCAGAGACTTTTGCAAATGAGTACGGCGTGATCACAGGGGCAAGGGACTCTGTCGTTGCAGGTTCAAATATCTTTTTGAATATGGGAACTAATGACCGTGAGTATTTCTCTCAAGGTCTTCAAGTCGATGCCAATACCAGCTTTAGCCTGTTTAATTTAACTCATGACGTCGCAGTTGGTGTGCGTTTCCACGAAGATGAAATTGAGCGCAAACACTTTGAGCAAGCGTATGCAATGGAAGGTGGTTCACCTGTGTTGCTAGAGGGTTCAAAGCAGTTTACATCACTGAATACTGAAAATACCAAAGCGTGGTCGGTATATCTAGAAGATAAAGTACAACTTGATGCGTTGACTTTGGGCCTCGGCCTTCGTGGCGAGCTGATGGACATGTCTTACCAAGATAATAAAGATGCCGATGTTTGGATTGATAAAACCACCCGTATTTGGCTACCTAGCCTAAGTGGTTTCTATCAACTTTCTGATGATGCCGGTCTTTTATTTGGTGTGCACCAAGGTTTTGTGCCTTCTTCACCACAACAAGATCCAGATATAGAGCTTGAGAAGAGTGTTAACTACGAATTTGGTGGGCGCTTTAATGATGGTGTGACTCAGTTTGAGATTGTGAGCTTTTTCAATGATTATGAGAATCTGAACGAAAGCTGTGGTCAGTCTAATTGTGGTGTTAATGACCAGCAAGATCAGCAATTCAGTGGCGGTGAGGTGGATGTTTACGGTCTCGAAATGCAGTTTGCACAACGTTACCCTTTGAACCTTCAACTGGATATCCCTTATAGTCTCACCTACACCTATACGAAAGGTGAATTCCAGAATGAGCGTGCGACAACGTTCGCACTATGGGGTTATATTAAAAATGGTGATGAGCTTCCGTATTTACCATCTCATCAAGCCACTTTTAATATTGGCCTTGCAGCAAGTGACTGGAAAGTTAACGTAGCCATCAAATACATCAGTGAGATGAGCGAAGCTGCTGGCAGAAGCACTGAAGACTTTGAGCTTGTACTTGAAGGCGCAAAGGTGCCTAGCACAACCATCGTTGATGTATCAGCAAGTTACGAGCTAGGCCAGTATGGTCAAATCTATGCTAAAATCGATAACTTGTTCGATGAAGCAGAAATTGTCAGTCGCCGCCCGTATGGCGCGCGCCCAGGCAAACCAAGACAATTTAGTTTAGGCTATAAATACCAGTTTTAATTGATTGTCTATGCGGCTCTTAAAATAAGGGCCGCAGCTTCATGGCGCCTGTCGTAAGGCCTATGGAGCTATTCCAAAAATATATGAACTCATTATTTCTTTTTGATGGAAATGACTATGTTAGAGCAATTATGGCAAAGCATTACTGAACTCCCAGGCTACTTGTTCGATGCCAATAAAAGAGTGTATTTGCCATACTTGTTTAGTGCCATTTTGATGGCTGTTCCTGTTTATATCGCCACAGAAAAAGCGCGCTCTGGTAAAGGTTTTTTAAAGTTTCTGTTTCCCAAGCAAGTGTGGTGGTGCAAAAGCGCCAAGCTCGATTACTGTTTATTGGTCACAAATCGATTGATAAAGGTGGCGACGTTCACGCCTATCGTGTTGACTATGGTACCGGTGGCGTTGGGGTTATCTGGGGGGCTTGAAGCGCTTTTTGGTCCAGCGTTACATATTGAAGCGCCAGAATGGCTGGTGATTGGACTATTTACGTTATTTTTATTTATAGTCGATGACTTCACTCGGTTCTTGCTGCACCTGATCCTACATAAAATCCCATTCTTTTGGGAGTTTCACAAGGTGCACCATTCTGCAAAAGTCCTGACTCCCTTTACCATTTATCGCTCACATCCCGTTGAAAGCTACCTGTACGCCTGTCGTATGGCATTAACTCAAGGAATTGTAGTTGGAATAGGGTATTACGTATTTGGCAGCAGCTTGAGTATGTACGATATTCTTGGTGCGAATGCGTTTGTCTTTTTATTTAATATCTTTGGGGCCAATTTAAGGCATTCACATATATGGCTGAGTTGGGGTGATAGGCTAGAAAATTGGTTTATTAGTCCTGCACAACATCAAGTGCATCACAGTGATAATCCAATCCATTTTGATACCAATTTAGGCTCGGCACTAGCCATTTGGGACCGTATGTATGGCTCGCTTATTAAGGCCTCGAGTGCGGGTAAAATTACCATTGGTGTTGGGCAATATGATGCAGGGCATGATTCACTGACCGCAATTTACTTGAAGCCATTCAAGCAGGCTTGGAAAACGTTATTACCGAAAAAGAAAAATAACCCGCCACTTAAATCTCCGCAGGGTGACTGATCTCGGTTACTCAGCTCTACTTCTTTGCAGGGAAAAATTGGTGTTGCTAATCACCGTAATAGCTTACGCTATTTATTACTTTATTAGGATGCTTGTGAAAGAGGTGAAAGCTTGTGCTTGGAAGAGGAAAATAGGCTGACGACGGGCATTGTCAGCCTATGTGGGAGAGTAGGCTCCCTAAATCTTTACTAGTGTAGTTGCGATGAAGGCTTGCTGCGGAAAAAGCCCAGCTCATTTAACTTCTCAATTATTTTAGGATCGTCTAAACGGCTCGGAGTTTCTTCATCTCTTAAATAATGATCGTTTGGTACCGCATGCATATCGAGCATTTTATGAAACAGGATATTGCGAATTGCCAGCGCTGTCATGCCGCTGTCCTGAATTGCGTCTAGCCTTTCTTGGAGGTCTGAAAAAGGCGCAGCCTTAACGTCATCCACTACTGCAGAAAATTGACCATTAGATTTATTCTTAATCATAAAACCCCCAAAGGTATAGCTTGTTCACAATCCAGTGACACGATGTTCAAAAGGCATTCGGTATCAATTTATGTTCATAAAATAGATACTTACGCCATGTCCGATGTGATCAGTTTACTCTGAAGTGGGGGCAAATTACCATCTTGGATGTAAAGCTTTGTAAATCGAATAATGAGAGGAATGAAACAATGAAAATAGACGTCTAGACGTAACATAATGATCTGAATATGAAAATAGTTCTCAGTACCAATTATGATACTGAGAACCAATATCTAATTTAAGTAAATAATTTCTCTTTTACGTGTTCTGCAAAACCACTACCTGCTTCAAGGTAGAAGTTATAGGTAGAATTCACGCCCATTTCTTCTAATTCCTTCTGTTGATCTGGGTAGTTCGCAATGGCGGTAACTTGGCCGTTATAACCCGATGCTTTGAGCTGCTCTAGTGCGTAAATGTTCTGCATATGCTTTGGCATCGCGAGCATTACCATTTCTACTTCAGAATGATTTACACGTTGCCAAAAGTCAGGATCGGTTGCGTCAGCGGTCAATACTCTGCGGCCTCTGGAAACATGTTTTTCAACCACCTCAGGCTTAATATCTACACCCGCAACGGTATCAGGGAAACTGGCTTGTATCGTTTCATAAGCACCTGTTCCAATTCTTCCCATGCCAAATATTACGATTTTTGTATCGGTCAGGTTTACGGGGAGCTCTTCTTCTAAGCGGTCTTGACTTTCAAACTTTAATAACCAAGGCTCTAATTTAACGTAGATTTCGTTCGAGCGTTTGTTTAGCGGAGACGCAATCACAAAAGTAATAGAAACAGCAATAGCCACGACTGCTAACCAGTCAGGAGCAACCGCACCAGAAGCAGATGCAACAGCACACACGATAAGACCAAACTCGCTATAGTTAGTGAGTGTAAAAGCGCTCAATAGCGATGTACGAGCACGCAATTTGAACATATTGGTGAAGAGATAATAAAGTGAGACTTTAATCGGTAGAACAATTACCAGTAGAATCGCTATTAAAAGTGCGTCCAGTGTAATCGTGGCATTTAAACCAATATTCAAGAAAAAGCCAACAAGCAAGATGTCTTTTACATTCAGTAGTGATTTTGATAACTCACCGGCTTTTTTATGTGGGGCAAAAATCATACCCATGATCAGCGCACCGAGATCACCTTTGAGACCCGCAAATTCAAAGGCATGATAACCTGCGACTAACGCAAAGAAGAAGCCAAAAAGAGGGAGTAACTCACCATGCTTTGAACGGCTTAATACCCAAAACATAACTGGACGTACAAGCGGTAGCACTACAAGCAGTGCCAGTGCCCAAATATTGGGTACTTTGCCCGTACTGACGGCGAGAAAGATAACCGCAAAGATATCTTGCATAACCAAAATACCGATTGAGATTTTACCGTGAAGACTTGCCATTTCACCGCGTTCTTCCAGCACTTTTACCGCAAAAACGGTACTGGAAAAGCTAAATGCAAAACCAACCAATAAAGCGCTTTGCCAGTCTAGGTTAGTAAATAAAGGTAGGCTCATCGCCCCTAGCATCAACAACAGGCTAGCGAAAAACGCCGTACTGGTAATGATGTGCATACTCGCTGGCGCCCAAACTTGAGGCTTTATCAAGTTACCAACTCGTAACTTTAAGCCGATGCTGAAAAGCAGCAGCGTTACACCAAGATCTGCCAGTTGGGTAAGTAAATCCGTGGTTTTATGGCCAAGTAGGTTTAAGACAAAGCCTGCCATCAAAAAACCAATCAAAGGAGGAAGCTTTAATTGATAAACAGAAAATCCGCATGCAAATGCGACAGCAAAATAGAGCAGTTCCATAACTTTAAATTTTTATCCAAGATATGAGCAGTGTACCAAAACCTCCTGATATATAAATTATAAATTTTCGCTGACAAGTTGGAAAAAATATGGTTATGATGCAGGTAAGGACATACCGGACAGGAGACGTAATGTTTAAGAAGATCCTAGCATCTGTCGGTATCGGTGCGGCAAAAGTAGATACTGTATTGGAAACAGAGCATTTGCACCCGGGACAGAAATTTCAAGCGCAAATTGTAGTAAAAGGCGGTGACGTTAGCCAAGAAGTAACAGGTTTAGAGCTTGCGCTAATGACAAGAGTTAAGGTTGAAGGGGAAGACGGAGAATACTTTAGTAATCATGTTATTGACCGTTGGCGTGTAGGTAATAATTTCACGATAGGCCCAGGCGAAGAAAAAGTTATTCCTTTTGAAGCTCGACTTCATTCAGAAACACCAATCACAGAAATCAATGCAGGCTTCAACCGTTGTCATGTTTGGATTGAAACTGGCTTAGACATTGATTTAGCAATCGATCCGTCAGACAAAGATGCTTTACACATTTATCCAAATGAAGCAGTGAAAGCATGTATGACAGCGATGGAGCGTTTAGGTTTCCATTTAGTAAAAGCGGATGTAGAAAAGGGCTATTTACGAGCGTCTGAGTTTCAGTCTGTTTCTGGTTGTTACCAAGAACTAGAATACCGACCAAACTCACGTGCATTATTTGGACTACAAGAAGTTGAGCTTTCGTTTGTACCTGAAGCGCATCGTACTCATGTACTGATAGAGTTAGACAGAGCGTTTCGAGGGGATGGTTACGTCGATCTAACGATTGAGCACGATCACGTAAATATCTCTCAATTGTGCGATCAGTTGGAGCGGCTGTTCTCATAATCACTTAATTTACTCTAAAACGCCCAGCTTTGTCTGGGCGTTTTTATTTTAAGCATAAAGGATACCAATTAGTCTTAATTAAGCTAATTGGTATGACAGAGAATAATATGAATTGGCAAATTAAAAGTTATGATGCGCTCACTAAAGATGAGCTTTTTGAGATTTTAAAGCTAAGGGTGGAGGTATTCGTTGTGGAACAAGCATGTCCCTATCCAGAAATTGATGATATCGATAGGGCGCCTGAAACTCGACACCTATTTTTAGTTAAAGATGAACAAATTTTAGCGTATGCACGTTGTTATAGAAAATCCGCAACTACTGCTTCCATTGGCCGTGTTATCGTTTCGCCAATGCTGCGAGGGCAGGGCGTTGCACATGAACTTATGCATCGCGCGATTGCTTGTTGTGAAACGGATATTACTCATGAGACTTTAGCTATTTCTGCGCAGTGTTATTTAGACAAATTTTATACTGGACTCGGCTTTGTGAAGCAAGGTGAAGATTATCTAGAAGATGGGATCCCGCATCAGGATATGCTATTTGTGAAAAAGTAAAAGAGGCTATGAGTAGCCTCTTTTTATGAGCGAAATTAAAGTGAATTTAAAAATACCGCAGCAATGGCTATTGGACAAACGAAGCGGATGTACCAAGGCCATACTTTCCAGAAGAAACTACTGCCAACTTCCGGGCATCCTGATTCAATTTCTTTAAGCAGTTTTGCTCTGTGCCAAATCCAACCGACAAATACACAGCACAGCATGCCAAGTAGTGGCTGACCAAACTTCGTTGTTAGGCTAACAGTAAAGCCGAACAGGGTTTCGATGTTTACCAAAATGGTGAAGCTCACAGCTGTTACCAGAGTACCGATGATCCAGGTGGCCTGTACTCTGCCCAATGCAAAACGTTCAACAGCATAGGATACGGGCGCTTCTAGCATCGAAATAGAAGAGGTGAGTGCGGCAATACTCATCAGCGCAAAGAAAGCGAAGCTTACCAAAAGGCCAATACTCCCCATGCTATCAAACAATGCTGGCAATACTTGAAACACTAAGGTGTCTTCATTAAGCAGTGAGCCGTCAGCTGCAAAAATCTCTACACCTTGCGCTTGCGCGACATACATGGCGGGAATGATAAGTAAGCCGGCAATGAATGCGATAAAGACGTCGATTAAGGTAACCATTGCACCAAGTGAAACTAAATTCTCTTTTTTACTTATGTATGAGCCGTAAATGATCATCACGCTGGTACCAAGCGAAAGCGAGAAAAATGCTTGTCCTAGGGCATCAACGAGTAACTGCGGATTAAGCACAGAGTAAAAGTCAGGAACAAGATACACCTTAAGACCTTCAACAGCACCTTCTTGGGTTAATACGTACGCAATTAATGAGAATAAAATACCGATAAGTGCAGGCATCAAACGCTTTGACCACTTTTCAATCCCGTTTTCTACGCCTTTACTAATTATAAGCACGGTGAGTGCAATAAAGGCGGCTGTAAAGACGATGTTGCGCGACATAGACGAATCAGCAAGCCAAGATTGCGCTTGAGTCATTGATGCAACTTCCGCGATGGGTTCAAGTGTTGCGCTAAACATCCATCCAGCCACGATGGCATAAAAACTTAAAATAAGACCCGCACAAATTATGCCGCCGAATCCGACAACAAAAGCAAGCTTACTTTGCCATGCTGTATTTGTTAGTTTGCGCAGTGAAGATACGGCATTTGCTTGGCCGTGACGACCAATGACGAGTTCTGCCATTAGTGCTGGATAGGCAAGACAAAAAGCCAAAACCAGATAAACTAAAACAAACGCAGCACCACCATTGGATGCCGTTTGTGTTGGAAACCCCCAAATGTTTCCCAAACCTACCGCCGACCCTGCGGCGGCCATAATAAAACCAAAGCGAGAGCTGAACTCTCCTCGGACATTGCTCATAATTATTATACTTCTCTAAAAATTTCTAACGGCGCTGACAATCTACTGTAATTAAAAAGAAATAAAAAGAGTAAATTACCTTGATTTAGCGCAAGTTTTAGCCTGATATTTAGCCGTAATTAAGTTGTTGCACTCAAAAAGTAAAGCTTAGCTTATAAGCTAATGTTTTCACGATTATTTCTATATAGGATAAGTCGACGTGTAGCGACTTATTTACAATAATTATTTTTCTTTACAGGGTAGCGAAAGCACAAATTTTGCGCCACCTAATCGTTCTGACTGGCTAACGGTGGCTGTACCATGATGCCAATCCATAACTTTTGCAACGATTGCAAGGCCTAAGCCATAGCTTTTACCTGCACGGTTGCGATGAGTTTGCTCTTGAAAGAAAGGACTAAAGACTTTATCCCAATTTTGTCTCGCGATCCCCGGGCCATCGTCTTCAACGGTAATAATGAGCCAATGCTCAGTGCGGTGTGCACTTAATAACACACTGGCTGTAGCAAAATCACAGGCATTGCTGATCAAATTACTTATTGCTCGTGCAAGCCAATGTAAGTCACCATGGATCATTAAGTGTTCAGGAATTTCTACCCGACCAGACAGCTGGTTCTTTTGAAGCTTTGGTTGCATTTGCTGCATCAGATCTTGACCATAGCGAGATAGGGTTGTTACTTCGTGCTTGAGTAAGTGAGACTTTTGCTCTAGTGTTGCAAACGAAAGATAGCTCGAGAGCATATCTTCCATTTGATCTAGATCTTTTTCCATGCGCGTTAAATAGTCGTGAATAGCATCGATATCACTTTCATCTAAAGCTGCATCTAGGCCAAATCTTAAACACGCAACAGGTGTTCGAATGTCATGAGAAAGACTGGAGGCCATTAGCTTATTCTCAGCCATTAACTTCTCTATTTGGCTTGCCATGCGATTAAAGGTATTTTCTAAGTCACGGATGTAAGTGAAATGATTGGGGGCGATGCGCGCGCTTAGATTACCGCTGGCAAAGTGCTTTGCTGCAGTGTTGAGAACGATCAAGCGTTTAACTAACGGAGAGAGAATAAACCATAATATTGCGCAAATGCCACCGTAGAAAAATAACGTTAGCAATACGTCGTAATCTGCCTGTTCAACCTGAGGCTCCCATTCAAGTTCAACGTAATCAGGCGCCATTTCAGGGGTTGTTTTTAGCAGATATACATTCTCGTTCTCTATCACTAACCCATCAGGTCGTAACATCTGTTGCTTTAATTCGAGCGGCATGGCTAAAGTATCGCCATCTTTATACCGAATGTTGATGTCGAATTGTTGGGCAATTAAAGTCGTTGCATTTTCGCGCTCTTCCTGCTCAATATTTGCAACTTGCTTCGCAAGGCCGGTGATCAGTTTGCTTTGCCACTCAAAACTATCTTCTAAGGGAGCGGTTTGCTGATTATAGGTGTCGATCACCCAACCCAGTGCAAAGATTGAAATCAATGCACCAGCGAGTAAGTAGATGTAGAGTTTCTTCACGATATTAGCTTGCGACCTTCATTACCAAGCTGATGGCACGAGTAGATATCCTTTACCCCACACCGTCTTAATTTTTTCTGGGTTTTGAGGATCATCATTAAACTTTTTCCGTAGGGCAGAAATGAGCACATCAACGCTTCTATCGAGGCCGTCATACTCTCTTCCTTTTGTCGCTTTAAATACTGCATCGCGAGAGACAACTTCACCAGCGTGACTGGCTAAAAATTGCAGTAGTAGATATTCAGCACTAGAAACGATGACTTCTTGGCCAGCAACACTGACTTTACGAGCTTGAGTGTCGATACATAACTGTCCAACTACGAGTTCGTGATTGGCTGCGTGACGATCTTGGGGTTTTTCTTGTGCAGCGCGCACATTTGCCTTGATTCGAGCGAGTAAGGCACGAGGACGAACAGGCTTGATAACGTAATCGCTAGCACCGACTTCCAAACCGATGACTTCATCCATTTCTTCATCTTTGGCAGTGAGCATAATAACAGGCTTGTTATAAAACTGACGCAAGTCACGGCATACGCTGATACCGTCCTTACCTGGGAGCATAAGATCGAGTAAAACAAGGTCGGGGTCTAGTGACTTAACACGTTCAATAACTTCATCACCGCGATAGCAGCAATGTGTTTTATAGCCTTGGTTATCAAGATATTCGGCGACCCATTGCGCCAATGAAGTATCATCTTCAACCAATAAGATTGTGCCGTATTGCTCCATGTCTTTACTCCGAACTTTTTATTTTTCTGCGTCGAGTATAATCCTAAAAGCGTTATTGTCTGTAAATAAGTGTAGCGCCAGCTTGCAGTTGACCTCTGTCAAACTGGCGAGTACTTATATTACTTAACGTTTAGTTTTTCAATTAAACTCTCGGCCAAGTGTTTTTGCATATCCGCTGTTAACGCTGATACTTCCGTTTGGGTACATGCACCAGCGGTTTTCTCAAGCGGTGAAACCGTTTTAGTTACCTTGTAAGGAGGAATATCAACGGGCTTCTCGCCACGCTGACGGCGTGCCTCGTCGGTATTTTGTGCGACGATAAACGACAGTACATCGTGTTCATTTTCTATTTTCTCCACCTCGGTAAAGGTGAATTGTAAAGGGATACCTTGGAAGCCCGCGCTATCTACTGAAGATTTAGCAAACCAGACAACATCGGATGATGCTTGGTGTGCCAAACGCATACTGACAGAGGCTACAATATTAGTACATTGAAATGCTGGCGAATTTTGAGCAAGTTCAGCAATATGTGGATGTGGATTTCTTGGCCTATCCAGTGCGTACGTTTTATTAGCTGCAAATTCCAAATCAAGTTGATGAATCGTTAGCGTGTAGTTTGCGTTTTTAGCTGCAACAACTTTCAGGCCTTTTTTCTCAAGTAAAGCAACAATCTGCTTTCTCAGTGTATCAGTCAAGCTTACCTTATCGGCATTGATGTAGACTGTGTCACCTTGAGCAAGTGGATGAGCGGGCAATTGCACTGATTTAATTCGTGCGGAATTAAGTTCGGTACTATAGCTGATTTGATAAACAGACTTTTTTAGTAGTGGCTTCTTAGGTACATCTAACTTTGGCGCTAATGGCGCTGTGGTGACACATCCAAAAAGTAGACTTGTACATAGAGCTGCTAGCACTAAACGCATTAAAATACCTCAATTAAACAGTTATTTTCTTATATTTAGTGAGTTCCGCCAATTCATCATGTTAGTATGGCGGGCGAGTGTTAATGAAATGAGTCATTATGAAGTCGCTAATTCTCACATTAGTTTGTTTTTTTTGCATTAGTTATCCAAAAATAACGATTGCAAAAACCCCAAACCAGCAATGGTCACAATTTTTAAAGAGCTATTCTAAGCAAGTCGAGCGCAAACTAAAAGAAAAATCGGTGCCCGGTGCTGCTTTATCCGTTGTGCATGTCGAGCACGGCAGCTACGCAGAAGGTTTTGGCAAGACAAAAAGTCGACAAGGAAGTGTGGTCAACGAACAAACTCGCTTTCGCTTGGCATCGGTTTCAAAAACGTTTGCAGGAAGTCTGACGGCTAAATTGGCGAGCGAAGGGTATTTTAATATTGACGATAGAGTGGGTAGCTATTTGCCGCAAGTCGCCAAAGGTGATTATAGCCAACTTAAGCTCTATCATTTGTTAAGTCACTCGAGTGGCTTAGTGCCTAATGCCTACGATAATTTAATCGAGTCTCGCATGGACTACCCACAAATTGTTGAGCGCTTACTGCAAGTCAAAGCGTTATGTCAGCCCGGGGAGTGTTATGGTTATCAAAATGTCATGTTTAGCTTGATTGGAGATGTTATCGAGCAGGCGACGAATATTAGTTACAAAACTTGGATGGAAGAGTTTGTTTTCGCGCCTCTTAATATGTATGACGCCGGTCTTGGTTACGAGCAAATGACAAAAAATGATAATTTTGCGTGGCCGCATGTCAGAGGGCGAAAGCGTTGGCATACCGCTAAATTAAAGCCGCATTATTATAAAGTACTCCCCGCAGCTGGTGTAAACGCCAGTGCTGCTGATATGGCGCAGTGGTTAAAAGCACAATTAGGTATGTATCCAAGTGTTTTATCACCAGATGCTCTGAGTAAGCAATCAGTGCCGTATACGTTGACGAAACGTGAGCTGCGCAGGCGTGTTTGGCGTGGTCATGTAGAAGAAGCTTACTATGGACTTGGATGGCGAATTTATCGCTATGATGGCAAACTGCTCTATTACCATAGCGGCTGGGTGCAAGGTTATCGTACCGATGTGGTGATTATTCCAGAGCTTGGAATTGGGTTTAGTCTACTGTTAAATGCAGAGAGTGGCATTATTAATCAGCTAACGAACGACTTTATTGTTGACGCATTGGCGCTTGAGAAGAAATTACTGCCTCAGGTGAGTGAGCAGGAAATTAAGAAAGTAAAAGCAGAAGAAGCGAGTTTATTACAAGAGATTGCGACGTCTTCAGGTGAAAACGTCGCAGACAACAAAGATTAGTTACGAGGTAACTGGATCTTTTTGTCTTCGCTTTGGCGGTACAATACAATGATATGGCCAATGGTTTGTACTTTATGTGCATTTGTTTCACGAACAATTGCTTCAAAAATCAGTTTCTTAGTTTCACGATCATTGGTTGGTACTTTTACCTTGATAAGTTCGTGAATGTTCAGGTTTTGCTCAATTTCAGCCATGACGCCTTCGGTTAGGCCGTTTGCGCCTAGAAGAACAACTGGATTTAAAGAATGAGCTAGCCCTTTTAGGAACTGCTTTTGTTTATTTGATAAGGTCATATTGATACAATCTTATTTATTAAAAGGCTTGAATTATCGATATTCTAACGCCATCTAGACAATATTACTAATGAGTTGTAGTTAATATGGCAAATAAAAAACATTCCGCCAGTTCGAAACGTTGGTTAAAAGAACACGTAGAAGACCCGTATGTACATGAAGCCCAAAAACGTGGCTATCGTTCACGAGCGGTTTTTAAGCTGGAAGAAGTCCAGCAAAAGGATAAATTGATCCGTAAAGGAATGACGGTAGTTGATTTAGGGGCTGCTCCGGGGAGCTGGTCACAGTATCTCGCAGAGCAGGTAGATATTGACGGACAAGTTATTGCTTGTGATATCTTACCGATGGACTCATTAGCGGGTGTCGATTTCCTTCAGGGGGACTTCAGAGAAGAAGCGGTATTAAATGCATTACTGGATAGAATAAACGGCAAGAATGTTGATGTGGTTTTTTCTGATATGGCACCAAATATGAGCGGAAATATGTCAATCGATCAATCTGGCAGTATGTATCTGGTCGAGCTAGCATTAGATATGTGCCATCAAGTGCTAAAACCAAACGGTGCATTTGCGGTTAAAGTTTTCCAAGGAGAAGGCTTTGATCAATTTGTACAAGAGGTACGTAATTGTTTTAAGGTCGTAAAGATCCGTAAACCAAAAGCGTCTCGCCCTCGTTCACGCGAAGTATATGTAGTGGCGACGGGCTACAAACTGTAGTACAGTTGGAAAGCATCAAGTTGAATTTGAATTTTTTTGGATACAAGAGGTTAACTCCTTGAGCGATATGGCTAAAAATCTAATACTCTGGTTAGTGATTGCAGTAGTGCTAATGACTGTGTTCCAGAGCTTTAACGGTGGCGAACAGTATGATCGCCAAACGAGTTACACACAATTTGTAAAGGATGTGCGCAATGGCTCTGTAAGAGAAGTCAGTATTGATCGTCAAACCGGCGTGATTAGTGGCGTTCGTTCGAGTGGAGATCGTTTTCAAACAGTAATTCCATTAACTGATTTGGATTTGGTTAATGACTTACTTAAGAACGACGTGAATATCAAAGGTGTTGCACCGGAAGAGCAATCTTTCCTTGCGAATATCTTTATTTCTTGGTTCCCAATGCTACTGCTTATCGGGGTATGGATTTTCTTCATGCGCCAAATGCAAGGCGGTGGCGGCAAAGGCGCAATGTCGTTTGGTAAAAGTAAAGCTCGATTAATGAGCGAAGACCAAGTTAAGACAACATTTGCGGACGTTGCTGGTTGTGACGAAGCGAAAGAAGATGTTACTGAGCTAGTAGATTTCTTGCGTGACCCGTCAAAGTTCCAAAAGTTGGGCGGTAGCATTCCGAAAGGCGTGTTGATGGTTGGTCCTCCAGGTACGGGTAAAACCCTACTTGCTAAAGCCGTTGCTGGCGAAGCAAAAGTACCATTCTTTACCATTTCCGGTTCTGACTTCGTAGAAATGTTTGTTGGTGTTGGTGCATCTCGTGTTCGTGACATGTTTGAACAGGCAAAGAAAGCTGCGCCTTGTATCATCTTTATCGATGAAATCGATGCGGTAGGCCGTAAACGTGGCGCAGGTATGGGCGGTGGTCACGACGAGCGTGAGCAAACACTTAACCAAATGCTTGTAGAAATGGATGGCTTTGAGGGTAACGAAGGTATTATCGTTATTGCTGCTACTAACCGTCCTGATGTACTAGACCCTGCATTATTACGTCCTGGTCGTTTCGATCGCCAAGTAGTGGTCGGTCTTCCGGATATTCGTGGCCGTGAACAAATCTTAAACGTTCACATGCGTAAAGTGCCTTTAGACGATAATGTTGAAGCGTCTGTGATTGCGCGTGGTACGCCGGGCTTTTCTGGTGCTGACTTAGCTAACCTTGTGAATGAAGCTGCACTGTTTGCCGCTCGTGGCAACAAGCGTAAGGTAAGTATGGCGGAATTTGACGCCGCGAAAGATAAAATCATGATGGGTGCTGAGCGTAAGTCCATGGTGATGAGCGAGCAAGAGAAGGAAATGACGGCTTATCACGAAGCCGGTCACGCGATTGTTGGTCGTTTAGTGCCTGAGCATGATCCTGTATATAAAGTGTCGATTATTCCACGTGGTCGCGCATTAGGTGTAACAATGTACTTACCGGAGCAAGACCGTGTAAGTCACTCTAAGCAACACCTAGAATCTATGCTTTCGAGTTTATACGGTGGTCGTATCGCTGAAGCGCTGATTTACGGCGATGACAAAGTAACAACAGGCGCGAGCAACGATATTGAGCGCGCAACCGATATTGCTAAGAAAATGGTTACTCAGTGGGGCTTAAGTCCGAAACTTGGTCCACAGATGTACTTAGAAGAGCAAGGCGAGATGTACATGGGTGGTGGTTCTCACCGCATGTCAGGTATGTCAGATGAAACCGCTAAGCTTATTGATGCTGAAATTAAAGATTTCATCGATCGCAACTACCAACGTGCGGAGCAAATCCTAAAAGATAATATGGATATTCTTCACACGATGAAAGATGCGTTGATGAAATACGAAACGATTGATGCATTGCAGATTGATGATCTAATGGAGCGTCGTGATGTTCGTCCACCAAGGGATGCACATGACATTAAGCCAGAGAAAAAAGCAGAATCTGCAAAAGCAACAGACATAAAGCCTGAGCCTAAAGCTGAAAAACCAGCAGAAGAGCAGTCAAACGACACATCATCAAACTCAGAGCTTGATGACAAATCGTAAGATTAGGTAGAATACGACAGCCCCGAGCAATCGGGGCTTTTTTGTATCAGTTGATATAAGTTTTATGACATTCGATGCGAGAACTTAAATCAACAGCTATAAGCCTTTCGTTATCGCCAAACTTAGACTACAGAAATAGGTATAGAATGTACGAGTTACGTTTACCCAAAGGGCGCACCCTTAGTTTAGATAAGCCTCAGGTAATGGGGATTTTAAATGTTACTCCCGACTCATTTTCTGATGGTGGACATTTTACTCACCTTGATAGCGCAATCGAGCAAGCAAATTTAATGCTTTCACAAGGCGCTACCATCTTAGACATAGGTGGAGAGTCCACTCGTCCCGGCGCGCCAGACGTACAATTAGAAGAAGAATTACAGCGCGTAATACCGATTATTAAAGCAATTCGCACACACTCTAACTGTGTGATTTCGGTAGATACTAGTAAAGCCGAGGTAATGAAACAAGCAATAGAGGCTGGCGCTGATATCATTAATGATGTTCGAGCGTTGCAAGAGCCAGGCGCGCTTGAAGTCGCAGCTCAATACAGTGATGTACCAATTTGTTTAATGCATATGCAAGGTCAACCTCGCTCAATGCAAAATAACCCTCACTATGATGACTTATTTTCAGACATCAGTCAGTTTTTCGAAGCTAGGATCAGTGCGTGCAAGCAAGCTGGGATTAATATCAATCGGCTGATTTTAGATCCTGGTTTTGGCTTCGGTAAATCTCTAGAGCATAACTTTCAGATATTAGGTGGGTTGGATAAGTTTCACGCTTTCAATTTGCCTATTCTGACAGGCCTCTCTAGAAAGTCCATGTTTGGACAACTACTCACTCGGGAAACGCATGAGCGCGTAGCTGCGAGTCTAGCTGGTGCATTGATATGTGCGCAGAAAGGCGCGCACATAATTCGTGTTCATGACGTAAAAGAAACAAGCGACGCGCTTAATGTATGGCTAGCGTCGGTCAATGGAGTTACTCAATGACAACAAGAAAGTACTTCGGTACGGATGGTGTAAGGGGCATGGTGGGCGAGTTCCCAATTACGCCTGAATTTGCAATGAAACTAGGCTGGGCGGCTGGAAAAGTGCTGTCTGAGCGTGGTACCAAAAAGGTAATTATTGGCAAAGATACCCGCATTTCTGGCTACCTTCTTGAAACCGCGTTAGAGGCTGGGTTAATTGCCGCGGGGATCAATGTGATTTTATTGGGGCCTATGCCGACACCTGCTGTTGCTTACTTGACACAAACGTTCAGAGCTGAGGCTGGTATTGTGATCAGCGCATCTCATAATCCATACCATGACAATGGCATCAAGTTTTTTGGTGGCGATGGTAAAAAGCTCCCTGACGAGGTGGAACTTGCAATAGAAGCAAAGCTGGATGAACCGATGACGTGTGTCGCGTCCGAAAAACTCGGTAAAGCTAAGCGTCTAGAGAGTGCTGATGGTCGCTATATCGAATTTTGTAAAGGCCAGTTTCCTAAAGAGCTATCGCTTGAAGGGTTGAAAGTGGTGTTGGACTGCGCAAATGGCGCGACTTATCACATTGCACCAAGTGTCATGCGTGAACTTGGTGCGGATGTGATCACAACCGCATGTGAACCTAATGGTGTCAACATCAACGAAAAATGCGGTGCAACGCATGTCGAAGCGTTGAAAAAAGCCGTGCTTGAACATCAAGCAGATGTTGGTATCGCTTATGATGGTGATGGTGACCGAGTCATGATGGTCGATCACGACGGTCATGTATTTGATGGTGATGACATTGTTTATATTATTGCATGCCAAGCTCATACCGATGGCACATTAGGTGGCGGCGTTGTCGGTACGGTAATGTCTAACATGGGGCTCGAAAACGCCCTTAAATCACGCGGAATTGCTTTTGAGCGCAGTAAAGTCGGTGACCGCTATGTAATGGAGCTTCTTGGTGAGAAAGGCTGGAAAATCGGCGGCGAAAGTTCAGGTCACGTTTTAAATCTGGATCTTATCAGCACCGGTGATGGCATTGTCTCTAGCTTACAAGTGCTTGCAGCCATGGTTGCGCAGAATAAAACATTAAAGGATTTGGGTGAAGGTTTTAGCAAATACCCAATGAAGATGATTAACGTGCGCTATAGCACTAAAGATGATCCAACCGAGCAAGACGCTGTTAAAGCAGTCGTCGCTGAAGTTGAAACTCAGCTTGCCGGCAAGGGCAGAGTGCTATTGCGTAAATCTGGTACAGAGCCAGTGGTTCGCGTCATGGTTGAAGCTCAGCAACAGAAGCAAGTTATCGATTTTGCCCAAAAAATCGCTGAAGTTGTTGAATCTGTGAGCAATTAAACCAAAAATTAAATTTATTTCTTGTAACTTCGGGTGAGTAGAGTTAGTATCTCACCCGCTTTCTACTGCGGAGTATCGTATGACAACTAGAAAGCAAATTGTTGCTGGTAACTGGAAAATGAATGGCTCAAAGGCCCTTGTTGACCAAATATCAGAAGCAGTAAGCAATCAAACATTTCAAGCAGATGTAATTGTTTTTCCTCCTGCCATGCTCATTGAGCAAGCAGCAAGTAAAGGGCTTACTGTCGGAACACAAAATGTTTCGGAATATAAAGAAGGCGCATACACTGGAGAAATTCAGGCGTCCCTAGCAAAATCGCTAGGTGCAACATATACCTTAGTTGGTCACTCAGAGCGTCGAGCTATTTATGGCGAAAGCGATGAAGATGTTGCTAATAAATTTGCACATGCTCAAGAACAAGGTTTGACACCAATTTTATGTGTTGGTGAGACTGAAGAAGAAAGAGAAAATGGGCAGACAGAGCAAGTTGTTGCTAGACAAATAAACGCGGTTATTACCAAATTAGGTGTGGCAGCGCTAACTCACTCTGTGATAGCATACGAACCTGTTTGGGCTATTGGTACTGGTAAAACAGCATCACCAGAGCAAGCGCAAGCAGTACACAAATTTATACGTAATTTGCTTTCAGAAAATGATAAGCAAATTGCACAATCACTGCAGCTTCTTTACGGTGGCAGTGTTAATGAACAGAACAGTGAATTGTTATTCGCACAAGACGATATAGACGGTGGACTTATCGGTGGCGCAAGCCTAAAACCTGAGAGTTTTGCCGCTATATGCAGAAGTGCAAAAGGATAAGTAAATGTACGAAATTCTAATGGTTGTTTACTTAATTGTGGCGTTAGCACTAATTGGTATGGTGTTGATTCAGCAAGGTAAAGGTGCAGATATGGGCTCTTCGTTTGGTGCGGGTGCATCAGCGACAGTTTTCGGCTCATCAGGCGCAGGCAACTTTATGACTAAGACAACAACAATCTTAGCAACGATCTTCTTTGTGCTAAGCATTGTTCTAGGTAACCTAACTACGGGTCAGATTAAGAAGACTAATGAGTGGGAAAATCTAGAGGCACCAGCTGCTGCAACAACAGTTCCAGCGACAAATGATGTGCCAGCGACAGAAGAAAATCCAGCTTCTGACGTACCTAACTAATCGTTAGGAAATACACCGAATTTGCGAATGTGGTGGAATTGGTAGACACGCCATCTTGAGGGGGTGGTGGCTTCGGCCGTGGGGGTTCAAGTCCCCCCATTCGCACCAAATAAAAAAACCAGCTTATGCTGGTTTTTTTTCGTCTATCGTTTACCACTAAGCCTAATACTAATTAGTCTTACCATTCACAGCTTCATTAATAGAAGTTATTTTCAAATGAACCTAGAACCAAGGCAAAAACCTAGGCGGAAGTTTCACTTTAGTAACATATCATCCTGCTATTCAGTATAATAATTTGTTCTATAACGCTTTTTTATAAAAATTAATTTCCTAATATTGGTTTTATTATGGTTACAAAAACCCAAAAAGTAATTTTTATTAAATAATTATTTCAATTTATTCCCGTTGTGACTATAATACCCCTCCAGAGGAAAGAGATGCGCCTAGTGCATCTTTTTTTATGCCCAAAATTTATAGTGTTCAAATCTATTAGGTTTAACGAATTAAGGGCTAGAAGTAATAACACTTAGCTTGTTACTTCTCTAGTTTGCGACCTCTCGCAACTAGTACACACACGGTGATTCCTTTGGAGATTATATGATTACAGTTTTACCTCGCCTTGGTTTATCTGCGATTTCAGCTGCAGTGTTAGCAGCAGTAACCCTTCCTAGTACAGCATTGGCTAAACAAGCTAATGTAGAGCAAGAAAAACAAGTGTTTGAAAAAATAGAAGTGACTGCTCGTAAACGTACTGAAAGTTTGTTCGAAACGCCAACTGCGATTACTTCTATCGGTGCTAGCGATATTGATAAAGCCAATATCAGCAATCTAGACGATATTGGTAAGTTCGTTCCAAACTTAAATATTACTCGCTATGGTGTAGGTAACGCTGCACATGCTTCTGTATTTATCCGTGGTATTGGTCTACAAGACCATGTGATCACAACAGACCCTGGTGTTGGTGTTTATGTAGATGGTGTATACCTTGGCCGTCAGATGGGTTCTAACCTTTCACTGCCTAATGTTGAACGCGTAGAAGTACTACGTGGTCCACAAGGTACACTTTACGGCCGCAACACATTAGGCGGTGCGGTAAATGTGATCACTAAACAACCTGGCGCTGAAGAAGTTGCACGCGTTGAAGCTAAAATAGGTTCTCGCGGTCGTTTAGCGACTGATCTTTATACAAGCCAAACGTTAACAGACACACTAAGCTTTTCTGCAAGTGCTTCTTATAAAGAGCGTGATGGTGTAGGTAAAGCAATCAACTTAGCAAATCCTGAAAAAGAAATCGGCGAAGAGCAAGAGTTTAGTGGTCGTTTAGCACTTAGATGGCAAGCGACGAATGATTTAGTTGTCACTGCCGCATTTGACGGTGTTGAAAACGAGTCTGGTCAATCACCGTATACTATCGAATTAACAGAGCGTGTTGACCCGAATGATCCTACTAAAGGTGATTTCCCATTGCTAGATGAATCTATGCTGCCAAACAATCCTGATGATTTGGCAACAACGGTTGCTGGCATTGAAAGCACTGATTATTCTGGTTGGGGCGGCTCAGTGACTGCAGATTGGCAAGCAAGTGATGTTTACTCTGTTAAATTTATCGCAAGCAAGCGTAGCTCTGAATATACCGGCGGCCTAGATGACGATGCGGTAGCACTTAATCTATCTGAATTCCCAGAAGAGGGCGGTGCAGATCAGTACTCATTTGAACTACAACTAAACGGTACTTATGACTCTTGGGATTTTGTATCGGGTCTTTATTATTTTAACGAAGACGGTTTTACCAGCTCTGGTCCATATGTATTTAGCCCTTTTAACACGCCAAATGGTTTATTAAATGATGGTCAGACCGCTTCTTTCGGTGGCTACGGTTACTTTGATATCAACCAAGAAACCGATGCCTATGCGGCTTACATCAATGCAAGCTTTGACATAACTGAGCTGCTCAGCATTGGTGGTGGTTTACGTTACTCTGAAGACAAAAAAGAGGCAAATGCGCTGTTCCCAAGCTTTGGTGCTCGTAAATACGTAAGCGCAGATTTTGACGAAGTAACATGGGACGTAAACGCGTCATACCAGCTAACTCGCGATATCAATGTTTACGCACAGGTCCAAAAAGGATATCAAAGTGGCGGCTTCCCACCACGTCCATTTGGTGGTCCAGATCAACTCGTAGCGTTTGATGAAACTAAAGCGATTAACTACGAAATCGGTTTCAAAGGCCAAGTGCATGAAAACGTATCTATGATGGTTGCTGCATTTGTAACGGATTACACCGATCTGGCGTTACCTTTCAACGACCCGACTGCTGGCGGTGGCTTTGTCACTATCGTGGAAAATGCGGGTGAGTCAAAAGCGCAAGGTATTGAACTTGAAACAACAATAGCAATCACTGATGATTTCTCGGTGCGTAGCTCAATTGGTTACCTAGACTCTGAAATTACCCATGTTGATGAGGGGGTGAAGGGTATTGCTAAAGGCGATGCGCCAGCACTCACACCTCGATGGACTGTGATGGTGGCACCATCTTACTTCCATGACTTAGAGCACGGTGCAACGATTGCAGTTAATGCAAGCTACTCATACCGCTCAGATATGCAAGGACAATCAAAAACACTTCTTAGTGAGCATATTGAATCACGCGAACTGCTTGGGTTTAACATTTCATACACCAACGCTGAAGGCGATATGGAAGTAACGCTATACGGCGAAAACGTGCTAAACGAAGTATATGATGTAGGTCGTCTGCAACAAACTGGCTTTGTTGGTGTCATGCGCAGCAATGACCGCAGTGAGTTTGGTATTAAGTTCAAAAAAGAGTTCTGGTTAGATTAATCCAGCCCTTGTTTGAATATAGAAAAAGCCGCTTAGTTTCTAGCTAAGCGGCTTTTTGGTTTTAAGTGTCTTGTCCTAAATTATGTTGAAAAGTTTATACCAATTAATCTAATTGTTATTAAAACTCATTCAGAATAATGCTAAGAAATTGATATAACGGCTTGTTTACATTGTGATTGATCTATGGAAATCTAGCGATAGGCAATATTTCTAGCCCAGCTTTTATTCGCGTTGAGCTAATCATATCGCTACCTATAAACGTGAAGGCTGTTCGCGATGTAGAGTCTATTTGAGCGTTGATATTTTTAAATATTACTAAGGAGAGAAAGTTGAGCAATACTATGTTAGAAGAAGGAAAGGAGATCCTAGCACAGCAGTCTTTTAGTTTATTGTTAGGCGCTGAGTTGGAGGTGTTTGAGGTTGGCGTTGCTGAGTTAAGCCTTGCTATTCGAGATGATCTTAAACAAAACTATGGTTTTGCACATGGCGGCGTGGTTAGCTATCTAGCTGATAATTGTATTACTTTTGCTGGTGCGTCGGTGCTTGGTAGCTGTGTTACCTCAGAGTATAAAGTGAATTATGTTAGACCCGCTATTGGTGATAAGCTAATCGCGAAGTCAACCGTGTTGTATTCGGGTAAACGTCAGGCGACATGCGAATGTAAGGTATATGCGAAAAGCGGTGACGAAGAAAAGTTGGTGGCGGTTTCTCTTGGCACAATAACTAAGGTTTAGGGTCGCAGGCGGTGTTCTGAAGTGTATTTGCACACAATAAACGTATTAGGTCTTTTTAGCGCTACCAACCTTAGAGATTTGATATAAGCAGGCAGCGCTATGTTAAACGCTTAGTTACAGCAACTAGAACGCATACGCAACGCTAAATTTCACACTCCTTGGCATGATATAGCGGCCGTTAGGTGAATCTGGGTTACGTGGATCCCCCTCGGTGATCCCTTGTTTGTCAGTAAGGTTATCTACCGCTAGTTGTAATTTTACGCCCTCTGTTGGCTCTACGATAAGGCCAATATCAAGCTTTTCGTAGCCCTCTAACACGACAGTATTTTCATTATCCCCAAAACGGTCATCTACAGCCGAAAGGGTGCCATACAAGGTGGCGTACATACCCGACATTTCAAAGTCATAGCTCGGTGTAATACGGAGCATCCAGTCAGGTTGGCGCTGCGCTTTATTCCCTTCATTGGTCGGGCTTTCAGTAATTTCAGTGTCTTGCCATGTGGCATTCAAGTTTACCGATAGGCCCGACTCATGGTTGTAACTGTAATCAAGTTCTACACCCGTTGCTTCGTTGGTTAGAATTTCCGCAGGTACTCCTGGGCGTCTTACAAACGTGTCGCCTTTTACTTCGTTGGTAAATAAAGTAACAAACAGGTCGCCGGTTTCACCCATATATTTATAGCCAAGCTCAGCTTGTGTGACTGCTTTAATCAGCGACTCGCCCGATTCATAGGTGCTATAATTGTCTCTAAAGTCGTCGAAATAAGGCATTTTGTAGCCTTTGTTCATACGCACAAAAACACCTGAATCTAAGCTCAAACTATAGTCAGCACCTAAGGTCCATGAAGTCTTACGTTCATCATAGTCAACCGCTTTGGTGATAGCCCCATCTAAACCTTCGTCGACCGAATACTCAACCTCGTGTTGCTCGCTACGTAAGCCTAAATCTAACTTAAGGGCTTCCGTTGCTTGGTAACTTTGGGTAGTGTAGATGGCCCACGTTGTCGCATCACCAGAACTGTTAATGTCGTAGTTGAAGGCACAACCTGCAACATCGCTATTACACGCGATACCATTCAATGCTTCGCCACCTTGCTCCAACACGTGGTAGGCGGTATTACCTAAGCTCCACCAGTCTTTTGCTGAGATAGTTGCTGTATAAATACCAAAGGCACTTGACCAATCACCAAAGGTTTTGCTTAAGGCTAAGTCATTGGTGAAAGCTTCGATATCTTTTAATACAACCCAGCGACCATATTGTTGTACCATGGTATCGCCCGCGTATTCATCGCCCGTGACGCTACCTGTTGCGGTTTCACCATTGTCCGCCACTTCACTTAAACGCATCGCACTGCCAGCAGGCACAAGGCCTAGTGTATTTGCATCGCCTTGCGTTAAGCTAAAGCGCTCATTTAATTGCCAGCCGTTTTTGAATTCTACTTTTAAGCTACCTCCAGAAACATGGCCTTTCCAGCCGCGACCATCACCCATATCTACGCTCATCGGTGCATTTTCATCACCGACATAAATAATCGCTTTGCGATTATTCGTTCCCAGCTGAGTAAAGCCCGCATCCACACCCTCAACATTAAGTGGGGTTGGCAGGTACCATGCTCCTCTGTCATCAGTTTGACGGGTATAAAGGTTAAACTCACCGTCAGCAAACTCTTTGGTTAGGTTTATGGTGAATTGATGGCCTTTTTCTGAGGTAAAGCCCGCATCACGGATCCCAGAAGAGCGTTTGATATAACCGCCAACCATGTAGTAAAGGTCATTGGAAATCTCACCACTTAACACGCCGTCAATGCGGTTTAGACCATAGTCTGTGGTGGTGTATTTAAACGTCCCTTCGGTGTCAGCTTGGCCACGTTTAAGTTGAAAGTTAGTTGTTAAGCCCGGCTGACCATTAGACACCACGGGGTTTGGTCCACCACGCAGGCCTTCCATCATACTGATGGTTTCATCGAGTCTGAAAATCGAGGTGTTTTCTAAAAATGAGAGCGTTGGCGCGGGATAGATAGGACTACCTTGCAAACTAACCGTTAAGAATGGTGCATCACCACCGCCTGGAAAGCCGCGAACAAAAACGTTGGCACCGGATTCACCTCCTGAACTTTCAACCCAGATCCCAGGCACCGCTTTAAGCAAGTCAGCGGTACTTTTTGGGGCGAGCTTATCAATTTGCACGGCATCGATGTTAGTCACAGCAAAGCTTGCATCAATTTTTCTGATCCCTGCGCCACCAGGTGTACCCGATACGATGATGGTTTCTACTTTTTCTTTGTTATTGTTCGGTTGTTGTTCAGCCTGAGCTGATGCGCTTAACGCAAGCGTTATAGCAGCAGCGATCAAGCTTAAGGAGTTAGTTTTTATCACGGCTAAAGCCCTCTTGTTGTTGTCATAGACTGGTATTTAACGACTGTCTATTTTTTAAAATAGATCTTAATGCAAACGTTTGCAATGATGTTGTTTAAAAATTTGTCATAAAATGATGTAAGGCGTTACAAATTTACAGTGATTGCTTATCTTTTCTGCTTAGTTAGGGTAGGAGATTCAATTAGTTATGGTTTAAGTATCAAAAAATTGTAAGAATAGCGATGTAATAGTGTGTGCTAAGAAGGGGTTTGCGATGGGAACAACACAATTAAAGCTATCGGATCTAGCAAGGCTAGCTGGAGTCTCTACCTCCACAGCTTCCCGTGCACTCAATGATAACCCTCTGATAAAAAAGGAAACTCGAGAGCGCATTCAGGCGCTTGCAAAAGAGCATCACTTTAGTGTTAACGCGGCGGCTAGTCGCTTACGGATGCAAAAAACCAAAGTCATTGCCGTTATTATCAATCTCGAAGCCGAAACCAAACAATCCGTCGACGACCCATTTTTACTTAAAGTAGTGAGCGATATTAATCGTGCAGTGAACCGAAAAGGCTACGAGTTATTGCTCTCCAATTCTTATATGGCGGGGGAAGACTGGCATGGTTATTTTATTTCTGGCCGTCGAGCCGATGGAGTTATCGTTGTCGGGCAAGGCAAGGAGCAAGCACGAATTGAGCGTGCTGCAAGAGCTGGCACGCCGATCGTGGTATGGGGAGACCCTAAAACTTCTGCAAATTATCCTATCGTTGGGAGTGACAATTTTATTGGTGGCCTTAACGCAACGGAGCACTTAATTGCCAGGGGAGCGTCTAAACTTCTATTTTTGGGCGATCCGGGCCATGCCGAACTTGGTGAGCGCTATCGCGGATTTTGCCATGCGGTGGAAAAAGCCAAGGTAGAAGCGCAAATGATTAAAATCGACATTACTTCAGAGGCTGCCTACGCGAGTATAAACGCTTTGTTGCGAGCGCAAGGACTAATCTTTGATGGGATCTTTGCATGTAGTGATATGGTCGCGCTTGGAGCACTAAAAGCCCTAAAAGAGCGTTACGTTAGCGTACCAAATGACGTACGAATAGTCGGCTTTGATGATATTGCCATGGCACAGATCAGCTTCCCTGCGCTATCTACGATTAAACAAGACACCAATGCGTCGGCACAGTTATTGGTGGAAAAGCTGCTCTCTCAGCTAAGTGGTGAGACATGTGCGTCTCAAGAGGTGCCGTCATTATTAGTGATCAGACAATCTAGTTAACGCAGCATAATATGCGATAACAATCATTAGCTTAAATTGTTTTGATGTGATTTGAAATGCAAACGATTGCAAAAATAAAAAAGTCTGTCTAGACTAAAAAGGAATCACAGTGTTTTAACGAGAATAACAATGAATCGAGCACGTATCATACTTGCCATGGCCGTTAGTTACTTCCTATTTGCTATTTTGCTCAATAGCGTAGGGACGGTCATCTTGCAGTCTATTCATAGCTTTGGCATTACAAAAGCGCAGGCCGCCACCTTAGAGGCATTTAAAGATCTTCCCATCGCCATCGTTTCATTTCTGGTTGCGTCGGTTATCCCCAGGGTTGGATTTAAAATTGCTTTGACCGCAGTGCTCGCGGGCGTGGCATTGATTTGCAGTATCACTCCTATGGTCGCTGAGTTTTGGATTCTTAAACTAGTATTTGCTTGCGTGGGTGCGGCATTTGCGGTGGTCAAAGTGTCGGTTTATGCGCTCGTTGGCCAAGTCACTGAAGGAAGCAACCAACATTCAAGCCTGCTTAATTTTATTGAGGGCGTGTTTATGTTAGGGGTCCTCGGCGGTTATTGGATTTTTGCGGCGTTTATTGACAGCGGCGATAACTCGCTTGGCTGGTTAAACGTCTATTTCGTGTTAGCGGTGCTGAGCGCTTTCACCGCATTTATTGTTTGGATCTCCCCAATTGCCAAGCCAGAGTCAACGCAAGCCACCGAGTCTAATGTCTCTGCATTTATAGCGATGTTAAAGCTTGTGGCTAAGCCGCTTGTGCTGGTATTTGTGATTTCCGCATTTTTATACGTATTGATAGAGCAGAGTATAGGCACTTGGCTGCCTACTTTTAATAATGAGATCTTGTCATTACCGGTGAATATTAGCGTGCAAATTACCAGTGTTTTTGCTGCTTGCTTAGCACTCGGTCGGCTCGGTGCCGGCGTTGTGCTCACCAAAGTACATTGGTATGTGGTGTTAAATGTTTGCCTTGCCGCAATGGCAGGATTAGTGATTTTAACGTTACCGATGACTGAGGGTATTGAGAAAACGCTTATTTCTTCGTTATTTGATGCACCCCTTGTGGCTTTTCTCATGCCGCTGATCGGTCTTTTTATGGCGCCTATTTATCCAGTGATTAATTCGGTAATGCTAAGTAGTTTACCCACTACACAGCACGCGTCGATGACAGGGCTAATCGTTGTATTTTCAGCGCTGGGTGGTAGCACGGGTTCAATGATCACAGGTTTAGTATTTCAACATTTTGGTGGTCAACAAGCGTTTTATGGGGCACTTATTCCCATGCTGGTGATTGCTGTGTGTTTATATTTCTTTAAATCAATGAGTGAGTCTAACCAATCAAATCATGCTCACACGCCAAGTCAACAAAAGGTGAGCTGAGGTTTTACATGCAGTACCAATCAAACTTTTATTCCACAGAGATTTTTAAGGCGGTGCAAAGCGCTGGTTTGTTTTCAGACAGTAAAGTTTTTGCAGATGCCATCGCAAAAATTCCGCTCGCAGAGATAGAAAACCAGTATGTGATGCAAAAGCCGACGGGAGAGGCGTTACTTAGATTTGTGCATGCGCATTTTGACTTTGTTGCCAACAAAGAGTTAGATGCCTTACCAGACTTTACTAGTGCGCAGCAGTATATCAGTGCGCTGTGGTCGCGTTTATCTAGAAAGCCGAGCACCGTTGCTAAAGGCTCCTTGCTACCTTTACCCCATCCGTATGTTGTACCGGGCGGACGTTTTAACGAGATTTATTACTGGGATAGCTACTTTACGGCACTCGGGCTTTTGGATGCGAACAGAAGCGATCTCGTTGAGGGAATGTTAGATAACTTTGTGAGTCTTATTGATCGTATTGGACATGTACCTAACGGTAATCGAGATTATTACCAAAGTCGCTCCCAGCCACCTGTAACGGCATTAATGGTTGATTTACTGTGGCAGGAAAAATCTCATTATAAGCAGTGGCTGTCGCGAGTTACTCAGGCATTACTGAAAGAACATCAGTTTTGGCAGACCGGAGAGGATTTGAGTTGCACGGATAAAAAAGCGCAGTACCGAGTCGTCAACATGCCATGTGGGGGCACACTGAATCGCTATTGGGATCCGCTTGCAGCACCGCGCCCAGAGTCTTTTATTGAGGATATAGAATTAGCCGCAGCGGTTACGGACAGCGGAACCTTTTATCAGCACATTCGTGCGGCTTGTGAGTCGGGGTGGGACTTTAGTAGCCGTTGGTTAGCAAACGCTGACGATTTAGCGAGCATTCGTACAACAGACATTATCCCTGTGGATTTAAATGCACTACTAGTATTGCTTGAGTCGCAAATCGCACGTTGTTTTGAGAAATTAAACGAGCTAACGCAAGCGCAGTACTATGCCAATTTAGCGTCAAATCGCAGTGCACTGATACAGAAATATTGTTGGTGTGATAAAAAAGGCTGGTTTTTCGATGTGGATCTTAATGATTATGCGCGTACCTCCGTTGAATCTCTAGCGGGCGTTGTGCCTATGTTTGCTGAGCTGGTTACACCCGAGCAGGCAGAGCATATTGGCAAAAAACTCGAGGCAGAGTTTTTGCAGCAAGGTGGATTGGTTAGTACCTTAGTCACTACTTCACAGCAGTGGGACAGTCCTAATGGCTGGGCACCACTGCAGTGGTTTGCGGTGTCAGGTTTAAGGGCATATGGTCAAAATCAACTCGCGAATAAGATTATGCAAGCATGGCTTTATGCTGTTGAAACCGGCTTTGAGCAAATCGGCTGTTTGCTTGAGAAGTATAATGTGGTTGAACCGGATAAACAGGCAAGTGGCGGAGAATACGTGGTGCAACAGGGTTTTGGCTGGACTAACGGAGTAACCAGTCGTTTTTATCGGCTTTTAGTGCCTGAAGTTGATAGTCCTTCGGCGTGATATTAAAGGCTTGTTTAAACGCTCGACTGAATTGACTTGGATGCTTAAAGCCGAGTGCAAAACTAATTGCGGTGATCTGAATTCCTGCTTTTAGTTTTGCCTTTGCTTCAGTTAGTCTCCGTGCTTGGAGCCACTGCTGTGGCGTCGTCGCGAATGATTTTTTAAATTGATTGAAAAAGCGACTTCTACTCATGCAGCTAAGTTTACAAAGTTTCTCTACATCTAATGGCTCGTCTAAATGAGTCTCCAAATAATGCACCGCTTGATACAAACCATTATGATCTGGTGCTTGTTTTACTGCGCCTAACAGCAGATCTCGGCTTTGTTGCTGTAGTAGTCTTGCAATTAGTTCATCCATTGCCAAATCGATAAAGTACCCCCGCTCAGCTTCATTCTCACTGAATAGATGGAGCAATCGCCCCAAGCAGTGCTGGGTTTGCCAGTTATGCTCGGTGTGAACCAGCTGCTTTTGATAATTAAAATCACTAGGAAGCGAAAGCGCTAACTTCTCGCTCACGGTATTAATTTTCTCTCGACTGATCTCGATTGCTAAACAGGTGGTGGGAGCGGATAAGCTGGCGTCGGGAAAGTCTATAAATACGGTTTGTTCTGGTGCCAATACGAAGCTTTGATGAGGTAAAAAGGGCTGGTGATAGTCACAACTGTCTACGTGCATCACTTTTTTACCAGTGATCATCGCACAAAACAACACTTCATTAGAGGCGAGTTTGACTCTATTGGTACTTTCGTATGTGTCATAGACGCTAAGCTCTACTTGATTGGCAGCAAAACTTATTTTGTTTTCAACTAAGCGTTCGACACGACTGCGATGTTTAGAGATCTGCAAACAATGCACTCCTTCTCGGTTATTTTTGGACTGTGCGTATACATTCCGAGACCCTAAGTTAAGTTTTTAAAGGTGAACTTGGCTAATGTCAAATATTAGTAAAAACAAAATTGGGACGAATGAAGCCCAAATAAATAACACAAGTTGCAGAGGTAAAAATGATATACGCAAATCCAAACACTGAAGGTGCAGTCGTCAGCTTTAAGTCGCAATATCAAAACTTTATTGGTGGTGAGTGGACGCCACCCGTTGACGGCCAGTACTTCGACAATATTAGTCCTGTTAATGGCGAAGTGTTTTGTCAGATCCCGCGTTCAAATAATGCAGACATTGAACTGGCACTTGACGCCGCCCATGCTGCAAAGGCGGCGTGGGGTAAAACTTCGGTCACTGAACGAAGCAATATATTACTCAAAATCGCAGACCGAATAGAAGCAAACCTTGAATACCTAGCGGTAGCCGAAACATGGGATAATGGTAAAGCTGTACGTGAAACGCTAGCCGCTGATGTTCCGCTCGCTGCTGATCATTTCCGCTATTTTGCAGGTTGTATTCGTGCTCAAGAAGGAGCCATTGGTGAAATTGATGAGTCAACCGTGGCCTATCATTTTCATGAACCTCTGGGCGTTGTGGGACAGATCATCCCATGGAACTTCCCATTACTTATGGCCGCTTGGAAACTGGCACCCGCTCTCGCTGCTGGAAACTGCGTAGTGCTAAAGCCTGCGGAGCAAACGCCTGCATCTATTTTGTTGTTGATGGAACTTATCGCTGATTTATTACCAAATGGCGTGGTTAATATCGTAAACGGTTTTGGGAAAGAGGCGGGTGAAGCGCTTGCTACGAGTACGCGTATCGCAAAAATTGCGTTTACAGGTTCGACTCCAGTGGGTTCTCACATTCTAAAATGTGCGGCTGAAAATATCATTCCCTCAACGGTGGAGCTAGGGGGTAAGTCGCCTAATATCTACTTTAATGATGTGATGCAAGCTGACGATGATTACCTAAGTAAGTGTATTGAAGGCGCTGTGCTGGCCTACTTTAACCAAGGAGAAGTATGTACTTGCCCATCGCGATTGCTCGTGCAAGAAGATATATACGATGACTTTATAGCCAAAGTCATCGAACGCACTAAGGCGATTAAACGCGGCAATCCGCTTGATACAGAAACCATGGTTGGTGCACAAGCCTCACAAGCTCAATTTGATAAAATTCTTAGCTATATTGATATTGGCAAGAAGGAAGGGGCTGAAGTGTTAATCGGTGGTGAAGTCGCAGAGCTTGGCGAGGGTTATCATAAAGGCTTTTATATTCAACCCACGCTGTTAAAAGGGCATAACCAAATGCGGGTATTCCAAGAGGAAATATTTGGTCCGGTGATCTCTTTATGTACTTTTAAAGATGAAGCGGAGGCGTTGGAATTGGCGAATAGCTCTGAGTTTGGTTTAGGTGCTGGGGTGTGGACTAGAGATATGAATCGCGCATATCAATTTGGTCGACAAATCGAAGCGGGCCGCGTGTGGACTAACTGTTATCATATGTATCCTGCACACGCGGCATTTGGTGGTTATAAAAAATCCGGCATTGGCAGAGAAACTCACAAAAAGGCGCTGGATCATTACCAACAAACCAAGAACCTCTTAGTGAGCTATGGCACCAGTCCTTTAGGGTTTTTCTAATTTAATTATTATAGAAGTATTGAGTACTGACTATTGTGGCAGTACTCAATCAGTCATCCGGTTAAGAAACGACTTTTAATGGCGTCGCCTGCTTATTAGCAAATGCTATCCTATATTCGAGTCCTTTGCCGGGCTCGCTCACGGTGTGTACATCTCCATCTAGCCCTTGAGTCACCAAGTTATAGATAATATAAGCGCCAAGTCCCATACCGCCACTTCCTCTTTTGGTGGTGTAAAATGGCTCGAATAACTTACTTAATTCAAGCTCCGACATACCTTTACCATTGTCTTTATAAATAAGCTCAATGTGTTCATCATGTTTAAAGAATTCAATGGTGATCTCACCTTGTTCTGACTCTTTAAAGCCATGTGCAATGGAATTTGCGACTAAATTCGAAATGATCTGAAAAATAACACCGGGATAGGTCGTGGCGATAAGGCCGGGATCGCAATGAAACTTGATTTTATGGTCATGCTTTTTAATCTCTGGACTGAGCGCCGCGATGATCTCTTGAACATAATCATGAACATTAAAGGCCCTCACTTGCTCGCAAGATTGATCGACAGCGACTTGCTTAAAGCTATTAATTAAATTCGCGGTGCGTTGGAGGTTTTTTAATAGCAGTTTGCAAGCGCCAGTTGAATCTGAAATAAAGTCCTCCAATACTCCGGTAGAGAGCACTTTGGTTTGGTACTTCATAGTGAGGTCGTCTAAGTGCTGCTGTAGATAAGTGGTGGAAGTGATGCCAATCCCGATGGGGGTGTTGATTTCGTGTGCAACACCCGCAACCAAATCGCCAAGCGATGCCATTTTCTCTCGTTCTAGTAATTGCGTATGAGTACGGTTGAGATAGGCGACGGTTTCTTCTAGCTTTTGATTGGTCTCTACTAGTGAGCGAGTGCGCTCACTCACTAACTCTTCTAACTGCTCTTTATGTTGTTTTAACTCTTGTAAGATTTGCATTCCTTCAACTAGTAAAAACCCTAAAGCGACGATATAGGCCATTAACCTTAAAATATGCCAGCCCCACCAAGCGGTATCCCACAACTTGGATTGCTCGAACATAATAGCGGCTGCGCCAAATAGGAAACAATGTAAGCAAAAGAGCAAATCGCTCACATTATGAGAGTCACGATATACAAGGAGAATTTTAACTGCGGCGACAAAAAACATAGTACCGCCAATGACGTTGAGTGCCATCGCTGTACCAGTAAAGTGACCTTGCTCAACCATGTGTGGTAAATCCGTAGGGTAAGCTAGGCTTATGATGCCGGTGATGATAGCGGCTGTGCATGCGCAGATCAGCCAATAGCGATTTTTAAACCAAGTAAATCGGTTGTGAGCAAGAAGGGTGATAAAAGTGAGACCACCGAAGAAAGTCGCGATACTGTGAAGCCAAACGAAGGTTTGGCCAACATTTACGGCGGCATGGAATCCATCTAAGATCCCCATTACCAGCAGCGCCGTGGCGATTTCGATATTAAAACTTGTCCCGGTGTTGTACTTTTCAAAAAATAACAAGGCCAATGCAATGAAAAGGGCGACAGCGGAGCCGAAGGTTTCAACCACTGCATGGGCTTCTATCAACGGCCAAGTTATATTATTAAGAAGCGTATTGCTCAGTAAAAGGGATGCGCCGTGGATAGTTAAGCTAACACCTATGATTATCCAGATCACAATGTGGGTGTTTTTATTTATATTCATGGAGGCTATTCCTTCGATTCACCTCCTTAAATCTAGTACATTTATTATGTAGATAAAGCATGCGGAGCATTTTTATCAGCTGGTATCAAGGTGCCAGCTGATATTTTTCAATGTTACTCGTTTCCAGAAGTGGTGAGCTCGTCAGCCAAACTTGTTAAGTCAGGTAGCACGTAATCTGGTGCTTCTGCCAGTGGGTAGAGTTGCTTTTGTGGTCTTGCAATAAATGCTGTGTGCATGCCCGCGGCTTTAGCGCCGGCAACATCCCAGCCGTGAGCCGCCACCATTAGCGCTTGGTCTGGGCGAATATTTAGTTGCTGTAACGCCCACTCATAGGTTCTAAGGTCGGGCTTATACACTTTAATGTCTTCGATACTCAAGCGTTGATCAAAATAGGTGATTAGACCGGCATTTTCAAACTGCGCTTTAACCCCCGCATTCGATGAATTGGTTAAACTCACGAGTTTAAAGCCTGCTTGTTTGAGCCGTTTTAGCGCTGGAATGACGTCTTCATGCGGGGGCAAAGAGAGCAGAGCGGGCACAATTGCTTGTTTAGCTTGTGCGTCAGTTATCGTCAGGCCTTTGTTTTTTGCAACCATTTGTAGCGCGGCAACGCCTATCTTGCCAAAATCTTGATAATCACCACTTACCGTAGTCACTAACGAGTGATGTAGCATAGTGGAAAACCAAAGAGGTAATAGGGACTCATCGCCACCCAAAACTTGGCTAACCGTTTTATTCATTGACTCTAAATCAAGCAAGGTTTCATTGACATCAAAGAAAATAACTTCCGGGCGTTCAACCTTTGAGTTGGCTTGGCTAATATTCGGCATTAGACCTCCTAACATAACGTATAGACTAATTAAGATGCGTTTCATTGATAATTCCAATTTAGTTGCGATGAGAAGCAGTATATTTATTTGATAAATTTAAACAAAGCGCGCATATTCGAAAGCAAGATTCGAAAAAACTAAATCGACATGTATTCAATCGCTGAACTCGAAACATTCTTAGCTATTATTAAACATCAAGGAGTGGTTAATGCTGCGAAGCAATTGAGACTCTCACCCGCGACAGTTAGTCATCGTCTTAATAAGTTAGAGCAACATTTAGGTACGACTTTGCTGTTTAGAGATAGTCGTACGCTAACATTGTCCCCAGCCGGAAGTACTTTTAGAGAGAGGGTGGAGCATATATTAGAGGCGCTTTATGATGCTGAGCACGAAATAGGTGCAAGGGGATCAGCGGTGAGCGGGTTACTTCGTGTTACTATGCCGCCTTGGGTGTTTTCACAATTTGTGATGCCAAACCTAAGTCAATTTGAGCAAGCGCACCCGCAATTAGCACTCGATTTCCTGATCAACGACCAGTTTGTAAACATAGTTGAAGGTGCTCAAGATGTAGCGATACGCGTTGGGCAACTGGCTGATTCTGGGTTGTTGGCGAGAAAACTATGCGATAACCACCGGATATTATGTGCAGCGCCGAGCTATATTGACCGCTATGGCATGCCTGATAATATCAGCGAATTACAAAACCACTTTTTTGTATGCTTACCTTGGCAACGAGAATTTAAGTTAAAAGAACCAAACGGTAGAATTGTACACTTTAACGCAAAAACTCGTTTTACGATTTCAAACTCAGACAACATGACTTCAGCCGCCTTGGCTGGGCATGGCATTGCAGTTAAATCTCACATCGCCATCAGAGATAACTTAAAAAGAGGTGAGTTAGTACCTATAATTCCAGGTTGTCTCGAAAGTGACGACGCACCTATTTGGTTTGTCAGGCCTCAGCACTCGCTGAAGACACGCAAGGCAGAGGCATTCTATGAGTTTATGAAGGCATTATTCGAAAATAAGGGCTAATACTTTAGTCTGCTTGTACTTTTAAACTAATAACTCTAAACTCCGTATTAAAATTAGAAACTAGCCAGCGTGATGATCGTAAAATCAAACTGGTAACACTGATAGCAAACGGAGCTGCTATGTTCAAATTCATTTCTTGGATTTTTTCTATCACCGCATTTTCACTTACTCTATTCTTTATCGTGCAAGGTAGTTATATGCTTTGTTTAGTCATGCTACTAGCTGGATTGATTGCATTGCCAAAACATGAAAAAGAATTGCAACCACTTGGTATGAGATTACATGCTAAGCATTTTTCTCGGGAGTCTCGTTCACTTAGCTCAAAAGAGGTAATGAACTTTTTATTAGCATGCTCATTGGCTGGTGCTAGCCTTGCGTACCAATGGTATGTGGTAACAATATAGACTTTACTGAACTTAATATCTTGAGTGTTTATATACAGCCATGATCCGAGTTTCTCTTAATGGGATACTCGGATATTTTTCACTGCTACTCCCGAGATAGGGTTAGCCTCATATCACAAATAGTATAAAACATACTGGATGTTTAAAATCCGCTCACTAGCTGTTAGATTGGTTTTAACTACCACAGCATGGAAGAGCAATTGGATGTCACTGCCGTTAAAATCCTCATCAATACGTGTTCAAGAGTTCCTAGCCAGTCGTGGGCATAACTTCACCGTTACAGAGCTTGCAGACTCTACTCGTACTGCGAAAGATGCTGCAAATGCGATTGGTTGCACTGAGTCTCAAATCGCCAAATCTCTGATATTTAAAGATAGCAATACAGAAAAAGCGGTCTTGATAATTGCTTCTGGTAGCAACCAAGTGTCCGTGAAAAAAGTGGAAGCTGCAATTAATGTAAAGCTCGAAAAAGCGAATGCAAACTTTGTGCGGGAAAAAACCGGGTTTGCCATTGGCGGTGTGCCTCCTGTGGCACACACTGATTCCGTGTTGACGATAATTGATAAAGATTTAAAGCGATACGATCGTATTTGGGCTGCTGCAGGCACGCCCAATTCGGTCTTTGAGTTAAAAGCGCATGATCTAGATATGCTTACGGGTGGCACTTGGTTAGATATTGCGAAGTAACCCTCAGTTCGTAATCTACTTTGTGTCTATGTGATCTATCTATCAGTCAACTTGGGGTGGTCATTAAAGTTCTCAACCAATAAAGTGCTTTCTAGATGAGAACAGCCCGACAGTCATTCAAAATAATCGTATTAATACCGCTCTCAAGGTAGTTGAATTTAAAAAAGTAAAGACACAGAGATACATGATAAACTTACCGCCAATAATTCAGTAGTATGACTATTAAGATAATCGAGCTACTAGTCAAAAGTGTGACCAAACGTGTGACCTTTTGATATTTGTGATTTGTATTTTAATCATAACTTTATGATATTTAGGGTTTAAGTGATTTATGTGTGAGCTTTTGGGGATGTCGGCGAACGTACCGACGGATATTTGTTTTAGCTTTTCTGGTTTGTTGGAGCGTGGTGGCAATACGGGTCCTCACAAAGATGGCTGGGGTATCACCTTTTACGAGGGAAAAGGATGTAGAACATTTAAAGATCCTGAGCCGAGCTGTCAGTCTGAAATTGCTAAACTGGTCAAAGCATATCCGATTAAAAGCGTGTCTGTAATAAGTCATATTCGACAGGGAAATAGGGGGCGAACTTGTCTTGAAAATACCCACCCGTTCACTCGTGAATTATGGGGTCGGGAGATCACTTACGCTCACAATGGTCAGCTTTCGGACTATAAAGATTTAAAAACTGATTTCTATCGACCTGTTGGGAATACAGACAGTGAACTTGCCTTTTGTTGGATTTTGGACAAAGTAAGAGAAAAATACCCAAGCCGCCCGTCAAACATGGTCTCAGTTTTCAGGTATATCGCAAAGCTAGCGCACACATTGAGAGACAAAGGGGTATTCAACATGTTGATAACCGATGGCATTTATGTGTTGGCGTATTGCACCAATAACCTACATTGGATAACCCGTAGAGCCCCATTTGGTAAGGCTACCTTAATTGATGCGGATATGGTGGTGGATTTTCAAAAAGAAACCACACCAGATGATGTTGTTACTGTTATTGCAACGCGACCGCTGACCAACGATGAACAGTGGCAGAAACTTGAGCCCGGTGAGTTTGCTTTATTCAAATTAGGTGAGAAGGTGTAGTTCTGAGTTTTTGTAAGCAAAGGCGGCTTAGTTGAACCGCCTTGATGAATTAACGATGTTGCTATCAACTCTCTGATTTGGGTTGGTAGGTTTTAAGCTCTATCTGAAATTGCTCCATACCATCTTTACCCTTGTACATTTTCACCAGCATATGATCATAACTTGGTGCAAACCAAGCAATGGCCTGACGATCGCTATCATCATAAACGCGTTTAACTTTGATGGTTTTGACGTTGCCAAAAGGCAGAGTGATCATTTCCTCGCCGGCCACTTCAAAATCATAGCTTCGCTGGTCGCCTTTTTTGTCTATGATTGGGTAGCTAAACTTGGTCTTTCCCGCCTTTAAATCTTCTCGCAGCTGTACTTGATAACTAATTAAATCTTGTTGATTCTCAAGCCATTTCACTTTCAGTGGATACTTTTCTTCACTGGAGGTGATTGCTTGGTTTTGGTGATCAAACTTAATTTTGTAGCTTTTATCTGGGCCAGTCCCTTCACGAGTCATACTGTAATGTAGTGGGCTGACGGTATTTTCAGCGACTTTAAACAATGATTCTTCAGTTCTTACGTCTGAAAAAATCATCCATTCGATATCGCTTTTGTAACGTACAGCGTATGTTGCATCCGCTATTTTTGTGAGGTCTCGCGTGGCACTACCATGAACCTTACCTTTGCGTGAAACTTGGTATTCGGCGTGATATTCAGTGAGTGAGTTCGCAAATGTCGAAGTGGAAAGTAGAGCGCTAATACCAATTAGCACAGCGCTCCATTTTTTATTTTTCTGGGTACGGCGCACCTTGAACTGGTAAGGTTTTGTTATCAAAAACAGCATAGTCTGCTTCCATTGTTAGTCTTTGTTCGCTGAACCATTTGACCACCAAAGGATAAAGAATGTGTTCTTGCTTATGCACACGTTGCGCCAGTGACTCTGCCGTATCATCTGGAAGAACAGCGACCTTGGCCTGACAGACCACAGGACCACCATCTAACTCCTCTGTGACAAAGTGAACGCTAGCACCATGTTCTGCATCGTTTGCATCGATTGCTCTTTGGTGGGTGTTCAGCCCTTGATACTTAGGCAACAAAGAAGGATGAATGTTCAACATTTTTCCTCTAAATTTTTGCACCAAGTTTGGAGTTAGAATACGCATAAATCCAGCTAATACAACCAAATCTGGTGTAAAGCTATCAATTAGTTGACCAAGCGCAACGTCATACTCTTCACGAGAAGCATATTGTTTATGGTCTAAAACAGATGTTGCTATACCAGCCTCTTGCGCTCTGGTTAGGCCGTATGCGTCCGCTTTATTACTAATAACGGCAGCAATTTCACCTTGAATATAGCCAGCTTTGCAAGCATCAATGATTGCTTGCAAATTTGAACCACTACCAGAAATCAGAACAACAAGGCGAGTGGGTGCCATTACTCGGCACCACCTAAGATCTCAACTTGCTCTTCACCAGCCTGAGCGTCTTGAATTTCACCGATGTGCCAAGCGTTCTCGCCTTGTGCTTTCAGGATGTCAAGGCTTTGCTCAAGCTTGTCAGCGGGAACAACTAAGATCATGCCAACACCACAGTTGAATGTGCGGTACATCTCGTGAGTTGCAATGTTACCGTTCTCTTGTAACCAGTTGAAGATTGCAGGCCATTGCCAGCTATCACCTTTGATCACCGCTTTTGCAGATTCAGGTAGCACGCGAGGGATGTTTTCCCAGAAGCCGCCGCCAGTGATGTGAGAAAGTGCGTGAACATCAACTTCTTTTAATAGCGCTAAGATTTGCTTCACGTAGATACGCGTTGGCTCTAGCAGGTGCTCGCCTAGAGTTTTGCCTTCGAACTCTGCGTTAGTATCTGCGCCAGATACTTCGAGTACTTTACGGATTAGAGAGTAGCCGTTTGAGTGCGGACCACTTGAACCCAATGCAATCAGCTGATCGCCAGCCGCAACTTTAGTTCCATCAATGATTTTAGACTTTTCTACCACGCCAGTACAAAAGCCTGCCATATCGTAGTCATCGCCTTCGTACATGCCTGGCATTTCAGCCGTTTCACCACCGATAAGCGCACAACCAGATAGTTCACAGCCTTTACCAATACCAGATACTACGTCCGCCGCAACATCAACGTCTAACTTGCCTGTAGCATAGTAGTCCAAGAAAAATAGGGGTTCAGCGCCTTGGACAATAAGATCGTTAACACACATAGCAACTAGGTCAATACCTACTGTGTCGTGCTTTTTCAAATCGATAGCTAAGCGTAGCTTAGTACCAACACCGTCAGTGCCAGCAACCAAAACAGGCTCTTTATATCCAGTTGGAAGTTCGCATAGTGCACCAAAACCACCAATGCCACCCATTACTTCTGGGCGACGAGTTTTTTTCACTACGCCTTTAATTCTTTCGACCAATGCGTTGCCCGCATCGATGTCAACGCCAGCGTCTTTATAACTAAGAGACTGTTTTTGTTCGCTCACAGGTTTTCCTCAAAAGTTGCTAGATAGATTTGCTTAGAAACGCCGACATTTTACAACAATTGCATCTAGGCGGCTAGCGACTTTGCGAGAAACCCTAAGAATGTGGCCAAAGGTCCTCGATTTTGTATCTCGAACAGTATAAAGAAACGACAAAAACTTTGATTGTTTATAACTGAATGTGATTTGCGTTAGATCAATATTCAAGGAAGGTAGCAGCGTACTATGAATACAGACCCAATCAGACAGTAACTTCAAAAAATGTATTCGAAATCACTGTCACTAACGGCGCATTGATTGGGTCTACCCAAAACTCAAATGCATTTTCAGCCTTAACCTGAGGTTTGTACTCAAACTCAGATTACCTAGCTAATTATGGGAATAAAACGATGAATATTGAACGCCACAGCCTAGCTAAAGAACTCCCAGAATTTAAAGATAAAATTCACGACTTGAAACTGTCTGATGGACATTTCTCAAAGTTATTTAAAGATTACCATGAAGTGGACAATGAAGTTATTCGAATTGAAGATGGTGTAGAGCACTCAAGTGATGAGTATCTTGAATCACTGAAGAAAAAGAGGCTGTGGTTAAAAGATCAACTTTATCGAATTTTAAAAAGTGCAGACTAACTGTTAATCAAGGCCAACCAGCCTATGTGAGCGGGCTGTCAAGTCCGCTGCTATGTTCCCCGCCAATTGTTGAATAATTTAGCCTGTCCCGAGCAAGAGCAGATTTATAATCTATACTCTAACCATTGTATTCCATCCACGACGACTCCTTTGATTGCACTTATATTAGTATTAGCTGGCAGCTTTATCATGGGATTAGCTTTTTCTCCGGCCTTTAAAATATGTCGATTAACCTCGTCGGTCGGGTGGCGAGTGTTGTTAATTCTTATGGCTCTGTTTGAACTCGGATACTTGAGCTTTGCCTACTTCCTGTACGATCACAATAGCGCTAGTTTTATTGAGCAAGGCTTAAGTTTAATCCTGTTTCTTGGCTCCATTTTTGTTTTTGTGGTGAATTGTCTAAGTCTAACTAGCCTGCAAGAATTAAATGAAATTGCAACGCAGGCCAAATATAACGCTGAACATGATTTTTTAACGGATTTGGAGAATCGTCAGCGCTGCATTGATGCCATTAATGAACGTAAACATCAGCAGCTCGACTTTAGTGTTATCTTGGTTGATTTGAATAATTTCAAACAGATCAATGATGCAAAAGGGCACTTCTTTGGTGATAAATTACTGGTGGAACTTGCCCACAAAATGCGCGCAGCATTGCTTCCTCGTAGCAAGTTATATCGCATGGGCGGCGATGAATTTATCATTCTGATGGACGTGACTGACGTAAATTGTATTTACTCGCAAAATAATGCACTGCTGAGCGAATTAAAGTCAGGTATAGAAATTGAAGAGTTGCAGCTGGACGTGACGTACAGTGCAGGAGCAAGCTTATGGACTAAATCGCGCCAACTTGATGTGTTTGACCTTTTGAAGCAAGCCGATATTGCCATGTATTCGGCCAAACATAGCCGTCAAAGCATCGTCATCTTCGATGAAGAGCTCCATGAGGGAATTGAGGCTGAATTCCAACTGTTGGCTAACCTCAAAGTTGCGCTCGCTCGAGGTGAACTGACGCTCTATTATCAACCGATAGTGTGTTCTCAAAGCGGTGATATTCATGGAGTAGAAGCGCTATTAAGGTGGCCTCAGTCCGATGGCACAATGATAATGCCAGATCAGTTTATTGAGTTAGCGGAGCGCAATAATTTGATCAGGCAATTGAGTGCGTTTGTGATTAACCGTGTATTCCAAGACCTCGCAATATTGATTGAAATAGATGACAAGTTGGTTGTGCATATCAATCTTTCCTGCCAAGATTTTGCTGAACAGAATCTAATTAATACCCTTGCCATGCTACTGGATACTCATCGAGTGGACCCAACTCATATAGTATTTGAGCTTACAGAAAGCACCGTAATGGAAGAAGTGGAAAAAGCGAGAAGCTTAATTGAAACACTAATAGACATGGGATTTGCAGTGAGTATTGATGATTTTGGGACTGGTTTTTCTTCATTTTCTATTCTAAAAGAGTTACCAATTTCGCAGATTAAAATAGATGGTTCGTTTGTAAGGCTAAGTCATGAAAGTGAAAAAGATCAAGCCATAGTAGAAACCAGTATGTTTTTAGCGCGTAAATTGAATTGCAGTATTGTTGCCGAGGGTGTTGAAAGCGATGCCTGTTTGCAGTATTTATATAGCTTAGACTGTCCTTATATTCAGGGCTTTCAGATATGTGAACCACTCTCGCTAAGCGAATGCGTAAAGTGGATTAATTCCCAGAACATGGTGAGAGGCGCGATGAAAAGGTTAGACGGTTAAGGTCAATACCCTCCCTCTGCAAAAAGCTTGCAGCCCAGATATACGAATAAATTGCAGTCGACTAGAAAGTTAACATGGGTTTAGGTGGGATAAAGCCGTACATTTGTTCAAACCCTGGGATTTCAGTTTCCCATATTGGGGTCTCTTCACCAATATATGCCCGGAATGCATCTAAAAAGAGTCTTGTTCTAACTGGCAAGTCGCGGTGGGGGTAGAGTGCATACATCGCTGCAAAATCGACCAGTTTTGTATTAGTTAAAATCGGTTGTAATTTGCCTTCAGTAATTTCTTTGCCGACTAAAAAGGCTGGTGCAACAATATAACAAGTACCGGATAGGACACTTTCCATTAATGTATCTCCGTCGTTGGTTCTGAAGATACTCTTCACTGGCATTTGTTGTTCGATACCTTGCTCGTCTTGATAGGTGATACTGGTAAACCTTAATGCATCACTGGCGTAGGTTGCTGCAGGTAATTCGCTGAGCTCCTCGAGCGAGTTTGGCGTGCCATGGGTTTTTAAGAACGTTGGGCTTGCTAATATGAGCAATCGATTGCGCGCAATTCTGCGGGCGATAAGCGATGAATCTTTCGGCTCGCCGACACGAAAAGCTAAATCAAAACCTTCACCCACTAAGTCCACGAGCCTATCTTCAAGCCTAAGCTCAACTTCAACATGAGGAAAACGTTTTTGAAAGTCATTGATAACAGGTTGTACATAGCGTCGACCTACCACAGTAGAGCTGGCGATTTTAAGCAATCCTTTAGGCTCGGTGTGATAATTCTGTGCGATACGCTGAGTATCGTTTAGTAGCAGCCTTAGCTCTTCTGCTTTTTTTACCATCTCGGAACCTGCAGAGGTGAGCGAGAAGGAACGAGTTGTACGATTCATTAATCTTACACCGAGTTCTTCTTCCAGCTTGGTCATCTGCTTAGAAATGACAGAGCGATCGATATTTCTCAGTTGTGCGGCACTGGCAAAGGAACCACGTTCCACAACGTCTAAAAAGATTAATAATCTGCTGCTAATATCCATAATGCGAGAAAGTTCACTAAGACTGATGCCATTGTGACACTAAACAATTGGAATTGCGAGGGGCATATTTACACTAATAAAGTTGTGGCAAAATGCTAACAATGGTTTAATGAATTTAGTCTCACTACTTTATTGTTAACATAACGCAAAGGCATATGATGAAAGCAGTCCGATTCAATCACACAAATGGACTTACCTTCGAGCAGGGAGAAATTAACTTACCTGAGGCAACCGATGATCAAGTCTTGGTCAAAGTTGAATACGTTGGTTTAAGCTTTATCGATACCAAAGTGGCCGCTTGTCCCTGTGAAGAAACACCGAATAGAGTGTTTGGTGTAGATGCCGTGGGGGTTGTGGAAAAAGCATGTAAAACGGGGTTTCCTGAACCGGGTACGCGGGTTTTTTGGCACGGTGACATTCGAGAGCAAGGCACGATGAGTGAATTTACCTTGGTGCCAAGTCACGCACTTACTGTACTGCCAGAAAATGTTGATGGTAAGCTCGCCTCAGCGGCAATTGCACCTGCTATGTGTGCATTGATTGCGCTATTTAAGCTTCAACTGAATGCAGGTGATACTATCTTAATCGAATCTGCTCATCATCCAGTTGGTCAAATGGCAATACAATTTGCTAAACAAGTGGGGCTTGGGGTGGCGGCATGTTCCGAGTCCAAATATAAAAAGCTGCTTGAAAAGCTAGGTGCGGATCTCGTGTATACCCAGTCTGATTTTGCCGGCCTAGCCGATGCCCTGCAGCTTCATTTTGGTGCAGCAGAGGTGCAAGGCGCACTAGATTTAACAGGTACACATACCCAACAATTGATTTCACATTTGATATTTTGTGGTCGAGTAAGTTGCTTAGCGGGATTACCTGCTATTGAGCAACACGTCTTAATGAAGAAAGCGCCAAACATAGGCATCGTTTCTTTGTGTGGTAGTTGGCTTTCCAATAGTGTTTGTGCGCAGCAGAGAATGGCATTTATTGGCAATACCCTAGCTGAAAAGCTTGAAAAAAATGAAATTACTTTGCAGCAACTTGAATCAATTTCACCGCAGCATGATGCGATAATTGAAACGCTGAAAAAGCTAGAAAGCAACGATAACATCACGTTTTTTGCGGCAGATATGAAACTGTAGTCCCCACTAGCAACAATAATTTATCCTCTTTACGCAACAATACTGAGCTTGGCTACATTCGCTAGGCTCAGCGTCCAAATAAATTGATACAATTTCTGACATTTTTCATCGTTTGAACACCGTATACTTCCCTGCAGGCCTCGCCATGAAGGGAATACGCCTTTCCTTTACGACTTCATAAAGAGTCATTGTCATCGTAAGGCGAAATTTTACATTGCGTTAATTGATGTCGGAGGGGCATCAATTTGGTGCGAATTGATATGTTTATTTGCACTCGTCAAATTGGATAGACTAGTGTCATCAGTTTAATAAGGATTAAACAATGAAAAAGTTACTTGTTATTTTCAGTTTTCTCATCTTCTCAGGTGTCGCGTTTGCGAATGACACACCTTATGAATTAATTAACCAAGTTGGCAATAAGCTATTTGCTGATATAAAAACGGTTAATCAAGATGGTAAGGCAACTGAAACTCAGATGAAGGGCATAGTACGTAGTCGCTTGATGCCACACATCGATGTGAAGTTTGTATCTTTTAAATTGCTTGGTAAACATATTAAAGGGTTAAAAAGAGACGAAGCCATCGAGTTTATTAGTGCGGTTGATAACTATCTTGTATCTACTTACGCTAATGCACTTTTACAGTACAAAGGCCAAGACGTATTGTTTGAAGAGTTACCGGTTTCTGATGGTGCTGATTTTGCGACGGTTAAGGTGGTAATAAGAGAGCAATCAAAACCAGATATAGACATGCATTTTAAGTTTCGTCAAAGCAAAGATGGAGACTGGAAAGTGTATGACATGGTTGCTGAAGGTATTTCTTTATTGAGTGCTAAGCAAAAAGAGATCACGATGAGAATTTCAGAAGTAGGTTTAGCTCAGGTTACGGCTGAATTGAAGAGTAAAGCATAAATCAAATTACTTCCCCCGACTTTGAAGTAACCAAAAGAGCACATCATGATTGATATGCTCTTTTTTTTGGTTCTGAAATCAGACGACTTGGTTCATTAGTGGTTTTTCCAGTCTTGCTGCGTCGAGGTTTTCACAGGTTATTGTTGCAATTTGTTTTAGTGCTTCTTTGGTAAAAAAACCTTGATGTCCTGTAACTAGTACGTTGGGGAAGCTAACTAAACGCGAGAAAACATCGTCTTGAATTATTTCTTCACTGTGGTTTTTAAAAAATAGCTCTGACTCTTGCTCATACACGTCTAAGCCAAGGTAACCGAGGCGTTTAGACTTGAGCGCGGCGATACAGGCTTTGCTATCTAACAGCGCGCCTCTACTGGTGTTAATAAGCATCACACCCGCTTTCATTTTGGCAAACGCAGCATCATCAATAATATGATGAGTATATTCATTAAGCGGACAGTGCAAGCTAATAATATCCGATTGTGCTAGTAAGATATCTAGAGAGACCAAAGTATAGGGACCTTCTCCAATGTTTGGGTCATAAACCAGCACATTGGCACCAAAGCCGTTTAAGATACTGACTAAGGCTTGGCCAATTTTGCCACAGCCGATGATACCGACCGTTTTATTATAAATATTAAAACCAAGTAAGCCGTTGAGATCAAAATTATCTTCACGAACTCGATTGTAGGCCTTATGTGTCTTACGGCTGAGCGTTAGCATCAACGCGATACAATGCTCTGCAACTGCTTCTGGGCTGTAGGCTGGAACACGGACAACCTTTATGTCTAGCTGTTTTGCTTGTTGAATATCAACGTTATTGAAACCAGCGCAGCGTAGGGCGATGGTTTTAACGCCATAGTCAGCCAGTTTATCAATCACTTGCGCATTTACAGTGTCATTTACAAATACACAAACCGCGTCATATTGCTGGCACAGCGAAACCGTTTTTTCATTGAGTGACTCACTAATAAAACTTATTTCAAGTTCAGAGTAGGAATTTACGGCTTGCTCAAAAAACGGCACTTCATAGTTTTGCGAACTGAATAGGGCGATTCTCATGATTAATGTGGCTCTCTATCACTGACTTAAGCGTTTCTGGTTTTGTTCTTGGGGCATATCGAGATACTAGCATGCCTTCAGAGTTTATTAGAAACTTGGTAAAATTCCATTTAATTGCGCGGTTTTGCGCGATACCACGGGTATGAGATTTTAAATAGCTAAATAATGGGTGTGCATCAGGTCCGTTGACTTGTGTTTTAGTACAGATCTTAAAGCTTAAATTGAAATGTGTATTGTAAAACTCTTTAAGCATTTCATCTTCAAGTGGCTCATTGCGACCGAACTGGTTACAAGGAAAGGCCAATACCTCAAATCCAAAAGGTTTGTATTTGCTGTATAGCTTTTCAAGTGCAGACAGTTGCGGAGCAAAGCTACATTTGCTCGCAATGTTAACGATCAATAGCGGTCTTCCCGCCAGAGACTGTAATGGCAAAACTTGGCCATCAATAAGTTGTGCACTAAAACGATAAATATTCTCCATCCTTTCAGGCTCCGTGTGATTTATTCATGTTATTCGGTATCAAAGCGGTTTTTTCATTTGCTATGACAGAGGTGCTCGGGTATAAAAACTCCATTCTTATTAAGATAACAACGAAATAGGACAGAAATATGTCAGTGAAAGTCGCATTTATAGGATTAGGTGTCATGGGGTATCCAATGGCTGGGCATTTGCAAAAAGCGGGTTACCAAGTCACAGTATACAATCGTACTACCAGCAAAGCCGAAAAATGGGCCGCTGAGTATGCTGGCAACTTTGCAGTTACACCTAAAGACGCAGCGACTGACTGTGATTTTGTATTTATGTGTGTTGGCAATGATGACGATTTACGCTCAGTCGTATATGGCGAAAGTGGTGTATTAGCGGGAGTAAAGCCGGGAGCTGTGATAGTTGACCATACTACAACATCTGCAAAAGTTGCCCGTGAAATAGCGCAAGAAGCCAAGAAATTACAAGTTGAATTCTTAGATGCCCCGGTATCTGGTGGTCAGGCTGGCGCAGAAAATGGCGTGTTGACGGTGATGGTTGGAGGAGACGAAAGTACGTTTGTTAAAGCGCAGCCAATCATGGCCGCGTTTGCTCGTTTTAGCCAATTAATTGGAGAAGTGGGTGCAGGGCAGCTGTGTAAAATGGTCAATCAGATTTGTATCGCAGGTGTAGTACAGGGGCTCGCAGAAGGCTTACATTTTGCTAAAAAGGCGGGTCTTGATGGTGAAAAAGTGATTGAAACGATTGCTAAGGGGGCTGCTGGCTCTTGGCAAATGGAGAATCGTTATAAAACCATGTTATCAGGCGAATATGACTTTGGTTTTGCAGTCGATTGGATGAGAAAAGATTTAGGCATTGCACTAGACGAGTCAAGAAGTAACGGCGCAAATTTGGCGCTTACAGCTTTAGTGGACCAATATTATGCAGATGTTCAAGCGCTTGGCGGCAACCGTTTTGATACCTCAAGTCTACTGGCAAGACTTGACGCTATCCACGACAAAAACAAATAACCTTTCGTTTCTAGGGCCTGTTGACCTTTGCTGTTTGATTTTTGTTCTTCTGAGTGTGTTTTGGTCGCGACGCTCGACTTGCCGCCTAGTAATCTAGGCAAAAGTTGAGCAACAATGAACAAAGCGCACTCAGATGAACCCAAAGGGCAGCGCTTGATTAGCATTTCTACTGTGTTATAGCCAGACTTACATAGAATGACTATGCTACGCTGGCTCTGCCTTGTATAAATACCAATCAAACTGCTGCAAAAACAAACTTGAAAGATCAACAGGCCCTAGTCTAAGTAACTTAAGGTCGCATTAGTCGTTATGGCTGCGCTACATTGGTGATAAATTGCTGATGTAGTGCACTGAGATTTGTCAGTATTGCGTCTTTACCTTTGATATCGCTACGTTTCAGCACTGCATCAATCACATCAACGGACTGCAACGTGACAAGTTTTGATGCCGTTAGCTGGTGGCTAATATGCCAAGGCTCCGCAGCAACTCCCCCTCGATAGCAATCATAAGGCCGATAGAAACCAAAAGTTGCTAAATGCGCATCAAGCCACAGCGAAAATTCGTGCTGATGTCCATCTTGCTGGTATTCCCATGGTTCTAGTTGTAGTGACTGTCCTGTCGGTACAAGGTTTTTGGCGAACACATCCAGATCAGTACCCAAATGGTGGCGGCTAGCACTAGGTAGGGCGGAGAACAACATAATTGCTTTTACTTTGTCGATGTCTGAGAGATTACTCAGTTCTATCTCTCGGTTAGAGATATCAAAAACAGGACGGTGCATCGCAAACTTGCTATTCCAAATCGCTTTTTGCCTTTCAAACCCTCGATATGCGGATGCCATGTAAAACTCAAAACCGGCCTTTTTTGCAGCTTGTGAGAGGGCGTTGAGATCAGAAACGATTGCGCTATGCACATGACGACCATGGTAAAAAACCAGATGTGATTCATTAACGCCACAAGCGCTGCATTCAGCGCTTGTAAGCATATAGCGGCTAGGCAAGTAACTTCTCCAAGATCTTTTCATAGACTAAGGCTAATTGATCTAAGTCTTTGCAACTCACGCATTCATCGACTTGATGGATTGTGGCATTAATTGGACCAAGCTCAATTACTTTACATCCCGTTTGGGCAATAAATCGGCCATCCGATGTGCCACCTGAAGTTTCCGGTGTGGCTTGCCTTCCCGTCACTTCTTTGATGGCTGCAATCGTCACATCAAGCAATGGACCTGGCTCTGTTAAAAACGGTAAGCCATTCAGTATCCAATTCAGCTCATAATCAAGTTGATGCTTGTCTAAAATTGCAATAACACGTTGTTTGAGCTCATCGGCTGTAACTTCGGTGCTAAAGCGAAAGTTAAACTGTACTTGCAAAGAGCCTGGTATCACATTGCCAGCCCCTGTTCCGCCATTAATATTGGAAACTTGAAAGCTTGTTGCGGGGAAAAATGCATTCCCTTGATCCCACTCGGTCTGACTGAGTTCAGCAATCGCCGCTGCAGACAAGTGGATGGGGTTTTTCGCGAGATGAGGGTAAGCTACGTGACCTTGTTTTCCAATCACTTTTAGGTGTCCGGTGAGTGAACCGCGACGACCATTTTTTACTACGTCGCCAAGCTCATGGCGTGATGAAGGTTCACCAACCAAGCACATATCAATTTTTTCGTTTCGGGCTTCTAATAAATCTACAACTCGAGTTGTGCCGTTCACGAAAGGGCCTTCCTCATCAGAGGTTATCAGAAAAGACAATGACCCTTTGTGGTTGGGGTGTTTTTCGATAAACCTTTCCGTTGCCACGACCATAGCTGCAAGTGAGCCTTTCATGTCAGCAGCTCCGCGGCCATGTAACATGTCATTTTCAATCACTGCAGCAAATGGCGGGTGCTGCCATTGACTCTCGTCACCAACCGGTACTACATCTGTGTGTCCAGCAAAGCAAAAATGTGGTCCGCTGTCGCCTTTTCGTGCCCAGGTGTTGAGCGTATCAACAAAGAAGTGTTCTTCGATGATAAAGCCAAGCTTTGCCAAGCGTTCATTCATTAATTGTTGGCAGCCAGCATCATCAGGTGTAACAGAAGCCCTTTGGATCAGAGCTTGAGCGAGCTTAACTACTTCGCTCATTAGGCAAAAATCTCATCATACTGTGCAGCTTTAAAACCCAAGTGATATTGACCTTGGTACTGCAAAATAGGGCGTTTTATCATGGCTGGTGCCGCCAAAAGGTGTTGCTTAGCTGACTGCGCATCGAGATTTTGTTTTTGTTCTTCGCTAAGCGCTCGGTATGTGGTCCCGCGTTTGTTTAACACGTTTTCCCAGCCAAGTTGGTCAATAAAAGCAGTGAGTAGAGCTTCGTCTAATCCATCTTTGCGATAGTCGTGAAAGGTGAATTCGATATTGTTGTCTTGAAGATATTTTTTGGCTTTTTTAATGGTATCGCAGTTGCTGATCCCATACATGGTGATTGTCATAAAGCACACGCCCTTGCAATTGTGATTATCGGCTCTTTGGCCGCAGATACTTGTTTTAAAGGATAATAACACGCACCAAGCTTTTGTGCATTGAGTAGCACAATGGCGGCCATGGTTTTTGCTTCACTGAGTGGAATATCAAAAAAGCATAGCGGCTCTCCAAGCTTTATCGTGGTTTTGCCAAAGCTGTTTGCTTTGAGATATTCGGGTTTGGCAAACTCATTGCCGATTTCTAAGCTCAGTAACATTTTTAAGCCGTTATTGGCGTGTAAAATGTATTCGCAGTTATTTTTTCTGATCTGGATTAGTTTTCCGTTACAAGGAGATAGCAACAAAGGCACACGCATTTGTACGCAAACGCCTATTCCTAACATACCAGACGCAATCGCCGCGTTTGGATGCGTACTTAGCGGTAAGACTTTGCCGGAAAAAGGACTTGGAATGTGCGCAATCGGGTTTGCGATTTGGGATATTGGCCGATATTGGATTGGTGGTGAGAGTTCAATCAAAGTAATAAATATCCATCTTTTTTGAGCGCTTGCATCGCTTGCTGGATTTGGCTTTCTTTTACAAGAATGTAATCGGTATCGTATGTTGATAAGGTAAAAATAGAGACGTTGGACTTTGCTAGCACACCAGAAATATTAGCCATAATCCCCGTCAGCGAAAACCCCAGCGGGCCAACGACTTCCAATGCTCTCCAATGACTTTCAGCCGCGAGGCTACTGACTACGATATCTGACGCGCAAACGATAGAGAGTTCATCCTCAGTTTTGGCAATAAAAAAGATTTCACTGTTTAACACTGCTTGTGGAACAGCGTCATCGCAATCCAAGCTATGTATCGTAAATTCTTGTTTGAGCAATTGCAGCGTTTGCTTTGACATTACCAACCCTTGTTTTTGGAAAAATACCAATTGGTATAATTCATAGTATAGCGAAGTCAATTTAAAGACCAGAGCGTTCGCCTGAATTCTAGGCAAAAGAAAGGATTAGTGAGGTGAAAAAGAAAAGGGCTCATGCATTGAGCCCTTGGTATAAAGATTATTCTTCGATTTGTGTTGCCTGAATAGCAGTCAAGGCAATGGTGTATACTATGTCATCAACCAAAGCCCCACGGCTTAGGTCGTTAACCGGCTTACGCATACCTTGTAACATAGGTCCGATGCTAACAAGTTCAGCACTTCGCTGCACCGCCTTGTATGTGGTGTTACCTGTATTTAAATCTGGGAAGACAAATACCGTTGCTTTACCAGCGACTTTGCTGTTTGGCGCTTTTTTACGTGCGACATTTTCCATAATGGCGGCATCGTATTGCAGCGGCCCGTCAATATCGAGATCAGGGCGTTTCTTTTGTGCGATCTCGGTGGCTTCACGCACTTTTTCTACGTCTGCACCTTGTCCAGATGTTCCTGTGCTGTAACTGATCATGGCAACGCGAGGCTCAATGCCGAATGCTGCAGCGGAATCTGCAGATTGAATTGCGATATCTGCTAACTGCTCTGCCGTTGGATCTGGGTTAATTGCACAGTCGCCGTATACCAACACTTGGTCCGGTAGCAGCATGAAAAATACTGAGCTTACCAACGACGCGCCTGGTGCCGTTTTGATTAACTGTAGTGGTGGGCGAATAGTATTGGCGGTAGTATTTACCGCACCAGATACTAAGCCATCAACTTGGCCTTCGGCTAACATCATGGTGCCTAGCACGACGTTATCTTGCAGCTGCTCTGCCGCAACGACCTCGGTTAGGCCTTTGTTTTTACGTAGCTCAACCATAGGCGCAATGTACTTTTGCAGCTCTTCTTCAGGAGATAAGATAGTCACGTTTTCATTAAGCTCAACACCTTGTTGCTGGGCGATACGTTCAATCTCTTCTCTGTCCCCAAGTAGTACGGTTTTAGCGATATTTCGCGCACCACAGATAGCAGCTGCCTTAATCGTTCTCGGCTCATTACCTTCAGGCAGCACAATGGTTTTGCTTGCACGTCTAGCTAAATCAGTTAGCAGATAACGAAACGCAGGAGGGGAGAGTTTGCGAGTTTTTGCGACCCCTTTGGCCAAACTTTCCAGCCATTCGCTATCGATGTGACGGGCGTTGTGCTGCTTTACGCGCTCAATGCGCTGCTCGTCATCGCTGGGCACTTCCATATTGAAATTGTGTAATAGCAAAGAAGTGCGCCAAGTATCAGCCTCAGTAGCAAGGATAGGCAGACCGGTATCCATCGCTTGCTCACATAAGGTCATGATCTTCTCTTCTGGTTTGAATCCACCAGTTAACAAGATAGCGCCAATCTTGGTGCCATTCATGGCCGATAAACACGCTGCGACTAGGATATCCGACCGATCGCCAGGAGTAACCAACAGAGCACCTGGTGTAAAGTGGTTAAGAATGTTCGATACTGTTCTTGCACAGAAGGTAACACGGCGCAGACGACGGTGCTCCATATCACCCGCATTGATGATTTCGGCTTTTAAATAATTGCTTAAGTCGATAACTCGTGGCGCTACTAAGTCAAAGTCCCATGGTATGGCACCTAAAAGTTGAAATGGGTGTTTTCTGAAAATAGGCAGCGATGCCAAACGATTCATTTCGTTTTCAAGCTCTTCTGGTTTGTATTGATCAACCAGATCGGCGCGTGCTCTGCCATCTTCATCCAGCGGTGCATTCACTTTATTGAAAATACAACCCAATACGCGAGGGTGGTTTACACCGCCATAATTACCAGCGGCAATCTCTAAGCGGTCTTCAAGCTCGTCGATAGAGTCATTACCCGGCGTTAAGACAAACACAATATCTGCACCTAATGTTTGCGCAATCTCGCGGTTTACACGGCCAGCGTAAGGTTGACGACGGGTGGGAACCATTCCTTCAATGATGGCAACTTCATCGTCTTGTACTGTGCCTTCAAAGCGCTCCACAATTTCTTCTAACAAATCATCGCCTTTACCATCACCTATCATTTGCTCAGCGTAGCTCAGCTCAAAGGGCGTGGGTGGGGCAATGGTTGAACCTTGCTGAACGATGAGTGTTGACTTCTCAGGGCCGACTTCATCTTTACGAGGTTGTGCGATTGGCTTGAAGAAGTTTACTTTTACCGCTTTTTGTTCCAGTGCTCGGACTATTCCTACAGACACCGACGTCAAACCAACGCCCGTTGAAATAGGAATAAGCATAATACGACGACCCATCATTACACTCCTTTAGCAAGCGTAGCTGCGTCGTTGGCAATCACCCATTCTTCATTGGTTGGGATGACCATAGCGACAGGAGAGTGAGACTCATCAGTGATCACACCTTGATTTCCAAAGCGTGCGTTGAGGTTACGCGCTTTATTGATATGCATGCCAAGGAAGTTAAGCTGGTTTACTACTTTTTCACGGATAACATCAGAGTTTTCGCCAATTCCACCGGTAAATACAAGTGCATCTAAACCGTTTAGTGGTACCAAGAAGCTAGCAATTTGTTTGGCTAAACGATAACAGAAAATATCAAGCGCCAGTGTTGCTTGAGGGTGGTTTTCCTGTGCAGCTTCTTCAATCGTTCGGCAATCGTTAGAAAGCTCACTAATACCCAAAAGGCCACTTTGTTTATTCAACAAGGTGTCAATTTGCTGTGTTGAATAGTTCAGGTGGTTAACTAAAAACGAGAACAAGCCCGGATCAATATCACCACTTCGGGTGCCCATCACTAGACCCTCTAATGGTGTTAAGCCCATGCTGGTGTCCACCGATTTACCGTCTTTAATTGCGGTAACGGAACAACCATTGCCTAAGTGTGCGGTAATAATACGAGATGGCTTATCTTTTAAGCCTAAAATCTCGATGGCCTGCGCCGATACATAAGCATGGCTGGTGCCGTGGAAACCGTAGCGTCGAACACCATGTTCACGATATAGTGAATAAGGTAGGGCATAAAGGTACGCTGTTTGATCCATACTTTGATGGAAAGCCGTATCAAAGACAGCAATTTGCGGTAGATGCGCAAATGCTGCTTGAGCTGCGCGGATCCCAAGTAGGTTAGCTGGATTATGTAAAGGCGCCAGACTAGCCGTTTCTTGGATAGCATTTATAACGGAGTCATCGATAATGACAGATTGTGTAAAGCGCTCACCGCCGTGTACAACGCGGTGGCCGACAGCGACAAGATTTGCGTCTAACGCGAGATCTTTGATGAGTTTTACAAGTGTCGTGATCGCAACTTGGTGCGCATCACCACTATTTAGGGGCACGATTTCCTTGTTGCCTTGGAACTTATATTTAATTTGTGGTGATTGTTCAGCTAGGCGTTCAGCCAGACCTGATAATATCTCCTCTCCCGTTGCGTTATCGATGATTGCAAACTTAAGACTGGAGCTTCCACAATTAAGAACCAAAACATGCTGAGATGACATAATGACTTTCCGTTTTGACAATAACAGTTATTGCGTATTAAGCTTAAAGCTATAGCGCATATAAGCTACGCATTTAGACTAAGGTATAGTTGACAGTAAAGACGTCGATTTTACCTCATTTTTTATATAAAAGTTAGCACCTAGGAGTTATGATGCAAAAAAGTCTTATTTCGCAAGTGCAACTTGGACGTCAATACTCGAAAGAGTGGCCTATGCGCAAGGAATTAGCACCGTTGTTCCCCGAATTTAGGGTGATCAAGGCGACAGAACTTGCTTTAAATACAATGCCTATGCTGGCGGTGTTTACCCTGTTTTTGCAGACCAGCCAATTGGGTTTTCAATATCTGCCGCAAGCCATTGCGATTGCTTTGTTCTTTTTATCGCTTCCTGTCCAAGGGTTATTATGGCTTGGTAAAAGAGCTGAAACGCCGTTAAATCCGGCTTTGTATTCTTGGTATACAGAACTGCACCAGAAGATGGTTGCCAATGGCTACGATGCCCCCCTGTCCTCAAGAAAACCTAGATATAGAGATTTAGCGCGATTGCTAAAAGATATGTTCGATAAAATGGACAAAGCGTTTATGCAAGAAAATCTGTAGTTTCTGTTTTCCTGCCTACCAAGCAAGTAGGCAGCGATTTGCTCATAATTGGTGATCTGATGTTGGGTTACTTGCGCTGATATTGGTTTATCAAAAACGAGAGCGTGATTTCGATATGGTCCATCTTCTGTAATCTGTCCATGTGTTGTTGCTTAAATTTCCAAGCAAATGGCGTCATCATGATTAAGTGTTCAACACACTCAAATTCCATTCTGTGTGTTTGTTGTAATTTAGTCCGTTCAACCAATTCAAACCCTTGTGGTGTTTCTGGTGCTTTGTGTAGCTTTACATTGTCATAAATCAGAGACTTGAGTTCGAATAGATGATGCTCGCCGGGTGAGACGACATACAAACTGCCTGATGGTTTGCATAGACGGACGAGCTCCTCGGCGAACACTGGCGCAAAAATACTCACAATCACATCTGCAAATTCATTTTCAAAAGGAGCCTCTTTGATGGAGGCTACGCTAAATTCTACTTGAGGATAGCGTTTAGCGGCATAGCGGACAGCAGGCTTTGCGATATCGACCCCGTAGACTTTGGCATTCTCGCAGCGATTTGCTATTTCATGGGTGTAAAAGCCTTCACCACATCCTAAGTCCAGCAGGGTAGTCGGTGCTTTTTCAGAGACAATTTGTGCAAGCCTATCACGTAGAAAGTGATAATGATCGGTTTCGAAGAATGCCCGACGCGCTGCGACCATTTCTTGGTTGTCGCCCGGCTGTTTTGATTTTTTATTTTGCACGGGTAGTAAGTTGACATAGCCTTCTTTGGCAATATCAAATTGATGATTATTATTGCAGCTGTAGCTTGCACCGCCTTGATATAAAGGCAGTTTACACAGTGGACAGCGGTAGTGGGAGATCATTTGTCTAAGTATTCCCTATCAAAAAAAGTTTTTACCCAATGTGGGCGATATGTAATGAGTAAGGTGATGGCCATGCCATTTAACATGGCTTCAGGGAACCACATTATTACGGCAAAATGGAGATAATTGTCTGCCAACTGATACCAAGTATAGGCATCGATTGCATAATAATAGAATGCGCTTAGAAGTATCTTTAAACAGCCCACCGTACCTGCGAAAATAAATGCACAAACAAAAATATAAACGAAAAAGTGCCGCGGTAAATGATGATAGCAAAGGGCAAAGAGTCCATAGCTTAAGTAGACAGGTATCAGTGCAGTAAACAGCCAAAAATTACCAAACTCCACCAAGGTAAAAGCACTAAAGTAACTATGGACGAGGCATGCCAAAGTTGCACTCAACGCTCCCAGTCGCCAGCCTAAAATTAACGTTACTGCTGTTATTCCAAGAATATGAATGTTCAGCTCAGGTAAAATGCCTGCTTTTATTTGCCACAGTAACGTGAGGACAACCGAACAACTTAATACGCCGGTTTGTCTGGCTGGTACTTGTAGTAATTGCTGGTATTCTTTGCGATGAAAACTGAGTAAAAATAACCCAAGGGCAGCGATAAACGTCACGTTTCTATCCAGTTTTTAAATTTGGTGATTTTGCTCTATGCCGAGCACTGTATTTACAGTCTCGGCGGAAAAAGCAGATGATTAAATGTCGAAAGTTGCCCAAATTGGTGCGTGATCCGAGGGCTTATCAATTCCTCTCAATTCGTAATCTATGTCACTTTCGATACATTTCGCAGTTAATGGAGCGGTTGCTAAAACCACATCTATGCGTAGACCTCGGTTATCATCAAACCCTTTTGAGCGGTAATCAAACCACGAATATTTTTCGGTTGCATCAGGTGTCAGCACTCTAAATGTATCTTTAAAGCCCCAATCTAGCAGTGTTTTTAACCATTCGCGCTCTTCTGGTTGGAACGAGCACTTACCCGTCTTTAACCAACGCTTGCGGTTTTGCTCACCAATACCAATATCCGCATCCAGTGGAGAAATATTAATATCGCCCATGATAACAAGATTAGATTGAGGATCGGCAAAATCATTTAAGTGGGTCATGAGATCTGCATAAAATTGTCTTTTATACGGAAATTTAGTTTCATGGCTGATGTTATCACCTTGAGGGAAGTAACCATTCATAACGGTAACTTCGTTACCTGAATCGCTTTCAAATGTACCGCTGATCATGCGACGTTGTGATTCTTCAGTATCCGTAGCGAAGCCTTTTTGGATAGCTTTTGCAGGTTTCTTGGAGAGTAGTGCCACACCGTAATGCGCCTTTTGACCATGGAAGTAAACATGGTAGCCAAGCGCTTCTACATCGTCGATAGGAAAAGCTTCGTCATGGACTTTAATTTCTTGTAGTCCAATGACATCAGGTTGGTGTTTTTCAATCAATGCCTGTAATTGATGCAGTCTAGCTCTGAGGCCGTTTATATTAAACGAAACAATTTTCATAGCGCTCTCTTTAGATTCTTGCTGTTATTTGGCAAAGTTTATCACTTAAAAACGAGAGGGTCAGCGCTTGGGTGAAATTACTTCTTTAGTCAGCTGAGAAGCATGTTGGCAGTTGTTAAATTTTGCACAAGTTTAGCGAGAGGATAACGAGGATTTTAGCTTAGTGTAAATAGATCATTAAATAACCAAAATTGCATGATTTAGCTGTTTACTTCTTCGTCGTTGTAATTATAATCCGCGCCGAATCGTTCAATTGGGGTATATTATGCTTAAATCTCTCTCTTTCTTTGGTCTTGTTTCTTTGGTTTCTACAACGGCTTTCGCTTCACAGGTTGAGTTCACTCAAGCTGACGCATCACCAGCGACGAAAGTATGTGCTGTTGCAGCAGAGCAAGGTTTCAGTGCAGCACGTAAAGAAGCTGCATCACTAGGCCTATTTATTTCTCGCTTCTCACCAAGCATCCACTGTAATGGTGAAGATATTCGTGAGTTTGCAAAAGCGGCAAAGCGCTCGCAAAAGCAAGAAAAGAAAGTTGAGCTAATCGCTGAAAAAACAGATACCGCAACTGAGCTATGTTTAGATGCAGTACGTCACGGCGTTAATCACTTACGTTTGAACAACCAACAGGTTCGCAACTTACGTTGTAACGATATGCCTGTTAAGCAATTTGTTAAAGAATTCAGAAACGCAGCAATTTAATCAAATTGATGTGAAGAGAAGAGGGGCAGTTAGCCCCTTTTTTATTGGTTTCTATTTAGGTTTGCATCACGGTATTTAGTGTAACAGAGCAAAGCCGCCAAGCCTGCCACAGGGATAGAAATCATACTTACCCAACCACCTGTGTATAAAATGGCAAGTAGCATTCCAATATCAATACCGCCGATAACACAATCAGAATGACCACTTTCTGAAACCCGACAATTCAGTACTGCAACACTAAGTTCAGCAATGAGTAAACCAAATAAAGGCGCAATGGCAAGAAACCCTAGGCTCACCGCTAAAACTTTCAATTGCTTTTGTGACATGTGCATCTCCTTATTTATCACTTTTGAGCATTGTGCGTTAGCGTGCTTAATCTTATCTGAGAAGTTGTTCTGGCTAAATAAAAATCAGTGGAAAGTAACCAACCTGAGCTGCGGATAATTAATGCCTTTCTAGCAGCCAGTTTTAGCGCTAACTGCGTTGAATTCACTTCCAATAGCCAGCTATTGGTGCGTAAATTCGCCTTGCCTACAGGATGTAGGTACCTTAGCGAGAGCAGGACGCTGAAGCGGTGTTTTCCCTAAAACTCTCTGGCTAGGCAAGGAAAAAACTAAGTTGTCCTTTAGAAACAATGAGTTGGAACATTCCTTATCCAAACCTCAGGTTAACTAGATTGAACATTACAGTGCTTAGATAATTCTTTGCTATAATCCGCTCAATTTTGGTAATAGACACTGATCTCCAATGACATTTAGCGAGTTACAACTTCACCCTGAACTACTAAGCGCAATTACTGAGCTTGGGTTTGAGTCACCCACACCAATTCAAGAAAAGAGTATTCCACTTCTGCTCAGTGGTTGTGATTTAATTGCAAGTGCCCAAACTGGAACCGGTAAGACTGCTGCCTTCATGCTACCGATTTTGCACTCCATGCTGATAGGCGGTGAGCAAGGTGAGAAATCGGTTAGGGCATTGATATTAACGCCGACTCGTGAGCTGGCACAGCAGGTTGCAGAACATACTGAAAAGTTAGTTGTGAACACTAACTTAAATGTCGTGTGCTTATATGGTGGTGCAAATATTGGCCCGCAAGAAAAGCGCTTAAGAGCGGGTGTAGACGTAGTGGTTGCGACACCTGGGCGTTTACTTGACCACCTAATCAAAGGCACATTAACACTCAAAAATATTCAACACTTGGTCTTCGATGAAGCAGATCGCATGTTAGATATGGGGTTTATGGGGGAAATTAAGCGGATCATGCGCACTATGCCGCTTAAGCGTCAAACGTTGCTATTTTCAGCTACGGTTGACGATGCTGTGTTATCCCAAGTAAAACCTTGGTTGAACGACCCTAAGCGAGTAGGTGTTGAATCCCAGAACAGCACCGCAAGTACAGTTACGCAAACTTTCTATTCGGTAGACGAAGATCGCAAACGTGAATTGATCGCCCACTTGATTGGCAAAAATAATTGGCATCAGGTACTGGTGTTTACTCGCACAAAAAATAGTGCTGATAGCTACGCAAAAGAATTGAATAAGGATGGCCTTAAAACCGCAGCGATCCACGGTGATAAGTCTCAAGGCGCGCGTGACAAAGCGCTATCTCAATTCAAATCAGGTGAAATTCGCGTCTTGGTCGCAACGGATGTAGCAGCTCGTGGCATTGACATTGACTCGCTAAACTATGTCTTCAATGCTGAGTTACCCTATGTTGCTGAAGACTATGTGCACCGTATCGGCCGTAGTGGTCGTGCTGGACAAAACGGCCAAGCCATTTCGCTTGTGAGTATTGATGAACAGTGGCTACTAGAAGAAATAGAAATTTTCTTAGATGAGCGATTTGCACCGCAATGGCTGCCAGGCTATGAACCTGATTTAACCAAAGAGCCTAAAGACACTCGCCGTAATTCTGGTAAATCTAAGAAGCAAAGAGACAAAAAGCGTATTCTAGGAACAAGAACCAAGCGTAAAAGGAAGTAATGGCTTAGCGCTAAAGCTTATGTTTGGCTTCTCTCATCCAAACATAAGCATCATTGGCCATTAATTGCTAGTAGAGGTTTTGATATAAACAGCTGCCCCAGATGCAGATAAAAACGATAAGTGCGATCAATACGCCTGCAGAGCCCAAGTCCTTGGCAAGCCCCGACAGTGGATGGATTTCTAAACCGACTCTATCAATTGTTGCTTCAATAGCGGTATTTACTATCTCTGCAAACATCACAAACAGCGTTGCACAAAACAGCATAACGCGCTCATAGAGTGAAAGTTCAAGTGTAAACAGCAAAATGATAGTAACCAGCAGTAGAATAAGCTCTTGCCGAAAGGCGGATTCATTTTTTGTGAGCCAATTAAACGCTCTAAATGAGTGTCCAAGCGCCAGCAATAGTCGTTTTGCTCCAGTTGGCTTATTGGTGTTATCAAAATGCATTAGTTTCTCCATTAGTTGCGAGTAATTGAGTTCGACAGGTTGCGAATATGTCATTTTTGGACTGATAGGTTTTCGAATTAACTTGGGTTAAGCCAAGTAACGTATCGTAGATATTGTCATGAGAAAGGGGTCGCTGTTTTACAGCGTCAATGCAACCACTATAGCTTTTATTTGTTAGGCGATTACTCCAGTAAATCATCGGGATCTGAGTTTGCTCTTTAGGTGCTAGACGATATGGAAAGCCATGTAAATATAATCCGGTTTCACCAAGTGATTCGCCATGATCGGAAACATAGAGCATGTTGACAGTTTCTGCGTCTAACGAAGACAGTTGTGTAATGATTTTGTGCAACACTAAATCTGTGTAAGCAATGGTATTGTCATAGGTGTTCACTAATTCTTGAGGCGTACAATTTTGGATATCGCTACGTTGGCAATCTGGGAGGAATTTTTGCTGCGTTTTAGGGTAGCGGCGGTAATAAGTTGGGCCATGCGAGCCAATCATATGTAAGACAACAACAATATTGCTTGTTTGCGCGTTGTTTATGGTAGTCATAAGTGATGGGATTAGTACCTCATCAAAGCAATACTTACCGTCGCACAGCGGGTTATCCTTGTTAGTATCAATCCGGTAATTCTCAACCCGATTACATACACCTTTACAACTACTATTATTGTCTATCCAAAACACTTCGGCGCCAGCCCTGTGGATCACATCAAGCACGTTATCTTGGCTCTGAGCAAGACGGCTATTGTAATGTGCTCTATCTAGCCGTGAAAACATACAGGGTACTGAAATTGCTGTCGCTGTGCCACAAGATGACATTTTACTGAAATACTTGATGCCGTCCTGTTTAGTGTATTCGTTAGTATCTATTTTATAGCCTCCGTGTGAAAAGTTGCTTGCACGTGCAGTTTCACCAACGACGACAACGGTAATATTAGCACCTGACTTGGAAGCTAAAGCAGGTGTTTTATCTAGTAATCGAAATGGTAATGGAGGATAAAAATAGTTATCTCTCAGGTATTTATATCCTGCAATATAAAATGAAAATGGCGTGATATAGCTTGCGACTTCTTTATTGTTTCTACCAACGGAAGCATAGTTTTGATAAAAGCTAAATGCTATCAAAGAGATGAAGGTTATTGAAACAAAATTAATGAGAATAAAGGATTTTAGTCTTTGCTTTAGTGGCTGCCTGATTTTGTTTTTTGTCATTAAATAAGCAGGAATTAAACCCAAAGTTAGTACGAAAAGAACTAGATTTATATTTAAATATGAAAATGCTTCACCTGTGTCTGTTTCAATAATATTTTGCATCATGCTTTTATCAAATATGACGCCGTAGTTTATTGATGCGTATAGCAACACGCTAGATAACACAATGGTAATGAATAGAAAAGGCCGTACGAAGGTGATTAAAGAAAGCCAACTAAATAGTAACAGTGTCAGGAAAAATAAAAGAATAGGGACAGACGCTAAAAATAGCCAATCGGACCAGTCCTGTATTGTAGCAACATTAAATACTTTGATAAAAAATAGGCTATTAAAAGCAAAGGTACAATAAAGGGTGGCGAGAACCATCAGGCTGGTATAGCCTGATGGGGAGATATGTTTTAAAAATTTAAACATATCCAACTCCTGATGAGAAAATAAAAACTAAGTTATCTTTATTTTCTATAGAAATACTTAAGACAACCTTATGCTTTACTCTTTTAATCGATAAATTTGCTCCTGATAGGCCAAATTACTAAATAATACATGAGATAGTGCTTTTTCTTTCAAATCAATGGTGTGCGTTGTATTCACCAGTGGTTTTTGCATCTTAGTCGCCGTGTCATATTGCCAATAACTCACTTTGTTGCCTGGCATCAAAATGGCGGCTTTGTCATCTTCAATGTAGGCAAAATTATCGTAATATTGCATCATCGCTCTTTGCACGGGATATTGTTTGGTTAAGTCAAAACCAAGCATAGGCGTTGGGCGTTCAACCCCTACTAAAGAAAGCAAAGTGACAGGTAAATCAATTTGACTGACCAACCTTTTATCTTGTTTCTGATTAAAGCCTGAATTCAAAATAACGGCTGGAATATGAAAAGACTTAATAGGGACGGGCTCGGATCCATACACCCTGACATCATGATCTGCAACGACTAAAAAGATAGTATCTTGCCAATATCGGCTTTGCTTGGCCTTATCAATAAACTTTCCGAGCGCATAGTCGGCGTACTTGATAGCGAGATCTCGCGCAGGTTTATCACTTTTATGATTTGTTGGTAACATTACTTTTCCGTCAGGAATTTCAAACGGGTCGTGATTGCTAGATGTAAAGATCAAACTAAAAAATGGCTTTTCTTCTTCACTCAGCTGAGTTAGTTCTTTATCCGCTTGATTAAACAGATCTTCGTCGCTGGCGCCCCAAGACGCAACAAATTCTGGGTTTTCAATATCATCAAAGTCAACGATACGTTGAAAGCCATTTCCTAAGAAGAAGCTTTTCATGTTATCGAAGTGGCTTTCGCCACCGTAAATAAACTGTGTGGTATAGTTTTCTTTGGCTAAAATATCCGCCAACGTACAAAACTGTTGCTGAGACTTTGAAAGCTTAACGACGGAGCGTGACGGTGAAGGTACAAAGCCGGTGATCACGGCTTCAATTCCACGAACCGATCGGGTGCCCGTTGCGTAGAGGTTCTCCAGCCCCCAGCCTTCTCGATACAGTTTATCTAACTCTGGGGTTAGATTTGCTCCCCCTAGCGAGCTTACAAAACGCGCGCCTAAGCTTTCTTCCAAGATAATCACTAAATTTTTCTTTTTACCCTGATGGTATGCCGGATTAGTGGCTAGGGTAGGAAGTGTATTTGAGATAAAACCTTGTTTGTAACTTGCTTTTCTTACTGTATCAAAAACCTTTTTTTTGGATAGCGAACCATAAAGCGCACTGGCACTTTTTTCGCTGCCCATATTTTTTGCTGCAAACGCAACACTATAAGCAGAGTTGATGGTCAACGAATTAACCAATGCGTCTTGTGAGAAGTAGACGGTAGCAGGGTTTAGTGGTCTATGACCCAGAGTACCTCTCGCTAATAGCGCTAAACAGATTAGACTACAAAAAGTAGAGATAGCCATATTCCGTTTTAATGGCACATCGTTGCCAATGCGAGGAAAATATCTCAAGGTGGTTATTAAAGCTAAAGTACATAAAAGTAGGGTCAATATCACTGTGCCCAAGTGACCACTCAACAACATTGACATGACTTCTTTGGGGTAAATCAGATACTCAATAAATAAACGGTTTGGTCTGATGTCGTATTGCAAAATAAATGCAGGAGTTGCAGCTTCAAGTAGTAGGACAAATGCAATACCCAACGCAATATACCCCGTTACTAGCGCCGTAAGTAAAGGCTTCAATGGTTTAGGCATAAAATAGTGTGTGACCATTAACAATAAGAGCGGTATTGCGAGATAAGCGGTAGTACTCAAATCAACTCGCAGGCCTGATATCACAAAGGTCAAAGGATCAGAGCCTGCCATTCTCTCTAACATCCAAGCTGATAGTCCTAAACGGCTAAGCGTCAAAATCACCAACAAGGACAAGAAAAACACCATGAAAGGTTGTGCATAAGGAGTTGAAAAGTGTACTTTGTTCATAGAGTGTTAAGAATAGTTGCATTTATCACAAGACTATCCGACGAAACTTAAGAAAAGCTTAGGAAATCCTTCGGAATTGATGAAAGTTGAAGTTCTCTTTAGCGAATCTTAAGTTTGAGCAACTAAGCTATGTGATATTAAGCACTAGCCGAAGGTTTATTTATGAATGTGTTACTGATTGAAGATTCTGAGTCCTTGCGTCGCAGCTTAACCTTAGGGCTCTCTAAACTGGGTTTTACGGTAGATGATACGGCGGATGGTTCTAGCGGTTTGAGTATGGCGCTGATGGATCACTATGATGTAATTATTTTAGATATTATGTTGCCCAGTTTGGATGGCATAAGTGTGCTTAAAGCGCTAAGACAGCAGAAGAATGACACTCGAGTGTTGGTGTTGTCAGCAAAGTCACAACCTGAAGACCGAGTGCTGGGTTTATTAAGTGGTGCAGACGACTATCTCGCCAAGCCCTTTTCGTTTGATGAGCTGCATGCACGGCTATTAACGCTAATGAGAAGAGGGGCATTTAAACAAGATGGTGATGAAATCGTGCATGGCTTTTTGACCATTGACTTGCAGCTAAAGTCGGCGTTAATTGCAGGGCAGCAAATAGACTTAACACCCAATGAGTATAAAATTTTGGAATGTTTGTTTACTAATCAAAATAAGATTATAACACCAGAAAAATTGAGCACTTATATTACCGGCAATTTCGATAGTGTGTCGAAAAATGCCATCGAAGCTCACCTTTCTTCGCTACGCAAAAAGGTCAAAGCGTTGGGTCAATGCTTGCCAGTTAAAACTAAACGCGGGTTTGGATATTATGTTGAGCAACTACCATGAAGTCGATCCGAGGGAACTTAGTTAGCACATTATCAATTACCATCACAGGTGTTGTAGTCGCCATTTTACTCGCCACAGATTTGGCTGTTGACTCTTGGATTGACTCACAATTCGACAAAGCGATGCATACAAAAGTTGGCATGCTGATGACGTTAGTCTCTGAAGATGAAGATCATCTTGAACTGCACTTTTCCGGTGAGTTTTTACCTGAATTTACTGGCAATATCGAGCCCGAATATTATCAAATCTGGTTGAACGACCGAGTTTTTGCACGCTCTGACAGTTTAGATCTTTTTTCGCAACACGAGTTACCTTATTTGTCGTTATCACTTGGCGAGAGCAAAGTGGTAAATGAAACCCTGCCAGATGGTCGTGCGGGACGGATCATATATACCCGTTTTATTCCGCAGATCCATACCCTAAAAGGGGAAAAAAAATCTTTTGACGACGAACTTGTTATTGCCTATGCGGCCTCGTCGGAGGGGCTGGACTTTATTCTTTGGCTCATTGATATCGTTTTTATCGTGACTATCGTATGTGTTGTGGTGTTTATTCGTGTCTTTGTGCGTAAAACGGTCGATGTTGGTCTCGCGCCGTTGAATAGCATGAACGCTCAGATAGCCAAACTAAATTTCTCTAAAGATTCAGACACCATAATATTAGAAAAGCCAGTCTCTGAGCTATTACCCGTCGAGCAAAGCTTAAACCGTTTTATCGTTGAAAACAGACAACTGTACTTGCGAGAAAAGCGCTTAACCTCAGATATTTCGCACGAACTAAAAACGCCCATTACGGAACTCATTAATTTGGCGGAAGTCATTTCACGTTTCCCGGAAGACAATGAATTGACGGATGACTTTGTGCCAGAAGTATTAAGAATAAGTCAGCGGATGAAAAACATCGTCACCAACGTAATGTTGTTACATAAATACGAGCAGATAAAGCTACCTAAAGAAGATGTTGTTGATGTATTGCAAGTCGTCAACCGTTCGATTGGTGAGATAGCATTTGATAATGTTGAGATTCAGACAACTTGCTCCGAATGTCCAATTCAGACCAACTTAATGGCAGTTGAGAGCATCATTGGTAACTTACTAAAAAATGCCAAGCGTCACCGTGTACTGGGTTCCGAAGCACTTATCGTTGTTGAAAAGGGGGCGACAAATGGGATAAATGTTCGAGTGAGCAATCAGGTTTCCGGCGAGCTCGAAAACGTGAATTTAGCACAGTTATTTGAACCACTATGGCAAAGCGACCAATCGAGAAGCGCGAATGATTGCTTTGGCTTGGGCTTACCTATTGCTAGGGCCTTTGCTGAAGCCATTGACGCGGAACTCACTGTTGCGTTGGAAGCGAGCACCATCACCTTTACATTGACCCTTTGAAGCGCTATTTAAAAGTGAGTTTCCACTGATAAACCAAGTTCCCAGCTGTCAACTTCAGGATAGTTACCTAATGGTTTAGTAAAGTCTATATGCACTACGTTTTCGTTACTTGAACGGGCGGAATATAAACGAACTCCGAGCCCTACACTACCTAGCATTTTATTGCTTATATTAGGATGTTGTATATTCCCGGATGCTTTTCCCATATCAACAAAGCCAACGAATCCTAAATCAACAAGCTGATAAATATTAATGTTAGGGTACATACGGAGTTCGAATGAAGATTTGACAGTTTGTGTACCTTGTTGATAGCTTTGTGGGAAGCCTCGGAGCCCTTCTTCTCCACCGAGAGCAAGAGGACGCTCGGCAAATTCCTTGTTTTGCCACGCAGCAATGACATCAGCATAAAAAGCAAAACTATCGCTCCAGCGATAATTTACCTTTGCAGCGAGAGTAGACCATACTCTATCACCTTGCTGCGTGCCGATTTGGGCATTGGTTGATGCTTTAAATCGGTATAAGACATCATCATTAAATAGCCATGCTTTATTGGCTGAAAACTCCCAAATTGAGCCAACTCCATCCGCTTCGGTATCAATACCTGCTTTGGCCGCAAGTGACCATCCGAGGTTGAAATCTTCACTGTGATTGATTAAGTCTACGTCCTGCAGCACGATATAATTATCTTCGATATATTGAAGGCTAATCCAAGGCGCTAACAATTTGAAGTCATAAAGGTTATCCCTTATGGCTAAGTTTGGCTCGTCATAGCTGACATCTTGGTAATCGACACCAGCTATCCACCTAAGTGTGGTGGTGTTGGTTTGCTGCCATAAACGGCCATAAGCAAATTGCGCAGATGTACCATTATATCGAAACTGACTTTCTGTTTGACCGTTATGATAGATAGAAGTCGTTTGGTCTTGTGCATTAATATAAGCTCTATATAACAAAGAGCTGGAGCGCTGATAGAAAGGTTGATAAATGTCAGCCATAAATATTTGACCGTCATCATAATCATCTGCTTGCACCGTTATCATGGCATGTGGTTGCCATGGCGCAGGCATTTGCAATACGGTATGGTAACCGGAACGTTCATGGTCAGATTTGTATTTTACGGATGCCCTAACGCCATACCCTAACAAGTTTTCTTCTTTAAACCCCAAACTTAACTTATTGTTTCCACTACTTCGGCCAAAGTTTACACTGGGCAGCAAACTCCAGGTGTCCCACGTTTGCACTGATATTTTCTGTGGCTCGGCACTGCTGCATGGCTTGACATAGTTAATTTTCGCCTCTCTGATGTATTTTTTAGCACGCAAGATCCGCTCAGCCTCTAAAATATCGGCCTCGCTGACTAGGTCACCAGCCTGAAAAGGGAGTTGAGAAGCGATAGTCGCATCTCGGGTTTCTATATGCAGCCAGTTTACGAAGTCATGGAAAGAGGTCGTTTCTGGGTCGTCTGGGTTAAAAATAGGGTTTGAGTTTATTTCGATAGACTCAATCTTGATGTTTTTCTCTTGACTTGCTTTATCTGTCTGTCGAGCCATTTTATTACTATGTTCAGCTTTATTATTGCAAAGGGCGTCGATGCTAAATGGGTCACCAGCAAACGCAGGAGTGATTGAAGTGACTAACACGAATACCGCAACGGTTTTGGCTGGCATATATGCTCCAACTGAAAAATATCAAGCTACGTTGAAAACATATATGCCGATACTTAAGAAAGGCTTAAGAAAAATTAAAGAATGAATTAATCGCCAATGTATGCGAATTTTTCATGATTGAGTTTTGCCTCTACGAACAGAGTTTACAGTTCCCCGGTAAATAAGCGTCGATGCGTTTTTCGTGCATACTCATCAGACATGCCACCAAGATAGTCCGCTAACACGCGCATTTGCTGCGTTTCATCGGTTGCTTGCTGGTACAATGTTTGGGTTGTATACGGCAACAATCGCATGGGGTCACTGGCAAAAACTTCAAATAAATCAATAAGCAGGTTTTGACCACTAAACTCAATTTGCTGCATTTTAGGTTCACGAATTAATCTTCGATATACGAACACTTTTAATACTTGCAGGATTTCCTGAAATTCGGGTGCCATCTCAACGGTAAAATGAAGTAGGGCGGAGTCAAAATCTGAGTCTTGAACGGTGAGTTTACAATGCACAATAAACAGGTTGACGAGTTCACCTATGGTATCTTTTCGATTAGATTCATCTTCTGAAAATAAACTCTCGCTTACGCGCGGTAAGTTTTGCTTTAACCAAGGTGAGTCTAACTTTTGCAATTCAGGCAGAGCAAAATCATGCCATGCTGCCTCGTTAAGGGTCTCGGTAGCTATCGCATCTTCTAAATCATGAACTGCATAGGCGATATCATCGGCATATTCCATAATGGCGCAATCTAACGATTTAAACTTTGTCTTGCGACGGAAGGTGTCTTTCACCTCGGTTTCTTGCAGCTTTATTTGGTCGTTTTGAGAAAATGGCGAGAGGATCCAATCAAATACCGATTGGTCGCATTGATAAATGCCTTTTGCAGGCAGCCAATCACTGGACAATATGTATTTTCGACTTTGTGTTTGCGTTGGTTGGTGATACCAAAGTGTGTCGATTAATGCAGGATATTTAATAAAACCTAGTAAGGTACGGCGTGTTAAATTCATGCCATAGCCTTTAGTGTATGGTTCCAATTTGGTGACAATGCGCAAGGTTTGGGCGTTTCCTTCAAACCCTCCGTGAGCACGCATAAGGTAATTAAGCGCGATTTCTCCGCCATGGCCAAAAGGCGGGTGACCGATATCATGCGCTAGGCACAAAGTTTCAATAAGACTTGTCGAAGGAAAGTGTTCAAATTCAGGGTGTTGTTTTCTTAAATGGCGTAGTAGACCGCTGCCTATTTGCGATACTTCCAAAGAGTGTGTTAGGCGAGTCCGATAAAAGTCGTTGACGCCGATTGCCATAATTTGGGTTTTGGCTTGCAAGCGCCTAAAAGCTGCGGCATGTATGATCCTAGAACGATCTATTTGCCATGCTGAGCGATTGTCGTTAGGGCGGTTTTTTTGCTGCGATAGCAGACGCTGCTGCCAAGCGTTAGACGTCATACTTCTGTTCCTTTTTCTTTATACCTTAAATTCGTCTAAACTATTTACGATAACTGAACGAAAATTCGCGTTTAATTGCGGCTTTTGATATTATCAGCCGCTATTTTTGAATACTGTTATTTTGGCGCAATTTATCAACGCTCTATCAAACTATAGTAACAGAATAAAACTGTTATTGAGCGGGCTTGAGAAAAGTTCTTAGAGACTTAGGGAAAGAGACTCCGTTTCCAGAACAACGCCACTGCGAGGAGAAGTATGCAAGCTAAACTGATTAAACTCATTGTTGCCCTGGTGACCATTTGGGCGTTAATTTATCCTTTTATCCAAGATGAAAGTTCTCAAGATTCTACTTTAGATCAAGAGGGTACGGGTGCAGAGGTTGTACCTAAGGTGCCGGAAAAGCCACTCCATAGCGTAAAGCTACCCAATTTCTCAGACATTCGTGACATTAAGGAAAAGAAAACGGCGTTTTTCGACTTTATTAAACCGCACGTAGAAGCCGAAAATAAACAGATCTTAGAGCAACGGGCAACGCTTGAAATCGCTCTGATGATGGTGCAATTTGATGAAACCCTAACACGCAAACAAATAGAAAAGATTGCGATGATTTTCACAAAGTATGATTTAAAAGGTGAAGCCATTAATGAATCTTCGCTCAAAAGAGCATTGCGCCGAGTGGATATTATTCCTAAAGAGCTGGCGCTGATGCAGGCTGCTAATGAATCTGCTTGGGGTACGTCACGGTTTGCACGAATTGGGTTAAACTTTTTTGGTCAATGGTGTTACACCAAAGGCTGCGGTATGGTGCCGAAGCGGCGAGAAGATGCGGCCGATCACGAAGTTAGAGCATTTCAGTCGGTAAGAGCCGCGGTCAAGTCATACTTTAGAAATATTAACACCAATGATGCATACAGGGAGTTGCGTTCGGTACGAGCAGAGCTGCGAGCTCAAAAAGCGCCGATTGACGCGACAGTATTAACCAGTGGTCTTTTGAGTTATTCAGAGCGTGGTGAGGACTACGTGAACGAACTTAACGATATGATAAGGCATAACCGAGCGTATTTTGATGAAGAGTAAGATTGTACTTGTCCTGATAATGGCACTTTGGAGTGCGATAGCCTCAGCTAAAACATTCACCTTTGCATATGACAGCTTTTACGACAGGCTAAAAGTGGTAAGTAAAGGCGAGTTTGAGTTTGCACGTGTGGGTTTTTACCTTGTTGATACAGTGAGTATGCAAGCCTGTAAAATCACGACGGGTAATATTGTGACCGAGGAAGCGAGCTTTCCATTGTCGTACACTGATGAAGCGCAGCTATTGCTGCCATTTGATAAAGAGTTGGACAAAGACAAAGCAAAAGTAGTGATTGAAACGAAGGGCACAAACTCGGACTGCCAGCTAAAAATGCAGATTGAAGCTGAGTTATTTAACACGACATCTTTGCGCAAAGCTGACCTTTATAAAATGCAACAGGAATTTGAAGAGCTACTGGCTGATCTCTCTGGCTTTTTTATTAAAAACTTACTGTCATTTTTGCTGCCTGAGCAACAAGGGGTTATTGTGACCTTTGGTAAAAGTCAAACTGTCACCGACGCTACAATGAAGTGTGAGTCGCAAGTCTGTCAAATCAGCGTCCCGAAGACGTGGTCAAACGACAACACACATTTTGCAGACTCTGTTAATGTGAAGTCAGTGCAACCTTGGCTGGCACTATAATTAGCCCATCATAATATAAAGTAACGTCTATAGACTTTAGTCGGAGCTATTCAGACTAACGAAATTCGTTAGACGTTACTTCACCCTTGCATTTCTTACAGATAAAACCCTCTCTCATCACCTTTAATCCTTCTTTTGACAATAATTCATACCGGCAAACAGCGATATCTATTCGTCGTGAATTTCTGCCATTAGACCCCCAAAATGGAAACTTAATGTTAAATAAATGCATTGTTAAAGTTGCTTCGGTATGCTAATAATGGCTGGATTATTAAAAAAACTACAGTGTAATTATCAACTTAAGGGGAAACAGGATGACCTATAAATTACCACTCAGTGCGCTCTCTATTGCCGTTTTAATCGGCATGAATCAACAAGTTAAGGCTGAAGAAACGAAGCAAGTTGAACGTATTGAAGTGACCGGTTCTCACATTAAAAGAACAGATTTAGAAGGCCCGTCACCAATCCAAAGTTTATCAGCTGCTGATCTAGCTTCAACGGGATCAACGGACCTTATTGGCGCGTTGCAAAAGCTGCCGGTATCGGGTACTGGTACTTTTAGTACGCAAGGTAACTCCAGCGATGACACAGCAAATGGTGGCTCTAGTGTTGCTCTAAGAGGGTTAGGGGCGTCATCGACGCTTGTATTAATCAATGGCCGCCGCGTTGCGGTTAGCCCATTTGCAAAAGATATCGAAACATCATTTGTGGACTTAAATACCATTCCGGTGTCATCGGTTAAACGTATAGATATTCTAAAAGATGGTGCCTCTGCAACTTATGGTTCTGATGCGGTAGCGGGTGTTATTAACATCATTCTTCGTGATGATATCGACGGTTTTGAAGTTGCAGGTAAAATCTCAGACACCGCAGATGGTGGTGCCGAAGAACAAAACTTTACTCTTCTTTGGGGGTCGTCAACACAAAATGGCCACCATAATTTCTCACTCGATTATTTCAAACGTGGTCACTTAACGTATGCAGATCGTGACTATACGGCATCTGCTGATCAGCGTTTTCGTGGTGGTAATAACTCATTAAGTTCTGCTGGTGTTCCTGGTAGTGTTGAAGTGATGAGAAGCATGTTAACAGACGAGCAGTGGGCGAGATTACCTGTAGTTCGTGTTGAAGACGATGGCACTCAGGTAAGACAGACTATCTTTACGGACGTATGGGGTAATGATAAATGCGATCCTGCTTTAGATATTGGTGATATTTGTCGCTACGACTACGCGCCACACATGACCGCAATTCCATCGACAGAGCGTATTAGCTTTAACTATAACGGTGTACAAGAAATCACCGACGGTATTGAAGGTTTTGCAGAAATTTCGGCACAGCACTCTACAACTTTCATTCAAGGTGCAGGTAGTCCAAGCTTTACAGAACTATTTATGGATGGTGATAACCCAAACCATCCATTATTTAACGATCCAGACCATTTCTTACATGGTGTAGATATTTCAATGCGTCGTCGTACGGTTGATATCGGTAACCGTAAAAAAGATGTTGATTCTGAATACTACCGCGCCGTCCTCGGTGCTCGTGGTGAGTGGAATGCGTGGTCTTGGGAAGTTGCCTACTCAGCAATTCGTTCAAGTGCAGTTGAAAAGGGTTTTGATGGTTTCCCTAATAAGTTAAGAGCGCAGCAAGCGATTGATGAAGGCCTTTGGAACCCATTTGAACCAAGCACCAATACAGAAGCAGGTCTGGCGTTTTTTGAGACCACGACTACGCGTTATGGTGCATCAACCATGCAATCATTAGACGGTACCATTTCAGGCGAACTGTTTGAATTGGGTGCAGGCTACGTTGCTGCAGCGTTTGGTTTCGAACATCGCTACGAGAAAATCGAAGATAACCCAGATAGTCAATACATCAGAGGCGAAATCTTTGGTACAGAAGCGACGCAAGCGAACGGTGATCGCGACAATACTGCGCTATTCGCAGAATTTAGCGTACCAGTGCTAGATACGCTAGAGCTACAATTAGCATTGCGTTATGAAGATTATAGTGACTTTGGAACAACAACCGATCCAAAAGTAGCATTCCGCTGGTCACCACTTGATAGCCTTGTGGTTCGTGGTTCTTGGGGTACCGCATTTAGAGCACCTTCTCTTGTTCAGCTACATCTAGGTAGAACAGACGAATCTCCAAGCGTGATAGACCGCGAGCGTTGTCGCCAAACTGGCGCTGATGATGATTGTAGCCCGTATGAATACACTGCGATTGTGTCTGGTAACAAAAATCTACAACCAGAAGAGTCAGAAAACTACAACTTAGGCGTTGTGTGGCAAGCGACCGATGACTTTAGTATCGGTGTGGATTACTGGAACTATGATCAAGAAGATCTTATCAAGAAGATAGGTGCACAGAAGTTAGTTGATTGTTGTGGCACTGATCCTAATTTAGTTGTTCGTGCGCCTAATCAAGGTAGCACGCTTGGTCGTATTCTCACCATTAACGACACCTTTGTTAATATTGGTGGTCGTGAAACAGACGGTTTCGATGTTAACTTAGCCTACGCGTTAACTACTCGTGAAATGGGTGAATTTAAGTTCAATTATAACTTAACTTACGCACTTAACTTTGAAGAGCAATCATTTGAAAGTGACGATCAAGGTAACACATTCAATGTTGCAGAAGATCTCAATGGAGAATACCAGCATCCACAGTTCCGTTGGACCGCAGGCATGGACTGGGCCAAGAATGATTGGCTTGCAAATATCAGCGTAAACTATGTCGATTCGTATAAAGACCTTGCCGATAGTGATGGCAATAAATATGAGATTGATTCATGGACTACCGTTGATACAAGCGTCAGTTATATTGGCGTAGAAAAGCTGACAGTAACGCTTGGTGCGTCTAACTTGTTTAATGAGGAAGCGCCGCTTGCTCCTTCAGAGTCTATGGGAATTGACAATAAAACGCACAGTATCCTTGGTCGTCAAGCATACGTGAAGTTTGCATACCAATTCTAATATATTAACGTTTATTAAGATGAAAGCCGCGCTTTATAGCGCGGTTTTTTCTTGTACCAATTCGCTTAATTAAGTGGCCTAGCTTTGAGATGGAGAGACTTACCGGTAACTCCATGTCCAAATCCTGCAATAACTGAAGTACTCATATGCATAGGCACGGAGAATCTTCTGCTTAATCTTATTCTGTACCTAGGAAAAATGGCAATGAAGAAAAGGGTATGGATAGCAGATATGTCGCTAGGAGAGTATTGAGTTAGCTTATTGAGGAGAATAACGCAGCTATTATAACTAGCTGCGTTATTGATATTTACGCTTTTGCTTTAGAAGTGGTTTCTTCCAGTTCTTTTGCAGCATCAGGGTCGTTGAAAACATCAATATCAAATTCGTTTTCAGACTTAGCGACAACGCAAGTAACCATACAGTCACCTGTTATATTAACGGCTGTTCTTGTCATATCTAACAGTCTGTCTACACCAATGATAAGCGCGATACCTTCAACTGGCAATCCAACTTGGTTAAGCACCATTGCAAGCATGATCAAGCCAACACCAGGCACACCTGCCGTACCAACAGAGGCAAGAGTAGCAGTCAAGATAACCATGAGATAGTCATTGATGGTGAGATCTACACCAAATACCTGAGCGATGAAGACTGTTGCAACACCTTGCATAATAGCTGTGCCATCCATATTAATGGTTGCACCCAGAGGGATTGTGAAAGAAGCGACTGAGTTATGTGCACCTAGCTTCTTAGTCGCAGTCTCTAATGTTACAGGCATAGTCGCACTTGAACTTGAAGTACTAAAGGCAAACATACACGCGTCTTTCATCTTCTTCAGGAAGATGATTGGACTCAAGCCCGTCAATAGCTTAAATAAGATTGAATAGTTAATGAATGCATGAATTAGCAGCGCTGCCAGCACCACCATAAAGTATTTGCCGAGCTCGGCGATTAACCCCATGTCGATGGTTGTAAACAACTTAGCCATCAAACAAAATACGCCATATGGAGCGACATTCATTAATAAAGTCACTAGCTTAAGCACCACTGTATTGAGATCTTCAAATACGGTTGCTAGGCGAGCACCAGCGTCTCCGCTTAATGCCATAGCAATACCAAATAGCAGCGCAAAGACGATGATTTGAAGCATGTTACCATTGGCCATCGCATCAATTGGGTTGGTTGGGAACATGTTGATTATGACTTGCACAAGTGTTGGTGCTTGCTTTGCGTCAAATGACGCGCTGCTTGGAATTTCAACGCCACCGCCCGGTGCAATGAGTAGTGCGAGCGTGATTGCAACCGTGATTGCGATTGCTGTTGTAATGAGATACAAACCAATGGATTTACCACCCAAGCGGCCTAATTTCTTTGGGTCACTAAGGCTACATGTGCCACATACAAGGGAAATAAACACCAAAGGAACAACAAGCATTTTTAAGCTTGCAATGAAGATTTGCCCACCTATGTGGAATAAACCGTCAACGAAAAAACCTTTAATGGGAAGGTCAAAGAGACCTAAAGGAATGAGTATTTCTTTATTCTTACCTAGGATGGCTTGAAGAGTGAGGCCTAATACAACACCCAACACCATGCCTATCATAATGCGCGCCGTTAGGCCCATTTTTTTATTTTCTGACATTGTCCTAACACTATGTATCTTAAAACTGCTAAAGCTTAACAGGCTTAGCGCAGATGAACAGCATTTCACGACAGAAAATCTACCTAATCTAATAAAAAATTGTGATTTTATCGCTAAAATTGAGTTACTATTGAACAATAATAAAATTAACTTAGCTAGGGAGATAGGTGAATGCCCTTGATGCGCTATTTTAGCATACTGATGCTAGCATTCTTACTGACCGCGTGCGGTGGCGGCGGCAGTATCCAAAAAGATACAGATAATGGTAATGGTGATGATGGTAGCGATGGTACTTATGCCATTACGCTTTCAGGAGCGGATACTAGTGGTAATTCAACGAATACACTTTCATCTTCATCTCCTCTAGTAATCACTGCCACATTAACAAAAGATGGTAGCCCTCTGGCAAATAGTCGAGTCGTTTTTGAGAGCGACGAATTTGCAACCATGGAACCCAGCTCAGGGTCTGTGCTTACAAATACTGAGGGTAAAGCGTCAATTACGTTAAAAGTAACGGCTACTGTGGGTGCTGGACGTATTACGGCGACTTACACTCAAGGTGATAATAGTGCAACGAGAGCTTTTGATTTTACCTCTCAAGGTGGTGGTGATGACGGCAATGTAACCGCGTCAGCAAAACTTGAGGTCATGTTATTAAGTAAATGTCCTGCAGGTTGGGATGATAGCCGAAATCAGGCAATGATAGATCCAATTGCTGCTGGGTGTACTCGCGTCAATCAAGTATCGTCAAACGAGACTGCTGATGTATTCATCAAAATGACATCTAGCCAAACTGGTGATGCTATTGCCAACGCGTTAATTAGCGTTGAGACTACTTTAGGGGCTATCTTACCATCGACAGGCACCGCGTTAACGGATTCTTTTGGTATTGCAATTCTAAAGTTTCAGCCAGGTAACCAAGGTGGCGCTGGTACTATCACGGTAAACTCTCCTGATTATGTTGATGTCACTCAGGCTATCAATTTTAATGTTGGTGTTGCTCAGTTGAATGTTACGATTGACAATGGTTTGGTTGATAGTAATGGAGTTCAACAAAAGCTTTCCGCAGGTGGAAGTACGGTTATTACCGTGACGTTAAAGGATCAGAATGGGGCATTAATCAATAGCGCTGTTGAAGTTGCATTTAGCTCAGCTTGTTCCGCAGCGACCCCTGCGCTTGCAGAATTAGATGAAACAGTAAATACCTCAAATGGTATCGCCCGTTCTACATACCGTGCTAAAGGTTGCCAAGGCGAAGATAGAATTTCTGTTACTATCCAAAACGGCAGCTCTCCAATAAATCAAGAAACGATTATTGAAGTGGATAGCGCGCTTGCACAAGCGGTACAGTTTTTACCTGAGGAAGATGGGTTTAATCAGTTTATTGCTTTACCCCCTGGTGAAGGCGGTTTACCAACCCAATCTGTTGTGAGCTTTAAACTGGTAGATGAAGATAACCTTGCAATTCCACGAGCGCGAGTCGACTTTAGATTGTCAGATGAGCAAGGCCTAGCCTCGCTTACGCAAATTACCGGAAACACCAATGCAAATGGTATTGTAAGAACAACGGTTAAGTCTGGTATTGTGCCAGGTCCGCTCGTTGTCAGTGCGTGTTATATCCCAGAAGAATCTTACGTAAATTTACCTGAAGGTGATGCGATTACCTGTTGGACGGATATCGCCAATGCATGTAATGATGCAGATGCATCAAACGACGATGTCCGCTGTCCCGCAGGTGTTATGCATACAATCCCATTAAGTGAGCAGATATTTGGTGTATCGTCAGGATTAATTTTAAGCTCAGGTGTCACCGATCAGGATACCTTTGACGCTTCCCCTGTTACATTCAATACCAACTCGCTTAATTATAATGGGGTAACAACAAATATTACCTTGTTCTTTGGTGATCAATTCAATCAGTTTAATGCTGATGGCGTTGCTGCAACTGTGATTGCTGAAGCCGGTGCTATTGGTAGTACTGAGTCTGAGGACACTTACGATTGTAGAACGAATAATGCTGCTTGTACTGTGGTGTGGCGTAGCCAAGGAGATAGACCTTTCTATGAATATCGTTGGGGTAACCGCATTGGTGATATAGACGGTAATGTGAATACCTTTGAAGCGGTAGCTCCTAGACTAGCAGCTACATTATCAAATACTCAAAAGCAAAGCTCAGCTAATTGGAACTGTGACCCATATTTTGGTAGTGCTGCACCATGTATTAATGGCATGCTAAGACAAAAAGACGCTTCGTCGAACGATGGCGCTACAACTGCACTTAGACGAATTGTTATGGGTGGGCGTGTAAGTGTGTTGGCTTTTGTTAAAGGCCAAGAAAATTTCAGAGATGAGCAATCTAGCGGTGGAGTAGAGCGCCGTAATGGTCGGTTCGACATTGGCGAATATCGGCAAGAGTTTGACCTTACAGAAGCATTCCTAGATACCAATGAAAATGGTCGTTTTGATAAAGAGAATTGTGATTCTGCTGCAAACACAGGACCTTGTTCTCCAACGGGAACTGTAAATGGCGGTCATGACGATTGGTGGGTGGATAGCAATAACAATGGTCGCTTTGATTTTGATATCGATGGCAACAATATTTATGAAGGGGACGGCAAATATAATGGTTTGCTTTGTTCAGAAGCCGCCGAAGCCGCAGGAGAATGTACTAAAGAGCTAGTTAATGTTTACAGACAATTTGAATTGATAATGTCTGGCGATAATGCTTTTGTGCGGTTTACAGTGCCGGCTTCGCTTGCTGGTTCTAATTCGTGTCCAAGTGGGAATGGCTTAGTGCTTGAACCATCTGGAGTAGACGGTGTGTGCGACCTCGCCAGTGTAGATTTCACGGCGGCAGGCAGCCCATCAGCCGTTCCTATTACAATTTATTTCACTGATGAGTTTGGTAATCCACTTCCAGCGGGTACAGAAGTCGAGATTTCAACAAATAACGGTGAGCTAACCAGTGGAAGTGTGTCTGGCACCTTAGGGAACTATACAAGTGATAAGCCAAACTTCTTCAACGTTACTTTGGCGAGGGAAGCTGAGCCAAACAACAAACTTTCTGGCGTATTAGGGATCAAATTTACTTTCCCAGCTTTGGGAGATGATGATGACGAACGAAAGACTCAATCAATCGGAATAAGCGTTACAGACGCTGGATAAAATGACAAATGCCAACTTTCGGGTTGGCATTTTTGTTTCTATTCCTTTATATTCCCGTGCCTTAACCTTATATATATGAATGCGTCCCTAAATTGGCTGAATATTGTACATAAATTGGATAATAATTCGGTGATCAGGGAAAAGTTAGTATTTTTAGCTTGTAACAATAGGTGTTTGTAGATATACCTATAAGTAATTTAACGCCCAAGTAAGGGCAAACATCAGACAGAATCGGTCAAAAATAGGCAGCTATGGGCAAATCGCTAGTAATTGTAGAGTCTCCCGCGAAGGCAAAAACAATCAATAAATACCTCGGCAAGGATTACATTGTTAAATCCAGTGTAGGCCATGTTCGAGATCTTCCTACCTCAGGGGCAGGTAAGACGAAAGGCTTGGCAACTAAGTCGCCAGCTGAAGTACGTAAAATGTCACCTGAAGAAAAAGCGCAATATAAAAAGCAAAAAGATTATGCAAATTTAGTTGCGAGGATGGGGATTGATCCTGAGAAGGGTTGGGAACCGCATTACGAAATTTTGCCGGGTAAAGAAAAAGTAGTTCAAGAACTACAGAAACTTGCTGAGGATGCTGACCATATCTATCTCGCAACCGATTTGGATAGAGAAGGGGAAGCTATTGCTTGGCACCTTGAACAGATCATCGGTGGCGATGAGAGCAAATATAAGCGTGTGGTCTTTAACGAGATCACCAAAAACGCGATAACCCAAGCGTTTGAAGCGCCTGGCGACCTTAACACCGACATGGTATATGCGCAGCAGGCAAGACGATTCCTTGACCGAGTTGTTGGCTTTATGGTATCCCCGCTGCTTTGGCAAAAAGTAGCAAGAGGGTTATCGGCAGGTCGCGTACAATCTGTTGCTGTGAGATTACTTGTTGAGCGAGAGCGTGAGATTAAAGCGTTTATTCCAGAAGAGTTTTGGGATATTCACGCCGATGTTAAAGCAACAAAAGATGATATTCGCCTAGCGGTTACTAAGTTTAAAGGTGAGGCATTTAAGCCTGTAAATAAAGCGCAGGCTGATACTGCCGTACAAGTGCTTGAAAACAGTGCTTACGAAGTAGTCAAGGTTGAAGAAAAGCCAAGTAAGAGTAAGCCAAGTGCGCCATTTATTACCTCGACAATGCAGCAAGCGGCAAGTACTCGTTTAGGCTATGGCGTAAAGAAAACCATGATGTTAGCGCAGCGTCTATACGAGGCGGGTTACATCACCTATATGCGTACGGACTCGACGAACCTATCAAACGATGCGTTAGAAATGTGTCGTGGCTATATCGATAGTGAATTTGGTAGTAAGTATCTTCCAGAAGCACCACTGCGTTACTCCGCAAAAGGCAACGCACAAGAAGCGCACGAGGCAATTCGTCCTTCTGATGTGACGATCTTATCAGGTCATTTAGACGGCGTAGAGGCAGATGCTAAGAAGCTCTATGAGCTTATTTGGCGTCAGTTTGTGGCGTGTCAGATGATGCCTGCAGAGTATGACCTAACGACGCTGACCGTCGCCGCGGAAGATTACACGTTAAAAGCGAAAGGTCGCGTGCTACGTTTTGATGGTTGGACACGTGTACAACCGGCTGTGCGTAAGAAGAATGAAGAAGAGCAGGCGCTTCCAAGTGTTTCAGTTGGCGACAAGCTTGATCTTATTGCGATTGATCCTAAGCAGCACTTTACTAAACCACCAGCACGTTTCAGCGAAGCAAGCTTAGTTAAAGAATTAGAAAAGCGTGGTATTGGTCGTCCATCTACCTATGCTGCTATCATTTCGACGATTCAGGACCGTGGTTATGTTCGAGTTGAAAACCGCCGTTTTTACGCTGAAAAAATGGGCGAGATCGTAACTGACAGACTCGTTGAGAATTTCAACGATTTAATGGACTTTGACTTTACCGCCAAAATGGAAGGTCGCCTTGATGATATCGCAGAAGGCGAACGTTTATGGACGCAGGTACTTGATAAGTTTTACGCCGACTTTTCTAACCAGCTAGAAATAGCCGCTGGCGATGAAAGTGAAGGCGGCATGCGACAAAATGTGATGGTTGAAACAGACATCGATTGTCCCACATGTTCACGTAAAATGGGTATTCGTACAGCTTCTACAGGGGTATTCCTTGGCTGTACAGGCTATAACTTGCCGCCAAAAGAGCGTTGTACCACCACAATTAATCTAGTGTCTGGTGATGAAGCGGTTGCTGCTGATGCGGATGAAGAGGCGGAAGCTGAATCGCTGCGTCATATGAAACGTTGTCCAATTTGCGAAACGGCAATGGACTCATACCTTATTGATGAAACGAAAAAGCTCCATGTATGTGGTAATAATCCCGCGTGTAAGGGCTATGTCATTGAAACAGGCGCATTTAAGATCAAAGGCTACGATGGACCACTAATTGAGTGTGACAAGTGTGGTTCGGATATGCAGCTTAAATCTGGCCGTTTTGGTAAGTATTTTGGTTGTACAAATGAAGACTGTAAAAATACACGTAAGCTATTGAAAAACGGTGAAGCTGCACCACCGAAAGAAGATCCAGTTCCGCTTCCGGAACTAGAATGCGAAAAGTCAGATGCGCATTTTGTGCTTCGTGATGGCGCTTCAGGTATTTTCTTAGCGGCGCACACATTCCCGAAATCACGTGAGACAAGAGCCCCGAAAGTATCAGAGCTAAAACGCTTCAGAGATAGAATTTCACCTAAATTCTATTATCTGGCTGATGCGCCTGAGCAAGACTCAGATGGTAACCCTGCGATTGTTCGCTACTCTAGAAAAACCAAGACACAATATGTGATGACAGAAGTAGATGGTAAAGCGACGGGTTGGAAAGCGACATATAGCAATGGTAAATGGGTAGAAGAAGAGAAAACTACCAAGAAAAAGAAAGCTTAACGATTAGCCAAACATCGATAGGTGTCTTCAGATGCTATGGATATTTTGTCTAAAATGTTATTAAAAGCAAAAGGCCGCTCAACACATTGAGCGGCCTTTTTCATCATGAATGCCATCACTTAAATAACCTGAGGTTTGGATAAGGAATGTTCCAACTCATTGTTGCTAAAGCACAACTTAGTTTTCTCCTTGTCTAGCCAGAGAGTTTTAGGGAAAACAAGGCGAATTTACGCACCAATAGCTGGCTATTGGAAGTGAATTCAACGCAGTTAGCGCTAAAACTGGCTGCTAGAAAGGCATTAATTATCCGCAGCTCAGGTTAAATAAGCGAACTGGTATTATTTAATGTTTACGTCTTTGACTTTTTGATAGCCAGTTGCCTCTAGCTCGTCGTTAACGCAATTCAAAACATATTTTTTCATCTCAGATGCTTGTACATCATCATCTTTTGCCCAATCAAGGCACATTTGAGTTAACTCTTGAACCAAATCTGCAGGCGCGACTGGTAACTCTTCATCGGCTTGTACTTGTACACAAGCAAAAAGAGATAGAGCGATTAATGATGAAACTAAGGTTTTCATTCGTGTTACCTGTTAGTTGAAAGAACAAGCATGTTTTAAAGCAAAATTTAAAATAAGGAAAACGAATTTATTTTCTCTTAAAGAGCAGAAAATTGATTCAAATTTACGTCAATAAATAGTGAGAAATATAAGCGTTGATGCTACATTTATAGGTTCAGTTAAACTAACTAAAGATGGTGAAAATCAAAAACATGGAGCAAGAAACAAAGTCCGAGAATGAGCAATTTAATCGTTATGAACATCTCTTAGAAAGAACCTTATTTAAAGGACGATGGCTGTTAGCGCCGTTCTTTGTTGGCCTACTACTCGCGATTGTATTGCTGTTACTTAAGTTCTTTAAACAGCTTTATGTGATGACCATCAGTGCGCTTACAGCGACAAATCAAGAATTACTCATTGGTATCTTAACATTGGTTGATACGGCTTTACTGGCTGGGTTATTGATCATCATTATTTTTAGTGGCTATGAAAACTTTGTTTCCAAGCTTAATGTCGAACCACAAGAAGACAAACCGACTTGGATGGGGAAAGTTGGCTTCTCAGGACTTAAAATCAAGCTGATCAGCGCCATCGTAGCGATATCTGCCGTAGAGTTGCTCAAGGTCTTTATTCATTCTCAAGATTTAACTAGTGAGCAGCTTGCTTGGAAAGTAGGCATACATATTACTTTCGTGATCTCTGGGGTGTTGTTTTCGGTTACCGATTTTATTAATAGTCGAACCCATTCCCATTAAATATTGCAGCTGTAAAAGGAGTGATTATCGACTTATGCTCACGATCACTCCTTTATTCTAACCAGCACAGTCTCCGGTGGCTCAAGCGCTAGCGCCACGCCTCTACGAGCGATCCCTTTCTTATACCAATTGAATTAATTCTCTAATCAATTTGAAGGGTGAAATAGCATATTAGCTTCGTTAAAAATTTCTCATTTAGAACAACTAAATAGTAAAATTTTTGCCTTGCTACTAAAGCTATTTCCCCGCTTCAAGATAGATCATTTACTTAATACAACTGGTATTAATCAAACTTCTTATTACTGTAAACAAGCAGTGAGGTGGCTATCACAACGTAACCTAATAATAGATATAGGGTGGTTGCTGATTGTTCGTGATTTAACAGGTAAGATTTAAATGCACTATGCAAAATGACTACGAACATGCAGCAAAGCGACAACGTAAGGGCGCTTTTAATCATGCTTCCTAGCGCAACACAAAGAACAAATCCCGCGATAGAGCCTGTAAATATCACTAAATAGAAAGCCACAGTCTCGAATGTGGAAAAGAAGCTACAAGCTAGCAATACTAGAAGTTGAAACAAGGCTAGGCAAAACCCAAGTTTAACCGCAGAGACGTGGTAAGCCTGCTTTATCGCTTTAAGGCTTGAATAGATAGGGAGTAGGTATAGTTGATCCCATGTCATTTTCGTTTGTAGTTTGGACCAACAGACAAAAATAGCGACCATCAGAACAAGCATATCGGTAAAGCCGATAACAAAATGGAGTGTGACACCAAAAAAGCCACTTGCGACAATGGCTAATAGCCCAGAGACAAGCAATATCTGACAGGTTTGTATCAACAGATTACCCGCAAAATAGCTCATTGGCATAAAAAATTGTCTAAACCCCTGAGTGAGGAAATCAGGTGCGAAGGTATTGCTCGGGAGCCACCCAGTTTGAATATTATTTATGTAGGTTTGATATGCTAAATGATGCCATTGGCAGTGATGAGCCCGCGTCACTAATAGGTATATTCCCATTACCATAAGGGGAACGGCAAGCAGTGCTAAAATTTGTGGGGTATCGCCAAAAAACATAGCGAGCACGAGTACGAGCATAAAAATGTAACTATTATGTCTGAAATACACACTATTTCGAAGACATAGCAAAAAGAAGCTACCGCCAAAACTCGTTGCAAATAACATGGCATAGGCAACTTCAGATGCGGGGCGGTTGAGAAGTGCAAGGGCATTGAGTAGGTAGCCAATGATCAGAATTACCAAACCTTGCAAGTATATGTGCTGTTTAATTGCTGGGAACAGTAAGGCGCTTTCCTGCGCTTGCAACTTCACTAATTGCCAGCAAAAAGCCATCCAAAAAGCGCTGATTGAAAAGACCAAACTAAATGCTTGTATATTTTGATCTTCTATTAAGGTTAACAAAGGTGAAGCGATAGATGCTAAGGCCCCTGGAATGAAAAAATTTGCTGAGCCGCACTCTCGCAACCAAAACCCGGAAAATCCTGTCCACCAATTGCGCTGAGTTAATGTACTCATGCGTGTAGCTCCACAAAGAGCTGCTCAAGGTTGCTATGGCTTTGCTGTAGGTCTGCTGACCAGTTTGCACTGTCGTGAGCTTGATAAATGCTAAAACGTTCAGATTGATGAAGTACGTCTCCTGATGGCAGTTTGCTTGTAAGATGATGTGGTACAAGCCTAATTTGTTCTTTTAGCGTATCTAATTCGCCAGTAACCAAAACCTTACCATCTTTAATAATGGCAATGTGACTCGCAACGCGCTCAACGTCAGATGTAATATGCGAGGAGAAAAGTACACCAGAGCCGGACTCAAGTGCTAACTCGAATAAGTCCGACATAAACTCCCGGCGTGCAATGGGGTCGAGGCTTGACACTGGCTCGTCAAGGATCAGTAACTTAGGGCGGTACGACATCGCCATTATCAGCGCTAAGCTTTGTTGTTGACCAACTGAAAGGTTACTTACTAGCTTGTTTTCGTCTAACTCGAAGCGAGAAAGCCATTCTTGCTCAAGTGTAATATCCCAATTTGGATAAAAGCTGCGGTGCAGTGCGAGGGCGTCTTTGACTTTAAAGCCTTGATAGCCACAGGGCTGTTGTGGCACATAGCCAATTTGGCTTTTACACGTAGGGCTCAGCTCGAGGTTGCTACTATTGAGGCAGCTAACCTCACCACTATTTTGTTCGATTAACCCAAGTGCAATCCGCAGAAGTGTCGTTTTACCGGCCCCGTTTCGTCCTAGTAAACCCATAACCATGCCAGGTTCAATAATAAGATTTATGTCTTCAAGAACCGGCTTGTCGGTATATTGTTTATGGATTTTAGTGAATTGTAGTAGTGGGCTTGTCATTATTCTTGTCCCCAATTTTTATCAATCAATGATATCAATTCAGTCTTACTGATCCCAAGCTGTTTCGCATCACTAATTAAAATATCTAGGTTTTTATGGAGTAGATTATCGGTCTGTTGTGTCGTTTGCTGCTGTGCAACGCGTGTCGGCTGGCCGCGTCTTCGTTCAAGCCAACCTTGATCGACAAGTTGCCCGATAGCCCGAGAGACGGTCATCGGGTTCACCGAGAAGTGCTCAGCTAGCTTTCTTACAGAAGGTAGCTCTTCTCCGGCTTGTGCTTTACCAGACACAATTAAACGCACTATTTGATCAAATAGCTGCTTATAAATCGGCTCTGCGCTGTTGGGGTTGACATGAATAAGATCTAGCATTACTCTAATTCTACTGTATTAATACAATAATACACTGATACACTCACTTAAAGTTAGCATACTGACCGTGAGTCAACAAGGAAATAACTATGAAAAAGCCATTTAAGTTTAAGAAAAGCTTAGTAAAGCTAGCGCTGCTTCCTCTCGTTTTAGGAACTGTGCTGCCATTACAAGCGGCAACATCAACCGCAGAATTATCCGCTTGTTATGCAAAAGGCCTCAGTGACAGAGCGCAATGCGGAAAAATTTCGCAACCATTAAGTGAAACCAAAACAGAACAAAAAATTGATATTCATTTTATGGTTATTCCAGCAATAAAGCCGCTTTACCCACAAGAAGCGATTATTGCGTTTGCAGGGGGACCTGGACAATCGGCCACCGAAATTGCAGCAAACTTTGAAAGAATTCTTAAATACGCGAGAGAAAATAGAGATATTATACTTGTTGACCAGCGGGGAACTGGAAAGTCCAATCTATTGCAATGTGATATGGGGGATCTTGAGCAACAATTTGCGCTAAATGATACCTTGTTGGGTCTCGATTTTTACAAAGAAGATGCCCTTAAGTGTAAAGAAAATCTAAACACAGATCTTTCCGATTATACAACGGTTGCGGCCGCAAAAGATTTTGACGCGGTACGAGTCGCGCTTGGTTATAGCAAATTACACTTATATGGTGGCTCATATGGAACGCGCATCGCACTTGAGTATATGAGACAGTTCCCTGATAGTGTTGCATCGGCCGTGTTAGATGGTCTTGCGCCCAATAACCAAAGTTTAATGGCGATTGGTGGCGCGATAGAAGATTCATTGAACGCCCTTTTTGCACAATGTGAGGCCGATAAAAAATGTGCAAATAGTTATCCGAATCTAAAGCAGCAATGGCAAAGCTTGCTTAATCAAGTAGAGCAAACGCCGTTAGAAGTGTCTGTACTTCACCCAAGGACCAGCAAACCGCTCGCGATGACGATGACCAAAATGAAGCTATTTAGCGCGATTAGGATGGCGCTTTACTCTCATTCCTTCCGTGCATTGGTGCCGCTTGCGATTAGTGAAGCGACTAACGGTAACCTTGCTCCACTTGTTGGCATGATGGCACCAAGTGAAGACGGTCTGGGATTGGCCATGGGGATGCATCAGGCGATTGTATGTGGGGAAGATTGGCCACGATTAACGGCTGCGGACAAAGCCAAATATAGTGAAAACTATATGGGTGAGATGATGATCACAGGACTAGATGCGACGTGCCCAATTTGGAATGTGAGTCCGGTGCCAAGTAGTTACTATGAACCCGTTGCGTCCGATATTCCAACCTTACTGCTTTCTGGCGGATTAGATCCAGCAACGCCTGCTAAGTGGGCAGAAGTTGCGATGGAAAAATTAAGCAATGCCACGCACTTAGTTGCGCCAACGGCCACGCATATTGTCGCAGGGCAAAGCTGTGCTAATAAGCTTATTGCTAAGTTTTACGATGAAAAGACAGTGGGAGACTTTGATATTAGCTGTCTTGAAGAAGACACACGCAAACAATTCTTTATGAACATCAATGGCCCAGCAACCGCTAATAAGGAGTAACTCATGATCCAAGTAGATAACTTATATAAAAAGATTGGTGAAGTGAACGCGCTAGACGGGCTGTCATTTACCGCTCGAGATGGTCAAATTACGGGACTATTGGGACCAAATGGGGCAGGTAAAACGACTTGTTTACGGACCGTATTTGGCCTGCTCCAAGCTGATCAAGGTATGGCGTCTATCGATAGTATTGATGTTGCCAAAGAGCCAACCAGGGCAAAACAACAATTAGGATTGTTCCCAGACCCGTGTGGACTCTACGAGCGCATGACACCGCGTGAATATACCCAGTTTTACGCTGAACTAAGTGGCATGGACGCAAATTCGGCCGCTGCCGCGACGCAAGAAGTGTTAGAGAAGCTACAAATGTTGGATATCGCGGATAGACGCTGTAAAGGCTTTTCACAAGGTCAAAGAATGAAAACAGCGTTGGCGCAGGCAATCGTGCATAAACCAACGAATATTGTACTTGATGAGCCAACGCGTGGTTTAGATGTAATGAGTACCAGAGTATTACGGGATTTGTTGTTGATGCTTAAGGCGCAAGGTCACTGTGTCTTGTTTTCTAGCCACGTGATGCAAGAAGTTGCAGCACTTTGCGATCATGTGGTGGTCATGGCGAAAGGCAAAGTGGTCGCGGAAGGTTCTCCACAAGCGCTATGTGAACAAACAGGTAAAGCATCGCTTGAGGAAGCTTTCATTACCCTAATCGGTACGGATGAAGGAATTGCAGCATGATGAAATTAATCTCAGTTTTATTTAAAAAAGAAGTGTTAGACGCAAGCCGCGACAAACGTTCAGTGATGGCTGGCCTTTACTATTGCATCGGTGCACCTATTCTAATGTGTGTATTATTTACCGTCATGTTTAAGCAAATGGCTTCGCCTGATGCACTCAAAATCACTATTAATAATGCGGAGAATGCGCCCAACTTAGTACAATTTTTAGCGAGTAAAGAAATTGAACATGGTGAAGGCGAAGAGGTTAAAGCCATTACCTTGGAGGTAAGCGAAGATTATCAAGAAAATATGATGCAAGGTAAGAGCGCGACGGTATTTATCATCGCTGATAAATCGGAGCAAAAGTTACGTTCATCAATTAACCGACTAGAGCGTAACCTCATGTTATACAACAGCGAAGTTGCTTCATTGCGGTTAGTCGCGCGTGGTATCGATCCGACAATTGCACGTGCGATAGATGTTCAAACTCATGACCAAGCGACACCAACCTCTAAAGGGGGCTTCGTATTAGGTATTGCAACGTTATCTATTATTATTTCACTATTTTATGCGGCGATGGGTATGGCAATTGACAGTAGTGCTGGGGAGCGTGAACGCAACTCTTTACAGCTATTACTTAGTCACCCGATCAGTACTATGCATATTGTGTTAGCTAAAGTGGGGGCAATTGCAGGTTTCTCTATCATTGCCTTAGTGTTAACCACCATAGTATCAAAGTTTGCGTATAATATGGTGCCTTGGGAAATGATGGGCTTTACGGTGATTATTGGTCCTAAATTCATTATTTCGGCAATTATAATTGGCCTGCCTATTGCGCTAATGTCTGCCAGCTTGTTGATATTTATCTCTTTCTTGGCTAAATCATTTAAAGAAGCGCAATCTTATGTAGCGATGGCGCTGTTCATTCCGGTAATGATGAGTATGGCAACGACCTATGATATTGCTACCGACATTATGCAGTGGATGCCGATCGCAGCGCAGCAAAACGCAATGATTGAAATCATTAAAGGCAATGCGATACCAGTACCACAACTATTATTATCGAGCGCGGTAACGTTGGGGTTGTTTGCTATTTTCACCTACCTAAGCAGTCGTATGCTAAAAAGTGAAAAGGTAGTGTTCGGCCTTTAATTTACTAATTCCCAACAATGGCGCCCAAAGCGGCGCCATTTTTGTATTTTACCTCATCTCAATTTCACGTATAATCGGCGCCCCATAATTGATGTAGTAATGTACTAGCGTGATAACGTCCACAGTACACAGTTGAGTAAGTATGAATACGGCACCTAACACCATGACAGAGCAAGATAATCGCAAAGAAGTTTTAGAGTTTAATAAGCTGCAAAAGCGTCTGCGCCGTAATGTCGGCAACGCCATCAAAGATTACAATATGATCGAAGAAGGCGATGTGGTGATGGCTTGTATCAGCGGTGGTAAGGATTCATTCGCCATGCTGGATATTTTACTTAGCCTAAAAAAGGCAGCACCAATTCACTTTGATGTGGTGGCGGTCAATCTAGATCAAAAGCAGCCTGGGTTCCCAGAGCATATTTTGCCTGAGTACTTCGAAACGTTAGACATTCCTTATTACATCATTGATAAAGATACTTACTCAGTCGTAAAAGAGAAAGTACCAGAGGGCAAAACGACTTGTGGTCTTTGTTCACGCTTGCGTCGTGGCACTTTGTACTCATTTGCGGAAAAGATTGGCGCGACTAAAATCGCACTGGGCCACCACTTAGATGATATTGTTGAAACGCTGTTTTTAAACATGTTCTACGGTGCAAGAATGAAAGCGATGCCACCAAAGCTACGCTCTGATGATGGCCGTAATGTGGTGATCCGCCCGCTCACTTATGCACGTGAAAAAGATCTTATTCAATACGCAGAGCATAAAGATTTTCCTATTATTCCGTGCAACCTATGTGGTTCGCAAGAAAACCTGCAACGTCAAAACATTAAATCTATGTTGGTAGAGTGGGATAAGAAAACACCTGGTCGAGTAGAGAATATTTTTAAATCAATTCAAAATGTTAGTCCAAGCCAACTGGCTGACACGGAACTTTTTGACTTCGAAAGTCTACCTCTAGATAGAGACGGTGAGCGTGAAGCTTATGACTTTAATGAAGCAGTGGTTTCCTCGACAAACATTGATGAATCATTGTTTATTGATGTAACTAATATTTAATTCTCAACGATGATTTTTCCAGGCTAGGTCTGATAGGCCTAGTCTAAAACTCAATAATTGGTACTCTATTACTTAACAACTTTTGCTCCCCAACATCTTTCACTTTAAATTACCTGGTAACTCTACGCACCTAACTTATTCATGCTGTCGGGAAAATGATCTCTGCATGAGATATTTTTGTTCTTAGTTTTGCAAAAAATGCAATTAAATATAAGTTGGTTATTTTAAATGTAATTAATAATTGTTATCATTTGCCTGCGCTTTAATAATAACCAAGTTGTGGCTCCAAATGAAAACAATATCAAAACTATCCCTTATCGCTTTAGCGATTATGTATCCCTCTTTGCATGCGTCAGCTCAGCAGCAAGTGTCAGAAGATAAGCTTAAAGACCAAGACATAGAAAAAATAACCGTCGTTAGCCGTACATTAAATTTATATCGTAATGGTGAGTCTTCGACGGGAAAGCTTGCGGTTGACCCACTTAACTCGACCCAGATGGTGACTTCTCTCAATGCAAATCTGATCCGTGATTTAGCCGCAAGAGATGCCAAAGATCTCTATCGTAATATCGCGGGGGTCAGCCAATTTAGCTACGCGGGGGTGACTGCACGTGGCTTTCGTCAAGAAGAAATCTATTTTGATGGTCTAAGAGGCGACCCATATGTTGGGTTTAATGTCCCACAGCTATTTAATGTCGAGCGTGTCGACTTTTTGAAAGGTCCCGCCGGTATGCTGTATGGACCCGGGGCACCTGGTGGATTATTCAACTATATAACTAAAAAGCCGCAATCTGAGTTTAGTGCCAATACTCGTATTATCGCGGGCACAGATAGCCGCTATGGTGCTTCTGGTGAGGTGACTGGTGAAGTAGCACAAGCGCAAAGCATTCGCTTGGGGGCGTTTTACGAACAACAAGATACCTACCGCGATAATAGTGCAAGCGAAGTGGCAATTATGGATGTAGGTTACGCTTATGATTTTGATGATGCTCGCTTGATTTTGCAATACACGCACTACAAGCAGGACTTGGACGCGAATCGCTTACGCGGTGTCCCCGCTGGCGATGACGGTGAGTTTCTAACTACACCATCGTGGAATCATAATGAGCCTACAGACTTTTTAAATCTAACCTCAGATGTATTGCAAGCGAGTATTGTTGGGGATTTGAGCCCATCGCTAAGTTACAACGTTGCGCTTCGCTATATAGATAATGAGCAAGAACAAAATTATCATGAACCAAGAGCACTCATCGATAGCAATAAAGATGGTCAAATCGATTTGGTCGCACGTGAGTTCCGAGATCAACTAAGAGCCCAGTCTCAACTCTCTTTTGCGGCTAACTTTGTTTATGAAACACAGATGTTTGGTGCTGAGCAGCGTACCGCATTTGGACTAGATATATATTCTGGTGAAGAAGATGCGTTGTTGGGTCGAGCGTCAGCCTCTAATGACTTTGTCACTCGTTATCTAAATGGTACGTCGTTAGACTCGGATATTTTGCCTTTGTCTCTCCACAACCCTAATTATGGAGAAACGCAGCCAAATCAATACAATGTGAAGTTTGCGCCAGAAAGTACAACGAAACAACAGCGTAATGGCACCTATGTACTCAACGAACTCGCTTGGGAGAAAGTAACGTTTGTAGCAGGCATACGTTATGACCAGTTTGAAGACGATGCCAATGGCAGTAAGTTTGATGATACCAATGTTAGCTTCAGAATTGGTGGTATCTACAAGCTATCTGATGATATCTCATTGTATTCACAGTGGGCTGACTCTTACGAACCCCAAGGCGTATCCAGTCAGGACGAAAAAGCGGGTGGTCCATTTGAGCCAACGACGGGTGATATCATTGAAGTTGGGCTTAACGCTGAGTTATTTGACGGAAGTACATTGCTAAAAGTGGCTGGTTATCAGATAACAAGGCAAAACTTGCTACAAAATATAGGTACAGATCCCGAGCAAGATGGTGTTGATAATTTAGCGCCAATCGGAGAAATCACGAGTAAAGGCCTAGAAATCGAGTTAATCACCGACGTGACCCCTGACTGGGTAGTAAGCTTAGCCTATGCCTATAATGATGCGACTATCACCGCTGACAATGGCGCTGGTGGGATCCGCAATAGTGTTGGCGATAAATTTGCCAACGCCCCTGAAAATCAGTTTGGGGTGTGGACTCGATATCAGATCCCTGAGTGGAATCTGGCTTTCGCAGTTGGCGGTAACTATGTGGATGAGCAGCTTAGTTTATCTGGCCAAACACTAAATTCCTATTTCGTCGCTGACACCTCAATTATTTGGGAATTAGATAACTATAGTGTGCTATTCAGAGTTGAGAACGTATTCGATAAAGAATATGCAGAGTCGGGCTTTTTAGACCGCACGGGACACTTTCCGGGCGATCCAAGAAATGCTTTCCTTGAGTTTACCTACAACTGGTAATGCTTAAGTTAATCTGAGGCTCGGTGAGTTATCCGAGCTTGTGGAAATGAAAGTCTATCTTTATAAGGATCAAGATGGCTGACAAAGCTAGACAAAGAAAGCGGCTACGCAAGTTATATGATTTACATGCCTGGGTAGGCTTTCAATTAGCGACCGTTATGTTTGTGATCCTCGCAACGGGCACAATCGCAACTGTTTCAAATGAATTAGATTGGCTTGTTTTTGAGCAAATGCGTGCTAGCCAAAAGCCCAAAGAGGTAAAAGAGCAAACGGCTGCATCTTGGAGAAACATGTATGCGTCGATAGCTGAACGCTATCCAGAAGGTCGTGTTACTGCTTTAGGTACAATGGGGAGCGACTACTTTTCCTATCGAGCACGGGTGGCTTTCGAGGCTAAAAGTGATAGGTATGTGCACGTCGATCAATGGACTTATGAAGTAACGGGCGATATATCATTACTCACAATTCAACGATTTTTTAGAGATTTGCATCGCTACCTATTTATGCCTGCAATGCCCGGGCTGCCAATTGTCACTGCTTTTGCATTCATTTTACTGATCTCTGTCTATACCGGACTGAAAACCACACGAAATTGGAAAGTTGCGCTGTGGCGTTTGAGATTGGCGCAAGGTACAAGAGTATTTTTGAGTGACCTGCATAAGGTTTTTGGCTTATGGGGACTGTGGTTTAGTACACTTATTATTATCACAGGTATTTGGTATCTGTTTGAGTTTTCTGCACGGGTAGCCGGTTTTAGTTTGGAGCCTCCAGCTCCAAAAGTTGAGCATGTTACAGCGGTAAAAGACGTCAACATGCTGTCCGTAAAGAGGTTTGAAAGCGCTTTTGAAAAAGCGCAGCTTGCCATTCCCAATTGGACGATAACAACCGTACAACTGCCAAGAGCAGATACTGCGGTGCTGCGTTTTCAAGGAATGAGTACAAACCCTGTACTTCGGGATAGAGCGCACAAGGTTTATATGGACCCAACAACGCTAGAGGTTTTAGCAGTACAGCAACCTGAAAATATGGCGTGGGGCAATTATCTTAACGAATATGCAGATCCATTACACTTTGGTTATTTTGCAGGGATCACCTCTAAGCTTATATGGTTTGTGTTTGGCCTTGCGTTAACCGGACTGTCGTTTACCGGTGTGATGATGACATACAAGCGCACTAAGTCTAAAAGTATAACGGGTGCACAGTTGGCAACGTTGCCGATATTTTGTTTATCAGCATTTTACTTTTATTTCTGGCTCGCCAGATACACATAAAGGGATGTGCGGCTGTGTATTTGCCGCACATTAAATTAACTTGAGCGCTGAGTTAGTCTTCTAATGGGGATTTATAGCCATCAGGCTTTAGTGCTAAGACATCACAGTCTAAGCTATCTATCACGTGCTCAGCAGTATTGCCAACAAGCGCTGCACTCAGTCCAGTGCGACCGACAGTGCCGATGACCACTAACTCAGCGTCTTTTTCTTTAGCAACGTAGGGGATAACGTCCTCTGGTAGACCTTCTTTGATGATGCAATCGCTTTTATCTATTGAATAAGTTTCTGCGAGTGTAAATGTCTCGTCTTCATGATGTTTTTTCACGGCTTCATTGTATTGCGATGGGTTAAACTCGGGAATTTCTATCGCAATATTAACAGGCGTTGCTGGATAGGTGTTTACCAAGCTTAATTTGGCATTGGCTAATTCACATAAAAACTGAGCATCTGTAATGATACGTTTATTGAGTTCTTGATGTTGTTCGTTATCGCTGACAGAGTTTACCGCTGCAATAATGTTGCCTTGATCTGGCCAAGCGTGATCTTTAACCAGTAACAGAGGAGCAGGGCATTTGCGAATTAAATGCCAGTCGGTTGGGGTGAAGATAACTGACTTTAGGGTATCGTGCTGATGGGTGGATTTAATGACCAAATCATAGTCATGTGCAAGCACGGTTTTGATGATCGCTTCGTAGGGGCGATTGTGCCACAACACTTTAGTTTGGATACTCACATCAGAAAAGCCCTTAACCATATCGGCAAGCCATGCTTCTCTGTCTTTAATTACTGCCTCACGCATTGCTTCACGTTCGTCTTTAGACAACATCGTGGTCATTTCATAGGAGAAGTCATAAATAGACATAAATGCAGTGATGGCTGCACCGGTACGCTTGGCAAGATTGATAGAGCGTTCTAAGCTATTTTGGCGCTCTTTGGTTGGATCAATTACGGTGAGTATACTTTTGATTTTATCCACGACTATCTCCTTAAAACGGTATACAAATAAGATCAGAAGCTTTTTCACCTCTGACCTTATTGAGTGTAACCGATCCTATCTAAGGATAAAGTCTTAACGATAAATAGTTTGTTCTAAATCAAGATGCAATTGCGGCTGTCTCAGCTAGGGCTGCAGCATCAATAATGGTAATAAACTTGCCTTCGACCTTTATTGTTCCCGCTTTTTGGAAACGACTGAGTAAACGACTAATGGTTTCTACAGTAAGACCTAAGTAGTTACCAATTTCACCGCGCGTCATCGTAAAGCGGAATTCTTTACGAGAAAAACCACGCTCGCCGAAGCGATTTGAAAGGTTATAGATAAAAGTTGCTAAGCGTTCTTCAGCAGTCTTTTTATTCAATAATAACAACATCTCTTGGTCGTAATTGATTTCACTGCTCATTAGTCGCATGATCTGTTGGCGTAGCTTTGGCAGCTTACCAGCTAACTCATCAAGGGTATCAAATGGGATTTCGCACACCATAGAGGTCTCTAAAGCTTGTGCGAAGCTCTGGTGCTGCATTTTATTGATGGCATCAAAACCCACAAGATCGCCCGCAAGGTGAAATCCTGTGATCTGCTCGTCGCCTTGCTCAGACAGTGTGTAGCTTTTAAATGAGCCGGAACGAACGGCAAAGATTGCATTTAATGGCGCACCTGACTCGAAAAGAAAATCCCCTTTATGAAGCGGCTTTTTACGTTCAATGATCTCATCTAACTTGTCCATTTCGCTGCCATTGAGCGAAAATGGGAGGCAAAGTTGACTGATACTGCAATTATTGCAGCTGATTGTGCATTGGCTCTTTGAGCGGTTTTGATTACTTAAGTCCATAAAATTTCCATAAGTCTATGACGCACGTGAAGGCAACCTAGTATCAAAGCATAACGGTTTTGGTACTACAGATCGCCACAAACTCATATGACACGCAAAAGAAAATTTGGTTATCAATTGGAGCTCCTAATCTCAAAGCGCTAACCAATAATCTTAAATGATGAGTTTGCTTAGATAAGGATAGGTTAATGTACTAACTTATCAGTTGCAATAATAATTAAATAAACACCATACCAAATCAATAAATTACCCATAATAATACGTGTAACTAAATGATTTATAAACTTTTGTAGCAGCTGAGCCGATTGTCCTATTACAATCAGCGCAGGCATTGTGCCGATACCAAAGGCGAGCATAATGAGTGCGCCTTCAGTTGCTGATTTTGCTTGTAATGTCCATGTTAAAGCCGAATAAACTAGGCCACAGGGTAGCCATCCCCATAAGGCCCCGTAACAAAACGCTTTGGTTTTTGTATTGACCGGGACTAAGTAGTGATTGAGCTTAACAATATGTTGCCAAATTAAGCTTTTAGCAAACGACTCTAGCCATTTTAAGGTGCTGGCTAAGCGCATTACGTAGATAGCGACAAGCACCATAAAAATACCACTCATCAATTGTAATATAATGGCGAGTGACGTGTTTTGCTTGGCGAGACTTGCCCCGAGTAGGGCAACAAGGCTGCCAGCTAGTGCATAGCTGGAGATACGTCCGATATTATACAACAGGGTAACAACCACTGCAGAAAGCTGCTTACTCGCCAGTTGTAGCGAGCTGGCAATACCGCCACACATCACCAAGCAGTGACCACTTCCTGCAAGCCCCATTACAAATGCACTTAGCAAGCTTATCTCATTCATGCTAGTTGTCGTTATTACTCTTATTATTTGATGGTTTTACGGACTTATCACCCGTGTGCGCTTTATCATCATCGAATAAGATGCTGTGGCCCTGTTTATTCAAATCTGAAAATTGTTCGCTTTTTACTGCCCAAAAGAAAATACCAATAGCAATAATGACGAATAAAATGGCGATAGGTATTAATACGTAGATGATACTCATAGCTTTAATAACCTTAATGAATTACCGATCACGATGATCGAGCTAGCTGACATGCCAATAACTGCTATCCAAGGTGGAATGAGGCCAAGTGCAGCGAGTGGCAAAATGGAGCCGTTATACAAAAGTGATATGGTTAAGTTTTGCTTTACTATTCTGCGCGTTTGTTTCGCTACTTGCTGAAGGGCTAGAATGGCATTCAAATCGCTATTTAACAACACCACATCAGCGGTATTCTTTGAGATATCAGCGCCGGTATCCATCGCAACTGACAAGTGAGCGCTATTGAATACTGGGCTATCGTTGATGCCATCACCAACCATAGCGACAACCTCGCCTTGTTTGGACCAAGTTTCAACGGCTTGTTGCTTAATCTCTGGTGTGCAAGCGCTTTGGTAGCTATCTAATGCTAACTGCTGCGATAACTCTTTGCCTGCATTGGAGCTATCCCCAGTTAGCATGTGGCATGTAAGGCCAGCTTGTTGTAGCTGTTCAACAACTGTTTCAGCATTGCTTTTTACTTTGTCATTGAAGTAAAAATCTGCAACTGCGTTGTTGTTAATGAATAAGGTTGCTTGAGCAAATGACGCGTGGTTATCAAACCAATGGCTCTTCCCAAGGGCAATAGTGACTCCTTGCCAGTGACCACGAATACCTGAACCAGCCACAACTTCAACATCTTGGACTAGGTTTTCGGTTGGGGTGATATGTGCAAATGCGCGAGCGATTGGGTGCTCAGAAAAGCGCTCTAACGCTGCTGCGAAATCCAAGACTTGTTGCTCGTTGTATTCCGTTTGCAGTAGCTCAATGTGTTTAATTGAGAAACGTCCTTCGGTCAGTGTGCCTGTTTTATCAAAGGCAACACGCGTTAATTTGGTTGCCGTTTCTAGTACATGGGCTTCTTTAATCAAGATCCCTTTTTTCGTAAGTGACGCAACGGCGCAGGTAAGCGCGGTTGGTATCGCAAGGCTTAACGCGCAAGGGCAGGTTGCTACTAGCACTGAAATCGTGACCCAAAAAGCCTTATCTGGTGAAATTGGGTACCAGCCGATGGCGGTAATTGAGGCAAAAATTAATAGACAGGCAACAAACCACTGCGCGACTTTATCGGTGATTTCCACCAACTTAGGGCGTTTGGTAAGTGCGTTATGCTGCAGTCGAATAATTTGGTTGAGCAGGGTATTTTGCCCAATTTTATTGATCTCTAACGTAATTACACCGTCATGATTCACGGTTCCAGCATACACTTGATGGCCTTGATATTTCTTAACTGGCAAATGTTCGCCTGTCATCATCGACTCATCAACGGTGGTATGGCCTTTGATCACTAAGCCATCCGCAGGGATAGTTTCTCCAGCCTTAACTAATATCAGATCGTTCAGTTTTAGCTTTTTGGCGGCAATATGTTGCTCATTGTTATTCTCATCAACCTTTCTGGCGGTCAATGGCAGCAGCTTTTGCAGGTTTGCAGTAAACTCACTGGCTTTTAATCTGGCCCTGAACTCAAGGTATTTACCTAACAACAGCAAGAAGGTAAACATACAGATGGATTCAAAATAGACTTCGCCGACTTCCATAAAAGTAGCGTAAGTGCTGGCGCCGTAGGCTCCGAATATAGCAAGTGAAACAGGGAGATCCATATTCAGTTGTTTAGCTTTCAGTCCTTTAACCGCATTCGTTAAAAATGGCATCGCTGAATACAGAATAACAGGAGAGGCAAGCACGAGACTTATCCAACGAAAGTATTGTTCAAAGTCCTCTTCCATGCCTGAAAACATGCCAAAGTACATGGCAAATGCAAACATCATCACTTGCATAGTCATGAGGCCAGCAACGCCTAAACGACGGATGTATGCTTTCGCTACGGCTTGTTTCTGTGCAGCTTCTTCATCGGCTTGAAATGGGTAGGCCTTATAGCCGATTTCCATCAAGGATTTGATGATATCGCTTAACTTTACGTGTTTATCTTGCCATACAATCATGGCGCGATGGGTGGAGGTGTTAACATCAACTCGAACGATACCGCCGAGCGCTAGCAGTTGTTTTTCGATAAGCCAAGCACAAGCGGCGCAGCTTATTCCTTCAACACTGAGCAGTACCTCTTTGTGCTCACCGCTAATTTCGACGAAGTCCTCTTGGATCTCGTCGTTATCATAGCTGAGTAGCATTTTGAGTTGTTCAGGTACAAGCTCTTCAACTTTACCTGCACTTTCTGTGCGGTAAGTATAGTAGTCACTCATACCTTGAGAAATAATGGTTTCGGCAACGGCCTGGCAGCCAATACAGCAAACCGGTTGTGCGCTACCCTCAAAGGTAACCGAGCCTACAAACCCTTTAGGAATAGGCTCCAAACAATGAAAACACGAATTTGCCATGGCAGCTTACTTATACTGTGGAGTGACCGCGATAATACCATCATGTGGCAGTTGGATTTTTTCTTTCATTTTCCAACTGTTGTCCATAGGCTCTATAAATACCGTGAACACACCGCTATGTGGTTCATCAAATAAGCCAGTAAACTCGCCGCTGGCGTTTTTAGTCAGCGTGACTGCAAAATCGTATTTCTCAATAGTGCGGTGGTAAAACGAGAGCTTTAATGCATGAACTTTAGAAGCGTCGCCCTTGGTAAATTTAAAGGTGACTTTTTGCTCTGCTACTTGCAGGTCACCATGTAAATAGAGCGCTTTTGCTTTATCAAACTTACTCAGCTCTAGGTTGATTGCTTTACCTTTTTTGTAGTAGTCATCAACGACCATATCAGGACCATTACCGACTGCAAACGTGATGAGAAAAACACAGGCAACGACAGTAACGAGTGGGAAAAAAATTAAAAACCAAGGCCAAAAATTCTTATACCAAGGGGTAGGGTTCATAGTTGCTCACATGGCTATAAAACTTGCCCGTATTCTACCGTAAGTTGCGGTAAATACCTAAAAAAAAGCCTCCAAATGGAGGCTTTTTTGATCTCAAATAATGTTCTAAAAGCTAAGCTTATTGGTCTTGTGACAAGCTATAAACATACGCTGTTAGAAGGTGTACTTTATCTTCACCTAAGATATCTTTCCATGCTGGCATTACACCCGCACGACCGTGGCGAAGTGTGTCTTCAACTGCGCGTTGAGAACCACCGTATAGCCAGATATTATCGGTTAAGTTTGGTGCACCGAACGGCAGGTTATGTGCAACAGAACCTTTACCATCCATACCATGACAAGCCGCACACATTGCAAACTTAGCTTTACCTGCACCAGCATCTTTTTGGTTAACAGTACGTCCAGAAAGGCTTAGTACATAAGCAGTCATTTCTTTTACGCCTTGATCACCAAGTGCATCTTGCCAAGCTGGCATCGCTGCAACACGACCGTTAAGCAGTGTTTCTTTGATCTTGTCAGGCGTGCCACCATATAACCAGTCTTTATCAGTTAGGTTAGGGAAGCCTGCGCCACCACGAGCATCAGAGCCATGACACTGAGCACAGTTTTGCGAGAATAAACGTTGACCGATTTCAAGTGCTTCTTCATTCTTTGCAAGCGTAAGTACGTCTTGCTTTGCAAATTCTTGGAAGATAGGACCAAAACGGTCTTGTGCTGCTTCAACTTCTTTATCAAGTTGTACCCACTGGCCATTTTCATGTGCTTCAGCGACTGCTTTCTTAGACTCTGCCAAGGTAGTAATGCCTTGGTTAGAGCTCGTCCAGTTTAAGAAACCTTTAAAGTTACCAAGACCTGGGTAAGCAGCAAGATAATATACTGACCAAACAAAAGTCGCGAAGAACATGTAAGTCCACCACTTTGGTAGTGGATTATTTAATTCCTCAATTCCGTCGAACTCGTGACCACAGCTTTCGCCTTCTTTGACACCTGTGTAGTTTTTCAGGTTCCAAATTAGCAGGCCGAAAATCAGAGCTAGACACGCTAGGGTTAGTACGATAACCCAAATACTCCAAAAGCTAGTCATTTTTCAGACTCCTTTTCCTCGTTAGAGATAGTGTTGTTATGTTTTTTCTCATCTTCAAAAATGGCATTAGCAGCGTCGTCGAAACGGCGCTTAGACCGCTTGCTATATGCCCACACAACAATCACTATAAACAGTACCAAAATTACCAGAGTCAAAATGCCTCTGTATGTGCCGTAATCCATAACAATTACTTCAAATGTGTGCCAAGTTGTTGTAAGTAAGCGATAAGTGCTTGCATTTCTGTTGCACCTTCACCACCGTTCATCGCGTGAATTTCATCCACTTGCGCTTGTAGTTCAGCATCATCACCGTAGCCTTTGCCATTGTAGCGGTCTGACGACTTATCAATACCAAATGCATCACGGAACACTTGTAATTTTTTCAGAGTATAAGTGGTATCTACTTTAGTGCTATCAAGCCAAGGGTAGCCTGGCATGTTTGACTCAGGTACCACCGAGCGAGGATCCATTAAGTGCGCATAGTGCCAGTCGTCAGAATAACGCTGACCAACACGTGCCAAATCTGGACCTGTACGCTTAGAACCCCACTGGAATGGGTGATCCCATACCGACTCACCGGCTACAGAGTAGTGACCGTAGCGCTCAACTTCATCACGGAATGGACGAACCATCTGTGAGTGACAGTTGTAACAACCTTCACGTACGAAGATGTCACGACCTTCCATTTCAAGCGCGGTAAGCGGGCGTAAGCCTTCTACTGGCTGAGTGGTATCTTTTTGGAACATTAGTGGAGTAATTTCAACTAGTGCACCGAAGCTAATCGCGAATACCGTTAGGATAGCCATCAGGCCAACGTTCTTTTCAACGATTTCGTGTTTGTTTGTTGAGTTATTGTTGCTCATACTCAATACCCCTTAAGCCACTTGCGGGTTTGCATCAGTGGCAAGTTGACCACTTTTTGCAGTAACCGTACGGAATACGTTGTAAGCCATTACCAGCATACCAACTACGATGAATACACCGCCTAGGAATCGCATGATGTAGAAAGGCTTAGAAGCTTCTAGTGACTGAACAAAGCTGTACATTAATGTACCGTCAGCATTTACTGCGCGCCACATTAGGCCTTGCATAACACCAGAGATCCACATTGCAACGATATAAAGCACAACACCAACTGTGTGTAGCCAGAAATGTGTGTTAACTAGCTTGATGCTGTACATGTTACCGTGACCAAATAGGGCAGGGATTAGGTGGTAAATTGCACCGATAGAAATCATCGCAACCCAACCTAGTGCACCAGAGTGTACGTGACCTACTGTCCAGTCTGTGTAGTGTGAAAGCGCATTTACAGACTTAATAGCCATCATTGGGCCTTCGAACGTAGACATACCGTAGAACGATAGAGACACAACTAAGAAACGCAGTACTGGGTCAGTACGTAGTTTGTGCCAAGCGCCAGACAGCGTCATGATACCGTTGATCATACCGCCCCAAGAAGGAACGAATAGGATAACTGACATCACCATACCTAGAGACTGTGTCCAATCAGGTAGTGCTGTGTAGTGAAGGTGGTGAGGACCTGCCCAAATATATAGAGAAACAAGTGCCCAGAAGTGAACAACCGATAGACGGTAAGAGTACACTGGACGACCTGCTTGTTTTGGTACGAAGTAGTACATCATACCTAAGAAACCAGCGGTAAGTAGGAAACCTACAGCGTTGTGACCATACCACCACTGAACCATCGCATCTACTGCACCTGCGTAGATTGAATAAGATTTAGTAAGTGATACAGGAATAGCCATACTGTTTACAATGTGAAGCACTGCAACAGTGATAATGAAACCAGCGTAGAACCAGTTTGCTACATAGATGTGTGACACTTTACGCTTGATAAGAGTACCAAAAAATACTACAGCATAAGTAACCCATACTACCGCGATTGCGATATCAATCGGCCATTCTAGTTCAGCGTATTCTTTTGAAGAAGTAATACCCAGAGGAAGCGTGATAGCCGCAGATACGATGATGGCTTGCCAACCCCAGAAGGTAAATGCGGCAAGTTTGTCAGAGAACAGGCGCGTTTGACACGTGCGCTGAACAACATAGTAAGAGGTTGCAAATAGTGCACTTGTACCAAATGCAAAGATTACTGCGTTCGTGTGTAACGGACGAAGTCTAGAGTAAGTTAACCATGGAATGTCGAAGTTTAACGCAGGCCACGCAAGTTGCGCTGCGATAAATACACCTACACCCATGCCAACAATGCCCCAAATCACTGTCATGATAGCGAATTGGCGTACAACTTTATAATTGTACTCAGTTTGTGATGCTACTGTTTGGCTCATTTTCTGGATTCCGCTGCAATTTATTGCGATTAGAAATGAATTACCTGAATTACAGGCCCTAGTTATATTTCTTCAAGCCCGTCATGTTTTAACTCAAAAGATGAGTGAAAACCTAACCAGCCCGAGAAACCTTTATTTTTGCGAGGAAATGATAATTTTTTTGCTTATGAAAAGATACCTAAAACGCCTAAAATTATGACATCAATCAAGTTTTCACGCGCTTTTTGTTCGCTTCTTAAGCAACCTAGCATTTGCCCTGAAACTTGCGTACACTGCGCAGGATTCAGAAGTGACGGTAAATCCCTCATGATTGCAAAGCAATTAACAATCGGGTTGCTAGGTGTTTTCCTCGTGGCCTGTTCAGACCCGACTATTATTATACATGAAAGTTCAGAAAAAAGTGAAAGTTCAGTAACAAGAAATGTCTGTAATTTTTCAACGCCCTGTGATTTAACTCCACAAGTGCAGATTTATCTGGGCTCAGAGCAGGTTCAACCTGAAACAGAATTTACCATTGGGCTAAAAAGTGCGACTAAAGTAGAGGTCGTTTCGGCATGGCTTGAGGGAGAAAATATGAACATGGGGAGAATTCCCGTGTTCTTTGACAAAAACACACTGATAGCAAAAACCATGGTCGGTGTATGCACGGATAAATCTATGCGTTGGATTTTACGTTTAGCGCTAACCGTTAACGGCCAGTCTGTTACTACCAGTCATCCAATAGCTGTAAACTACCAATGAATAAATCTGTTTTTATCGAATATCTCAAGTTTGCACTTGAACAAAAGCTGATTGAAGCCACTGAAGCGGCAAACAGTGCACGTGCTGACGCTACCCATGAACAAAGTGCTGCTGAAACACAATACGACTCGTTGAGTATCGAGTATGGCTACCTAGCAGAAGGGCAAAGTGAGCGCGTTGATGCCATGCATTTGGCGAAACAAACAATATTGAATCAATTGGCGCTAGCTGTGAGCAATACAATTACACATAACGCACTAGTTGAAATTGAAGATGAGCAGGGCAACTGTCATTGGTTCTATTTTGCGCCTTGCGAAGGCGGACTAAAAATCCAATATAAAGAAACACCAGTGTTGGTGTTAACGTTTGATGCGCCCCTTGGCAAGCGGCTAAAGGGGTTAACGGTAGACGAAGATATTTCATTTTTCTTCAACGGCCAACAGCAAACGTTAACCGTGATGCAAATACTGTAGCGTGGTTTACCCTCGTTTTGCTACGAGTTGCTACGAGAACAATTTCTTTCTTACTATTGCCCGATATGTGCTTGGTGATCTTCCCATTAATTGCCGAAATACTCTGCTTAATTGCCCTTGTGAATTAAATCCAGAAGCAAGGGCAATATCTTGAATGGAGAGATTACTGCTCGCGAGCAGCTCTTTGCACATCTCAATACGCACCTGTTGTAAGTAGGCAACGGCGGTTTGTCCTGTTGCTTGTTTAAAGCGGCGGTTAAAGGTGCGATAGCTCAAATCAAATTGTGCTGCGACAGTGGGTAAAGAGATTTCCGATGCGGCATTATTTTTCAGCCAAAATTGAATTGCGGCAATTTGCTCATCAGCATGACGGTCCACAGCACCCTCTAAGTAGCGCTGTTCTTCGTAAGGCTTACGAATTTCATGAGAAAAGTTTTGCTGCACATGGTGTGCGGCATCTATCCCGTACAGTAACTCAATAATGTGTACAATCACATCGGCCAGCGCATTTAAGCTGGCTACAGTGTAGATCCGCTCTGATTGAGTGATAAAGTAATCCGGTTTTAATTCAACATTGGGGTATAGCTGAGAAAATTGTTTGGCAAAATGCCAGTGGGTCGTTGCTGAATGCCCGTCAAGCAGGCCTGAACTTGCTAAAAAGCAAACACCTGTACCAACACCTATCAGTGTGCTTCCTGCTCCCCATGCATCCGCAAGTGACTCACTCAGCGCTTGGTTTTGTCTTACAAGTGGTCTTGGATTTCGCCATATGCTTGGCACAATAATGTAGTCATATAAAGGCAATGAGCTAAAGTCACTTTGTGCTTCAAGTGCCATGTAATTATCGGCGTTGACTGCCTCGCCTCGGCTGCTGCAAAGGAGAACTTCTAAAGGAACATAAGCCTCTTTTAGATGCACTTTAGCAAAGGCTTGTCCGGCTTTGAGCATTTCCAGCGGTAAGGTGACACTGGTAACGAGCATATGCTTGTAAAGCACAATGGCGACCTTTGTACAGGATTTCATCTGCTCCGACCTCTTTGGTTTGGCGAAAAATGATTTATATGTGGCGTATTTTGTAAAAACTTAAATTCGAATGCAATTAAAATCAAGTCATTATCTTAGTTCAGAAGTAGGAACGACATGACAGCATTGCCAATTATTGTAGGAATGGGGGGTATTAACGCCGCGGGGCGCACCTCTTTCCATCAAGGCTACAAACGTATTGTACTTGATAAGCTAAATGCTAAAGACCGACAAGAGACCTATTTGGGTCTTGCGAGTTTAATGAACTTAGTGCGTTATAAAGATGGCAAGCTAATTGACCAAAACGACCAAGTCGTTCAAGAGGTGGAGATTGAGTCGCGTTTTGGTGAGCAGATCTTAGCGGGAACGTTGATCCGTAAAATCGAAAAAAACCATTTTGATGTAGATGCGACTCCTTGGCAGCAAAAGCTCACAATGAAAGCAAATGATGACAGCAAGATAGTATTCAGTTGTCGTAAACGTGATTTACCAGAGCCAGTTCCTGCAGCTTGGCAAGTGATTGAGCTTGATCCAAAAATGGTTGAAGTAACCATTGCGGACCAGATTGAAGTTAAGCACGATAGCTATAGAGACAATCCAATTAAAGCCGCAGGTCAATTACCAACAGGCTTTGAGCCGTCACTCATGTATAACAGCCGTTATCAACCACGCGGCCTTCAGGCAACTATTTTCGCTGCAACCGACGCTATCCGCTCAACGGGTCTTGAGTGGGACAAGGTAATGAACAGCGTACGACCGGACCAAATCGGCACTTACTCCGCTTCTGTGGCAGGGCAAATGAATGATGAGGGCTTAGGTGGATTAGTACGTAGTCGTTTACGTGGCGACCGAGTAAGCACTAAGCAGTTAGCGCTAGGACTCAACACCATGTCCACTGACTTTATCAATGCTTATGTTACTGGCAGCGTTGGCACAACATTTACGACATCAGGTGCCTGTGCGACGTTTCTATATAACCTCCGTGCTGCAGTGAATGATATTCAGGCTGGCCGTACTCGAGTGGCGATTGTAGCCAGTGTTGAGTGTGCCATTACACCAGAGATCATCGAAGGCTTCGGTAATATGGGTGCACTCGCAAATGAAGAAGGCTTGCGTAAACTTGATGGTACTGAGCATGTAGATTATCGCAAAACAAGTCGTCCTTTTGGTGAAAACTGTGGCTTTACAATTGGTGAAGGGGCACAAGTGACGATTTTGATGGATGACGCATTAGCACTGGAGCTTGGCGCGCAGATCATGGGCTCTGTGGCCGATGTATATGTCAACGCAGACGGCGTGAAAAAGTCGATTACGGCACCTGGCCCTGGTAACTATATTACCATGGCAAAATCGGTCGCGCTGGCTCAGCAAATCGCAGGCACCGAGGCGTTAGTAAAACGCAGCTTTATTTTGGCACATGGCTCAAGCACACCACAAAACCGGGTTACTGAGTCGCTTATCTACCACAAAATCGCAGAAACTTTTGCGATTAATGGCTGGAAAGTGGCGGCGCCAAAAGCCTATGTTGGTCATACCATAGCGCCAGCGTCTGGCGATCAGTTAGCGATGGCTCTTGGGGTGTTTGAATACAATATTATGCCTGGGATCACTACAATCAATGCAGTAGCAGAGGATGTTCACGCCGAGCATTTAGATATTCGTACCGAGCACTATGAGTGCGAGCCAATGGATATCGCCTTTATAAATTCAAAGGGCTTTGGTGGTAACAATGCAACGGCAACGGTGCTTTCTCCAAAACTCACGAAGCAGCTACTAAGCAAGCGGTATAGCCAAGTTGAGTTTGCAAATTATGAGCAACAACTTGCCATTACAACACAAAGACAAATTGCATATCAGCAAGCGGCCGATTATGGTCAATACGAGCTCATTTATCGTTTTGGCAATGGCATGATTGATGAGTCTGAATTGAATTTAAGTCAGCAAGAGTTAGCCATTCCTGGGTTCGAGCAAAGCATACAGCTTTGTCCAACGAATCCATACGGCGATTTAATCTGATGATTTGATACCAAATAATGTTAAGCAAGCAAGGCGTACAGGGAGTACGCCTTTTTTATTTTTAGCTTAGTGCTGTGCTTAAATGCGCAAACGGCAGTCAGGCTCACTTCATATAGTTAGCATGAAACTCAAGATGATTTTCAATAAAGCTTGAGATAAAGAAATAGCTATGATCGTAACCTTCATGCATGTTTAGCGTGATAGGGTAGCCTACTTTTTCTGCAGCTTGTTCGAATAACCAAGGCTTTAGCTGCTCGTCTAAAAACTGGTCACTTGAACCTTGCTCAATGAGTATCGGACGTTTTGTTGGACTAACATAGTGCGACAATAGTTCGGTCGCGTCATATTGTTGCCAACGCTGTTTGTCGTCCCCTAAATATCCTGTTAGCGCTTTTTGACCCCAAGGGCAGTTACTTGGGTTAACGATTGGGCTAAACGCTGAGATACTCGTATAGGCGTCAGGGTTTCTAAGCCCAATAATTAATGCACCATGACCACCCATGGAATGACCACTAATGGCTTTTTGCGGACTAACAGGGAAGTGCGCTTCGATTAACTGGGGCAGCTCTTCGGTCACGTAGTCATACATTTGATAATGTTGACTATACGGCGCCTGTGTCGCATTGACGTAAAACCCCGCACCTAGACCAAAGTCATAAGCGCCATTTTCGTCGTCTGCAATGCCTTCTCCACGCGGGCTTGTATCTGGTGCGACAATAGCGATACCAAGCTCGTTGGCTTTTTTAAACGCGCCTGCTTTTTGCATGAAGTTTTCATCGCTGCAGGTTAACCCTGAGAGCCAATATAAAACCGGGACTTGTTGTCCCTCATTGACGATTTCAGGTAAGAAAATGGCGAAGGTCATTTCACACTGCGTCGACTGGCTGGTATGTGTGTAGCGCTTATGCCAACCGCCGGATACTTTGTTGCTGGAAATCAGTTCCATCAAGTGCTCCTTAATTAAGTGAAATAGGACGCAACCTGTGCGTCCTTAAGCGGGTACTAGTAATGGATCACCGAGCGGATACTCTTGCCTTCATGCATTAAATCAAAGGCTTCATTAATATTTTCGAGCTTCATGGTATGAGTGATAAAGTCATTGAGTTTGAATTCACCAGCCATATAGCGTTCAACAATCTCAGGAAGCTCTGAGCGACCTTTTACGCCACCAAAAGCACTACCGCGCCATACGCGACCGGTAACCAATTGGAATGGGCGTGTTGAAATCTCTTGTCCAGCGCCTGCAACACCGATGATCACTGACTCACCCCAACCTTTGTGACAGCACTCAAGGGCACTTCTCATGACATCTACGTTACCGATACATTCGAACGAGAAATCCACACCGCCATCGGTCATTTCAACGATCACTTCTTGGATAGGTTTGTCGAAGTTTTTCGGGTTGATAAGATCGGTTGCGCCAAGCTTTGTCGCCAGCTCAAACTTATCTTCATTGATGTCGATACCAATGATCCGACTCGCGCCAGCCATTGCCGCACCGATAATAGCGGACAAGCCGATCCCACCTAGGCCGAAAATGGCGACGGTATCGCCTTTTTGCACTTTAGCGGTATTCATTACTGCGCCCATTCCCGTGGTGACACCACAGCCAAGCAAACAGATCTCCTCAAGAGGCGCTTCTTTGTTTACTTTAGCCAAAGAGATTTCTGGCAGTACAGTGTACTCAGAGAACGTTGACGTGCCCATGTAGTGATAAATTGGTTGGCCGTCTTTATAAAAGCGGGTTGTGCCATCAGGCATCAAGCCTTTACCTTGGGTTTCACGGATCTGCTGACAAAGGTTCGTTTTACCAGACTTACAAAACTTACATTCGCCACATTCTGGTGTGTACAATGGGATCACGTGGTCGCCAACGGCAACGCTGGTAACGCCTTCACCAATCGCTTCAACAATTCCTGCACCTTCATGGCCTAAGATTGCTGGGAATACGCCTTCAGGATCGTCGCCAGACAAAGTGAAAGCATCGGTATGACATACGCCTGTAGCGGTGATTTTAACTAAGACTTCGCCTTTTTTCGGTGGCATAACATCAACTTCTTCAATACTAAGCGGTTGACCTGGGCCCCAAGCGATCGCTGCTTTAGATTTAATAAATTCAGACATGGTTTGTTCCTTTCTTAAAAGTTGATAGCAGTATAACTACATTATGATTTTTGATAATCTATAAAAATTATAAAGACTTTTACGTATATGTAATAATGGATAGGTGGATTGGCATTGATGAGTTTGTTGCGGTCGCAAGTAATGGCTCATTTAGTGGGGCTGCAACTCAGTTAAATACTTCGGTTGCGCAAATTAGTCGCCGAGTGAAAATGTTAGAGGAGCGCCTTAACATTCAACTTTTGACGCGCACTACCCGAAAATTAGCGCTGACTCAAGAAGGTGAAGTATTCTTATCTCACGCAAAGCATTTGCAGCATGGATTAGATGACGCCACTGCTGCAATCCGTCAACGTGATAGACAGCCTACAGGCAAACTTAAGCTTACCGCACCGGTAATGTACGGCGAATCTTATGTCATGCCTGCCGTGGTTGACTTTATGCGTTTGTATCCCAAAGTTGAGGTAGAAATGCATTTGACGAACAACCAAGTCGACTTACTCGATAAAGGCTTTGACTTGGCAATTCGACTCGGTAAGTTACAAGATTCATCACTGCGCGCCAAACGGCTAACCACACGAAAAACCATGGTGTGTGGTGCAAATATCTATTTAAATCAATTTGGTCAACCGCATACGCTCGCTGAGCTTAGCAATCATAAGTGTTTAATTGGCAATAATAGCGAATGGCGCTTTGTTGAGCACGGTAAAGCGCGGCAAATTAAAGTGGCGGGGCCACTTCGTTGCAATAGTGGTTGGGGGCTCTTGGAAGCAGCAAAGCAGGGCTTAGGTTTGGTACAGTTACCGCATTATTACGTGCAGGAAGCACTAGAGAGTGGAGAGTTAACAGAGGTACTCACCAACTTTAGACCTGAGGAAGAGGGCGTCTGGGCGCTGTATCCACCCAGACAATTTGTCGCGACCAGTTTACGATTGTTACTGGATCACTTAAGTGCGCACTTTAATAAGTTTTAGCCATAGTATCAATGGCTTGACTGAGCGCTATCTCGCGACTATCACAAAATGCACGGTCGCCTAGACGGTCATGAATGTTTAAGCGCTTGAGTTTATCGGTGGTCTCCAAATTCGGTGAATAGATAAACACACTACAGTCAGCATCAAGCGCATCTGTAATCGCATTTTCAATGGCTAAGCCCACGGTGACATCAATCATAGCTACGTCGCTTAAATCTAATACCATGGCTTTGTATTCACTAATCTTGCGGTGTTGTCTTGCGATTGCTTTTGAGACGCTAAAAATCATTGGCCCGGAAAGATAAAAGAATAATAGTTTACCGTTGGCTTTATCTAACAGCTCGCTTTCTTTTTTCGTTAGTGGCACATCTTCATCGCTATCACTGTCGCTAATTGCTTTAACGTGATTAGCTTGCACTCGGCTTAATCTCTCTATGATCATCACATTAGAGATAAATACGCCAAGGCCCACGGCAACAATCAGGTCAACAAAAACGGTAAGGAGCATTACGCCATACATAATCGCCATTTGACTGACACTAAGCTTATGAGCACGCTGGATAAAACTCCAATCCAGAATATTAAAACCAACATACACTGCAATACCAGCAAGCACCGCCATTGGGATTGGCTCGGTCAGGCTGCCCGCGATAAAGACTACAGCCATCAAAATTAGTGCCCTGAATATCCCAGCGATTGGCGAGCGAGCGCCCACTTGAATATTGACCACAGTTCCCATCGTTGCGCCAGCACCTGGCAATGCACCAAAAAGGCCAGCTATCATATTGGCAATACCTTGGCCTCTGAGCTCCTTATCAGAATCATGCTCGGTTCGCGTTAAACTGTCGGCTATTACTGCCGTTAACAACGTATCTATACAACCCAAAGTGCCCAGTACTAATGCGTCGATAAGCATTTCAACGAATAGCTCTGGTGATAATACTGGCAACACAATACTTGGCAGGCCACTTGGAATTTCTCCGATGCGGCGAATACTATCGGTATCAAAAATAATAATTGAAAGCAGTGTAACGGCGACGAGTGCGACCAGTTGAGCGGGGACGTACTGGCGCCACTTACTTGGCATTTTGAATAAGATTGCAAGTGTGATCACCCCGAGGAACAACTCAGAAAAGTGTAAGTCCATCAGCAGGCTGGGCAAGTTAGACAAAGTGCCAACAACACCACCTGCAGGCGCTTGGTGTCCAAGTAAAGGAGCAAGCTGCAAAATAATGAGGATAACACCAATACCAGACATAAACCCGGAGATGACGCTGTAAGGCATCAAGGTAACGTATTTACCTAACTTGAGTGTACCGAGTAAAACCTGAAAAGCACCTGCCATCATGACAACAGTAAAGCCCATCGCAAGACCATTTTCGGGGTACTTGCTCATCATGGCGGTGAGTACTGCTGTCATGATAACAGTCATTGGGCCGGTTGGTTCAGAAATGAGGGAGGTTGAACCACCGAACAGCGCGGCAAATAAGCCAACTAAAATTGCGCCCCACATCCCAGCTTCTGCGCCAGCACCAGAGGCAACACCAAAAGCGAGTGCGAGTGGTAAAGAAATGATTGCAGTGGTTACACCACCGAATAGGTCACCTTTTAAAGAGGCGTTTTTAAATCTCTTAAGTGTGATCATACTTTTGACTTTAACGATCAAAGAATTGACGGCATTCTACTGATAAATAACACGGAGTGCTACGAAGGACTGGTATTACCATTTGTCTACTCAGTAAAATTCGGACACAAAAAAGCCAGTCTAAAAAGACTGGCTTTTCAATTACTGCTTAGTCAACCTGAGCAGGAGAGGCCATGTCGGCGCTTGCTCTGCCTGTTGGTGACTTAGAGCCAACACCCAAGCCGCTATTCGCCACAGCCTGACGTAGTTCATGTGGCATCGCAGATGGTGTTTCTACCACGACATCCTCAATCACGCTTTGTGCTTTTGTCATTGGCGCGGCAGCCGTTTGGTTGAAGCGTACACGGCTTTGTACTGAATTGCCGTTTACTACTTGTTGAGTAGGTGCTTCAATAGCGTTAGCGGCTGGTGTCTCTTCAGTTGAAGATTCAGTAACTGCTTCAGCTGCTGTTTCCACAACCGCTTCTGTTGTCGGTGCCTCGACTGCTGGCTCCTGAACTTCAGGTGTTGCCTCAGTGTCAGAAGCCTGAGTTTCTTCTACAACTGCAGTTTCAGCTTCATCTTCAGCCTTTGTCGTTTCAACTTGTTCAGTCTCTACTGTGTCAGCGATTGGCTCAGCTTTAACCACTTTGGCTTCTTCTGGCGGCATAGCTTCAAGCTCTTCTGCGACTACCTCGTCAGCGCTTGCAGACGTTTCGGGCTTTGCAGCTTGTTGCATTGGTGCTTCAGCAGTGGTTGCCTCAACTTCGTTTTCAGGCTCCACTTCTTGCGCTGCCTTTTCGTCAACCTGTGCTTCGGCTGGCTTAGCTTCAACATCTTGGTCTGCATCAGTGTGCGTCTCAGAAACAGTCGCTTCTGCCGCTGGTGCATTATCTTCAGCTACCGTTTCAGGTGACAATTGAGTCTCAACTGTACTTGCTTCTTGCTGCACTTCCGCTTGAGTTTCACTGTCAGAAGAAGATTTCGCTTTTAGCTCAGCTTCGTATTCTGCAGCGGCTTGATCTGCTACGGGTACAAATGCAGCAGCTTGACCTTTTTCAGGCGTATCCTGACGACGGCGACGTTGACCTGCAGCTCTCAGATGACGCGGAGAACGTCTAGAGCGAGTGCGGCCTTCTTTATTTTCGTCATCAATTTGCGATTCTGAAAGTTCAGCAGATACCACCTCGGTAACATCGTTTTGTTCGTGGCGCTCAGTGCTAGCTGTTTCTTGCTGCTTTGCTTGAGCGTGTACGTCAGCTTGTTCAGAAGGTGCAGCTACTTGTTCGTTAGTTGCAGACTCTTGTTCTGACTTATCCGCGACAGGTTTCGCTTTTCTTTGCCTTGGCTTTTGTTCAGCTTTAGGCTCAGCTGTCGTTTTCGCTGGTTGTTCAAGCGGCTTTGCTTCTACTTTCACTTCTTCAGTGCTAGCTTGCTCTGACGTGTTAGTATCCTGCGCATTGCTTTCTTCCACACGTATCTTCTTACGAAGATTACGTCTTTGTCTGCGTGGTTTTACTGTCGCTTCTTTAACTGGTGCGTCTTTAGCCTCAACCGTTTCAACGTTATCGTTTACAGACTCCTTAGCTGGACGGTTTGCTTTGTCCTGATCTTGGCGCTTTCTGTTATTTGGACGACGGCGTTTGCGGTTATCACCACGTTGCTCGTTACTGTTATTTTCGTCTTTCGATTCAACCGTTGTTTCTTTTTGTTGATCGTTACGACGGCGGTTATTGTTACGACGACGATTGTTATTATTGCGACGGCGATTATCACGGTTGTTATCGCGTGATGATTTTTCTTCAGAAGATTTGTTTTCTTCTTGGTTATCGCTGTCACTAGCAAATAGGCTCTTGAACCACTGACCAATCTTTGCAAACAGGCTAGTGCCGTTTTGAGCTGGCTTTTCTTGTGGCTTACGTGCTTGTGGTTTTGCAGCTTGAGTTGGAGTAGGGGCTGGCGCAGGCGCTGGTGCATCAGGCATAACGACACCTTTTAACACAGGCTCCTCTTTCACAATTGCTTGAGCTCGAGCAATTTCAACAACTTCAGGCTCAGGCGCGGTGATCTGCTCATAGCTAGCTGCTTCTGTTGTTTCATCTTTACGCAATCTAACCACTTCATAGTGCGGTGTTTCTAAGTGTTGGTTAGGAATGATAACAACGTGGCACTCGTGGCGCTTTTCGATGCGTTGCACAGAACGACGCTTTTCATTTAATAGATAAGCACCAACAGCGACAGGCACTTGGGCGTTGACCTGAGCGGTATTATCTTTGATCGCTTCTTCTTCGATTAGACGCAAGATAGACAAAGCAATGGATTCGTTTGAGCGAATGGTGCCTTGGCCGTCACAGCGTGGACACGTATGCTGGCTTGCTTCACCTAAAGACGGACGTAAACGTTGACGCGACATTTCTAATAGGCCGAAACGAGAAATCTTACCGATTTGCACGCGAGCACGGTCAGTACGAACGGCTTCTTTCAAGCGGTTTTCTACTTCACGTTGATGGCGAGGCGGGGTCATATCGATAAAGTCGATAACGATTAGGCCACCTAAGTCACGTAAACGTAATTGGCGTGCAATCTCGTCAGCGGCTTCTAGGTTAGTGTTCAGTGCAGTCTCTTCGATATCGCCACCTTTCGTCGCTTTTGACGAGTTGATATCGATAGAAGTGAGTGCTTCTGTTGGATCAATAACGATAGAACCACCTGAAGGCAAACGCACTTCACGCTGGAAAGCTGACTCAATCTGACTCTCAATTTGATAATGCGTAAATAACGGCACATCGTTTTGATAAAGCTTAACACGATTGATGAAGTCTGGACGGAAACGCTCAATATGCGCCTTCGCTTCTTCAAAAACACGCGGTTTATCAATTAGTATCTCACCGATATCACGACGTAAATAATCGCGAATTGCACGGAAGATCACGTTACTTTCTTGGTGAATTAGGAAAGGTGCTTTACCGCTATTTGCCGCATTTTGGATTGCGTCCCAATGAACGAGTAGCGCCTTAAGGTCGTACTCTAGTTCTTCGAAAGATTTACCTACGCCCGCGGTGCGAACGATAAGACCCATACCTTTAGGTACGTTTAAGCGACTCAATGCTTCTTTTAGCTCAATACGCTCATCACCTTCGATACGACGTGAAATACCGCCAGCTCTTGGGTTATTTGGCATTAATACCAAGTAACTACCAGCGACGCTGATAAACGTTGTGAGTGCCGCGCCTTTTTGACCACGTTCTTCTTTATCAACCTGAACGATGACTTCTTGACCTTCTTTGATCACGTCTTTGATGTTAGGGCGACCATTGAATGTATAGCCATCTGGGAAATACGTTTTAGCGATTTCTTTTAAAGGAAGGAATCCGTGACGCTCAGCGCCATAATCAACAAATGCGGCTTCTAGGGATGGTTCGATACGGGTAATTTTACCCTTATAGATATTGGCTTTTTTCTGTTCGTGACCAGGGCTTTCTATATCTAGATCGTATAGACGCTGGCCGTCAACCAGTGCCACGCGCATTTCTTCTTGCTGCGTTGCATTGATCAGCATACGTTTCATATTGTAATTCTCTACTTAATTATTTACAGCGCCTGATACGTCTTGCCAGCGACAGCGTGCTACGCCTTGGATGTTCCTATTAAATGATGCAGTCTCACGACTGGGGGAAAGGGAACATATTCACAGTTTCCGCTTTAAATCAGGGTAAAATCACTGATCCATCGTTCGCTTTTTGCACGTTTATTCGTTTCACAAAGTAGTCATGCACGGGGTAAGTTGAGCTTGGTTTGCCAAGCTTGGCTATCACCATCTTTTGACTTGATTGCTTTGTGATTATTCACGAGTTGCGGCCTGCTATGCACGGGTATTACTGCAACTGTGGTAAACGTATCAGACAAATTTTAATTTCTTGCTTTTTGGTTTGTTCATCGTGTCCAGTCATTAAACGAAATATTACGCGCTTCGCACTGACTGTTCGCACGTGTTTATCTTAGATGCATGATAAAAGCTTTGGAAATATTAGCTCTAATCTGTATGATCTGCCATCCAAGATGTGCATCACGACATTGTTTTTGCGATAAAAAGCACCTCGCAAAAATTTGCGGCCTGATTATCCCACTAATAATGTCGAGATAGCAACTAAATTATTACTCAAATCAGTGATTAGGCAATGTCAGAGAAACCCGCATTACAAGTTAGCTTCGTTACCGTGACTGAAGACCAAGAAGGTCAAAGGATCGATAACTTTTTAGTTACGCATTTGAAAGGGGTGCCAAAAAGCGCCGTATATAAAATTCTTCGTAAAGGGGAAGTGCGCGTAAACAAAAAGCGGGTGAAGCCTGTATATAAACTACAAATCAATGATGAAATCCGTATCCCGCCTGTGCGTGTTGCCGAGAAAACAGAGTTTGTGCCTAAAAACCTAGATAAAGTCGCAAACTTAGAAGATGCCATTCTTTATGAAGATAAGTATCTGATAGTTATAAATAAGCCAGCTGGTATGGCGGTACATGGTGGCAGCGGCTTAAGCTATGGCTTAATTGAAGCATTAAGAGCATTACGCCCACAAGAGCAAAGCTTGGAGTTGGTGCACCGTTTGGATCGCGACACATCGGGTTGTTTGTTGATTTCAAAGCGCCGCGCTGTGCTTAAAGGACTTCATGAGCAGCTAAGAGAAAAGACCATGGAGAAAAATTACCTTGCACTGGTTTCAGGGCAATGGGATGCCAAACATAAAAATGTCACCGAACCGCTACGTAAAAATACCTTAAAGTCAGGTGAGCGAGTGGTGCGAGTCGATCATGAGCAAGGCAAGCCTTCTCATACTCGTTTTAGAGTCGTTGAGCGTTTTGAGTCCGCAACGTTAGTGCAGGCGTCACCAGTAACAGGTAGAACGCACCAGATCCGAGTGCATACTCAATGTAAAGGACATCCAATTGCGTGTGATGATAAGTATGGCGATCAGGTGTTTGATACCAAAATGCGTGAAGTGGGATTAAATAGGCTGTTTTTGCATGCCAAAGAACTCAGATTTATGCACCCAAAAACAGAAACGACACACCATGTAGAGGCGCCATTGGATGGGGCTTTGGAAGCATGCTTAGTTAAATTAAGGAAGTAACATGCGCTACAAGTGTGTGATTTTCGACTGGGATGGCACCGTCATGGACTCTGTGCCAAAAATCGTAAATACCATTCATTTGGCTGCTGAATCTTGTGGAATTGCACCCGTCAGTAACGAAGCGGCGAAAAGTATTATCGGCCTGTCTCTCGATAAAGCGATACTGACACTTTTTCCAAATCATGAAGACAAATTAGCGTCTTTAATTGCGGCTTATAAATATATCTATAAGCATCAAGACAAAACCCCAGCGCCTCTATTTGAAGGCGCTGAAGCGCTTTTAAAGCAATTACATGGCAGTGGTGTCAAAGTTGCGGTTGCAACAGGAAAAAGCCGAATAGGACTTGACCGCCTGATAGCAGAAAGCGGGTTGAGTGATATTTTCGTTACGACACGGACAGCATGTGAGGCGGAGTCTAAACCGCATCCCGATATGTTGCTTCAGATTTTGGCTGAACTAAACGTGGAAGCTACAGAGGCTGTCATGGTAGGCGATACGATAATTGATATGAATTTAGCGAAGAATGCAGGCATTGAAGCGATCGGCGTCACTATGGGTGTTGCAACAAGAGAGCAGTTATCGCAAACATCGGCTGCCCATATTTGCGATAACTATCATGACTTGTCTAACCTATTGTTGGCTTGATTGCTCTGCGAGCACATCAATACCAAACGTGAGCAGTGTTTTAGTGAGTTGAATAAGGGGAAGGCCAATCAGGGTATTGGGGTCTTCTCCTTCAAGTTTATCAAACAGACAGATCCCTAATCCTTCGCTTTTAAAACTTCCAGCACAGTTGTAAGGTGTTTCTGCATCACAATAGTTACTGATCTGTGCTTGGGTGAGTTGGCGAAAGTAAACGTGAAACGGTACCACTTCAGTGACCGTTTTGCCGCTTTCTATGTCGAAAACGGTTAAACCAGTCAAAAAAGTCACGCGATTATTGCTAAATAGGCTTAGTTGCTTAATCGCGTTTTCTTTATTATGTGGCTTTCCTAGGATCTCACCGTTGAATAGCGCAACTTGGTCTGAACCAATCACCACACCTTGTTGATATTTTGCTATTGCTGCTTTGGCTTTTGATTCGCTCAATCGCGCAACAAGTTGCTGAGCTGATTCACCTTCGAGTGCTTGCTCGTCTACATCCGGTGAAAAAGATGCAAAAGGAAGCATTAATTTTTTCAAAATTGACTGCCTAAATGGCGAACTTGAGGCTAGAATAAGGGGCGTTTTCATGAGATTTTTATCTTTGTGACAACATTGCCAACAGGATAATGCGCAATAACGCGAAAAACAAAGGGAAAGTGTATTTTTACTTTGACTAACACAGTAACTATCTATATGATGCAGCCCCTATGCAAAAGGTGAAAATTCCCATCACTATTGATCCATGCAGAGCAGCGCAACGTCGAGCATCTTATGACGGTGTTGTAATGCTTGAAGAACTTTCTCGATTGCAGCAAGTTGTGCGTGATCAAAATAGTGAAATAGCGGTAGACATTCATTTCAACATCGACGAACAAGGTTTGGTTGTTGTGCAAGGCAAAGTCCGAGCCCATCTAACCGTTGTATGTCAGCGTTGTAATGATGAATTAGGGTTGGATTTGGAACAAGACTTTGCGTATTCGCCAGTCGGATTAGGTGCAGAGTCGGATGATCTTCCCGAGCGTTATGATGTGTTGGAACTGGATGAAGAGGGTGAGGTTAATCTAAGACAGATCGTCGAAGATGAACTATTACTCGCAATTCCGATAGTCCCGACGCATGATGAAGCACTATGCTCTTATTCTGATAAGCCAAAGAGCTTTGGTGAAATTGAAGCAGAAGATAGCAAACCAAATCCATTTGAAATTTTGAAACAACTTAAGAAAGATTCTTAGGAGAAGGCTAATGGCGGTACAAAAAAGCAAGAAGTCACGCGCACGTCGTGGTATGCGTCGTTCACACGATGCGATCAGTGGACCAGCTCTAACTGTAGATCAGGTTTCTGGCGAGACTCATCGTCGTCACCACGTGACTGCTGACGGTTACTACAAAGGCGTTAAAGTAATTTCTAAGTAAGAGATTACTTTATGCTGACCGATCTAACCATTGCGTTAGATATGATGGGGGGCGATTACGGCCCCCGTTCATCTATCCCCGCAGCTATCGCTGCTGTGCTTAAGCACCCAAATCTAAATTTAATCCTCTGTGGTAATCAGCAAGTTATTGAAAGTGCTTTGACTAAAGCTAATATGCTGGATCATCCAAGACTCAAAATTAAACACTGTAAAGAAGTCGTCACTAACGGTTGTGAACCTGCCTCTGCACTTAGAAATAAAAAGCAGTCTTCAATGCGTATTGCGCTTGATTTGGTGAAATCTGGCGAAGCGCAGGCTTGTGTTAGTTCAGGAAATACAGGTGCGCTCTTTTTTATGGCCCACTATGTGTTAAAAATGTTGCCTGGCATCAAGCGTCCCGCGTTAATTTCAGCCGTTCCAACAGAGAAAAAACAGCCCGTTTATTTGCTTGATCTTGGTGCGAATGTACATTGCGACCCTGAAACCCTCTATCAGTTTGGTATTATGGGCTCAATCGTGGCTGGAGAGGCATTAAATATTCCTTCACCTAAAGTGTGTTTGCTAAACATTGGCTCTGAAGAAATCAAAGGCCATGATGGTATCAAGCAAGCTGCAAAATTAATGAAATCCTCATCTGTTATTAATTATCAAGGCTATTGTGAGGGGAGCGATATGTTCTCTGGCAAAGCCGATGTAATTGTGTGTGAGGGATTTGTCGGTAACGTCGCCTTGAAAACCTGTGAAGGGATTGCCAAACTCATCATGCATAAGTTTAGCAAAGCGTTAAAAAAGCACTTTTTTTATAAAGCGTTGGCCTTTTTACTTCGACCCGTTATAAAAAAATTGTATAGAAGGGTGAACCCCGACCAGTATAACGGCGCAAGTCTGGTAGGATTGCGCGGTATTGTTGTGAAAAGTCACGGAAATGCCACAACGAAGGCATTTTTAGCCGCGATTGAAGAGGCTGCGCAAGAAGTACAACGCAAGATCCCTGAAAAGATCCAAGCGGTGTTTGCTCAGGTCGACACAGAAAAACAACCGTCAGGTCCGCATCCCTAACACTGCTAAGTGACATGAGGACGTGGCGACAACAGAGAAAATAAGAGCACAATATGTCACAAAAAATCGCATTATTTTTCCCAGGACAGGGCTCACAAAGCGTGGGCATGTTATCTGAATTATTAGCATCTTCTGATATCGTTAAAGCGACTTTCGCTGAAGCCTCAGAAGCACTAGGCTACGATTTAGCCGAACTTGTGCTAAACGGTCCTGAAGAAGAATTAAACCAAACGCATCGTACTCAACCGGCATTATTAACCGCAAGTGTTGCTATCTTTAGAGCATGGCAAGAGAAAGGTGTTGAAGCTGAACTGACACTAGCAGGCCATAGTCTAGGTGAATACTCTGCACTAGTATGTGCAGAAGTATTAACCCTTGCAGATGCCGTTAAGTTAGTTGAAAAACGTGGTTTATACATGCAAGAAGCAGTTCCTGCTGGCACCGGGTCAATGGCGGCAATTATTGGTTTAGATGATGACGTGATTGCCAAGGTGTGTGCCGAATCTGCACAGGGTGACGTTGTTTCGCCGGTAAACTACAACTCACCAGGCCAAGTGGTGATTGCAGGTCACGTCGAAGCCGTAAATCGAGCTTCTGAAGCGTGTAAAGAAGCAGGAGCTAAACGCGCATTACCACTTGCAGTTAGCGTTCCATCTCATTGCGCATTAATGAAACCTGCGGCTGATAAATTGGCCAAAGATCTTGAAGCACTCGCTTTTTCAGAGCCAAAGTTTGATGTGATCAACAATGTTGACGTTGCTGTTGCAAAAGATGCAGCAGCAATAAAAGATGCGCTTATTCGTCAGCTCTATAGTCCAGTAAGATGGACTGAAACTGTACAAGCAGTTGCAAAAGAAGGTGTTACAACAACTTTTGAGTTCGGCCCAGGTAAAGTGATTTCGGGTCTTGTCAAACGCATCGACCGCTCAGTGTCGTGTGTGTCGGTAAATGATTTAGCTGCCATTGCAGCTGCAGAATAATAACGAGAGCATTATGAGTAATTTATTTTCTTTAGAAGGTAAAGTTGTACTAGTAACGGGTGCTAGCCGTGGTATTGGTAAAGCAATCGCTAACGCCTTAGTGGCACAAGGTGCAAAAGTTGCGGGTACTGCAACGAGTGAGTCTGGTGCAGAGCGTATCTCTGAGTATCTAGGCGAAAATGGTAAAGGTTATGCCTTAAACGTGACAAATGCCGACTCAATCGCAGCAACTTTGGATGCAATCAAAGCAGACTTAGGTGATATCGATGTGTTGGTAAACAATGCTGGTATCACTCGTGATAACTTGCTGATGCGCATGAAAGACCAAGAGTGGGATGATATCATCGATACAAACTTGTCATCCATTTTCCGCTTATCAAAAGCGGTACTTCGCCCAATGATGAAGAAGAAAAATGGCCGTATCATTAACATTGGTTCAGTAGTGGGCACTATGGGTAATGCGGGTCAGGCTAACTATGCTGCTGCAAAAGCAGGTGTAATTGGTTTTACAAAATCATTGGCACGTGAGGTTGCATCTCGTGGTATTACGGTAAATACTGTAGCACCGGGCTTCATTCAGACAGATATGACGGATGAGCTAACTGATGAGCAAAAAGCAGCAACTTTGGCGAATGTACCAGCAGGTCGTTTAGGTCAGCCAGAAGAAATCGCAGCAGCTGTGGTTTATTTAGCATCAGATGCGGCAGCTTATGTTTCTGGTGAAACTTTGCACGTAAATGGTGCGATGTACATGGTTTAACCCGCTAAGATCACAAATCAATTGAAATTTTTGTGATCTTGTCGACAACGTACTTGAAATCGTCGCGAAAATAGGCGATAAAAAGATCCAAAGCTTTGTAACAGGTTTGACCAGAAAAAAAAGTACGGGTCAATCCTTGAATCCCAGAATGATGCGTCGTAAACTGCGCCGCAATCTGAAAATTAACGCAGTAGCGTTTAAATAAAGGAAAGAAGAATGAGCGACATCCAAGAACGCGTAAAGAAAATTATTGTTGAACAACTAGGTGTTAAAGAAGAAGAAGTTAAATCAGAAGCGTCTTTCGTTGATGATTTAGGTGCTGACTCTCTAGACACTGTTGAGCTTGTAATGGCGCTAGAAGAAGAGTTCGATACAGAGATCCCTGATGAAGAAGCTGAGAAAATCACTACTGTTCAGGCAGCTATCGACTACGTTACTGCTCACGCTGAGTAACTAGCTTTTCTATTAGGGCAGCACTCGCTGCCCTAACTCTTTCTAGACCCCCCAATTATTATAATAATCCCTTTTTGGAGGACACCGTGGCTAAACGTCGAGTCGTAGTAACTGGCTTAGGTATGTTGACGCCGCTGGGTAATGATGTTGCATCTACCTGGCAGGGCTTATTAGAAGGCCGTAGTGGCATTCGCAATATCACGCATTTTGACACAGAAGGTTTCGGGACTAAGTTTGCTGGTTTAGTTAACGACTTTGATGTCACTGAGTACATTTCCCCTAAAGATGCTAAAAAAATGGATGTCTTCATCCAGTATGGTATCGCTGCAGGTGTACAGGCTTTAAAAGACTCAGGTCTTGAAGTTAACGAACAGAACGCCGCTAGAGTTGGTGTGGCCATCGGTTCTGGTATCGGTGGCTTGACGCTAATTGAAGAAAACCACGTTAAGCTATTAAATAGCGGCCCACGCAAGCTTTCTCCGTTTTACGTTCCTTCTACTATTATCAATATGATCTCTGGTCACTTGTCCATCATGCATGGCTTGAGAGGTCCAAATATTTCGATTGTGACTGCATGTACAACTGGCCTTCATAATATTGGCCATGCGGCACGTATGATTGCGTACGGCGATGCGGATGCGATGGTAGCAGGCGGTGCTGAAAAAGCGTCAACCCCAATTGGTATGGGTGGTTTTAGCGCGGCTCGTGCGCTTTCTACGCGTAACGATGATCCGCAAGCGGCTTCTCGCCCTTGGGATAAAGACCGTGATGGTTTTGTGCTAGCTGATGGAGCTGGTGTGATCGTACTGGAAGAGTATGAGCATGCGAAAGCTCGTGGTGCGAAAATCTACGCTGAACTGGTTGGCTTTGGTATGAGTGGCGATGCATATCACATGACATCACCACCAGAAAATGGTGCTGGCGCTGCACAAGCTATGGTTAATGCATTGAATGATGCAGGGATCAATGCAGAGCAGGTTGGCTATATCAACGCACACGGCACTTCTACTCCAGCGGGTGACGTTGCAGAGACGCATGCTGTTAAGTCGGTATTTGGTTCTGCGGCAAAAAATGTGATGGTGAGCTCGTCTAAATCAATGATGGGTCACTTACTTGGTGCTGCGGGCTCAGTTGAATCAATTATTTCGATTCTTGCGCTGCAAGACCAAAAAGTAACGCCGACCATTAACTTGGATAACCCAGATGAAGGCTGTGATTTAGATTATGTGCCTCATACTGCCCGTGATGCGAAACTAGAGTACACTTTGTGTAACTCGTTTGGTTTCGGTGGAACAAACGGTTCGTTGCTATTTAAAAAGGTGTAGATCAGCCTTAGTAATCTTATAGCAAAGTAGGTTATGATAAAAAAGCTCGGCATTGCCGAGTTTTTTTATGTTTTTGATACCCTTAAAAAGGAAAGTGATGTGGATAATCAACAGCTTTTTTCTAACACTGACAGAGGATTGGCCTATGGCGATGGCTTTTTTACCACTGCGTTAGTCCGTGATGGAAATGTTGATTTGTGGCCACTTCACAGAAACCGACTGGTGGAATGTCAGCAGCGCTTGGGCTTTCCTGAGTTACGACTAGACGAAATCGAGTTTTTGGTTCAAGAGCAAGTTAAAGATAAAGCGGAAGCGGTGCTAAAGATCCTTATCACTCGAGGGGAAGGAGGCCGTGGTTATCAAGCTCCTGAGACGCCACAGCTGAGTGTGAGTATTCAGGTATTACCTTTTCCTTCACACTATACAACTTGGCAGCAGAATGGGATTGAGGTCGCATTAAGCCGAGTTAAACTGGGTATTCAGCCGTTACTTGCTGGATTAAAGACACTGAATCGATTAGAACAAGTACTTATTAAACAAGATGCACTGACATTGGTTTGCGACGATGTCATTGTGACGGACATCAATGATAGGGTGATTGAAGCGTCAGCGGCAAATATCATCATGATTAAAGACAACACGCTGTATACACCAGATCTTAGTGGCTCAGGCATTAAAGGGGTGTTTTTAAGCGCACTTGAAAGTAAACACGATATTAGGATCAAAAATATTGCTTTTGACGAGTTAAAAGCAGCTGATGGTGTATTTATTTGTAATAGTTTAATGCAGTTGGTACCTGTAGTAAGAATTGAGAATAAACATTTCGATATCGCCGACTTACATGAATTGAAAAGGCGATTTTTAGGGAAGTAATATAAATGAAAAAACTGTTTATCATAGTCGCATTTTTGATAGCAGCAGCGTCATGGTGGTTATCTCAGCAAATAAATAAGGTTAAATTTGAACCACTTAATATCTCTGAGCCATTAGTTGAGATAAAGGCTGGGCAAACATTTAATCAGCTATGTCATCTATGGCAGCGTAGCGAGGCATTATCTAACTGCTTTCCTTATCAACTTTATAGTAAGTTAGAGCCTAAGTTATTCGCGTTACAAGCGGGCTTTTATGATCTTAAAGGGCTAACTGTGCTAGATGCCATCAGCAAAATTAGTCGCGGGGATCAACACAACTTTAGCTTTACAATCATTGAAGGGATGCCCATTTGGGAAGTCAAAAACAAGCTTCTCAGCGCCCCCTACTTAAGGCAAGACATTGATAAGCTCACAGCACAACTGAATATATCGCAAAGTTCAGCTGAAGGATGGTTGTACCCCGATACATACCACTATCATGGAAATGACTCAGCGCTACGCTTACTTAAACGTGCTCATACCAAAATGCAGAGTGTGCTTGAAAAGGAATGGCAAAATAGAATGCCAGACCTTCCTTTAAACACGCCTTATGAAGCCTTGATCTTGGCTTCGATTATTGAGAAAGAAACGGGCGTAGTTGCAGAAAGAGATAAAGTAGCCTCCGTTTTTATCAATCGCTTACGTAAAGGTATGCGTTTACAGACAGATCCAACCATTATTTATGGTATTGGTGAGCACTTTGATGGTGACATTAAACGTGAAGATATCCGTGAAAAGACGCCATATAACACTTATCGAATTGATGGCTTGCCACCGACACCCATTGCAATGCCGTCTCGTGCTGCTATCCATGCGGCACTTAATCCAGCAACAACCGAATACTTTTACTTTGTTGCGTCAGGAGATGGTGGACATCACTTTTCGAAAACACTGACTGAGCATAATAAAGCGGTGAAGAAATTTATTTTGAAACAATGACATCGAAAGAGAGGGCTCACCCTCTCGTTACTCTCTATTACAACATAAAATATTCTTTAATACCCGCCAATACACTAGATACCGCAACGGAAGCTAAAATAAGTCCCATTACTCGGCTGACGATACTTGCGCCACTATCACCAATCCATTGGTGAATTTTTGTCGCAACCAGTAAAAATAGCAACACGATAGCCAATACGCTGAGCATAATCATCGAGGTTTGGAGTTGTTCAAATACATTGTTTTCGCTGTTTTTAGTCAGCAAAACGGCTGCCAACATTGCCCCTGGGCTTGCGATAGAAGGCATTGCTAAAGGGAAAATAGCGGTATCGGATGCTTTACTGTCTAACTTAAGCTCTTCACTTGGCTTACCCTCGCCAAAAATCATTGTCATGGCAAAGATGAACAGTACGATGCCTCCGGCAATCGCGAATGCAGGTAGGGGAATACCAATCGCGTTTAAAATGATTTCGCCCGCAATAATAAAAAACAGCAACACAATGGCTGCAACCAGTGTGGCTTTAAACGCTATTTTTCGTTTCGTCGCAATATCAAAGCCAGTGGTGGTTGCGATAAATACCGGTATAGTGCCAATGGGGTCGATGACCGCAAAGAAAAAAATGAACGTTGAGATATAGTGTTCCATAGTTCCCTATTATGAAATAAAGGTTGTTCACAAATTATACCAGTTGTATTAAGTAAATGATCTATCTTGAAGCGGGGAAATAGCTTTAGTAGCAAGGCAAAAATTTTGCTATTTAGTTGTTCTAAATGAGAAATTTTTAACGAAGCTAATATGCTATTTCACCCTTCAAATTGATTAGAGAATTAATTCAATTGGTATTACTTATGGTTGGCCATTTGTTATTGACCAACGGCAAATAATATCACTGATATCATGACTTTGTTCTGAATATTCTTAATTATTTTTTGGATTTACAGTATGTACCCAAGCCACTGCGTCGTTGTAGTTCTCGAAGTTCTTAATCGTTAAGCCGTGCTTGTCAGCAAATGCTTCAATTAATCCACTTTTGGTGTCTGAGGGGGAGATAACTCGGGCAAGAGTAATCCCATCGACAAATTGATTGAGTTTTTGTAAAACGGTTAGCACGCTTGGATAGTCGTAGGTAATATGTAATTGAGAGACGTCGATAACTAAACTTTTTAGCTGATTCGATTTAAGTGCAAGTCCTAAATTTTTGTACATCTCGATAATATTGGCTTCCACGCATTCCCCGTATGCGGCTGCGTGGATAAGTTTCTCTTTACTATCAACCGTTGCTCTATAAGAGAATTTCGCCATGCTCTATTGCACCTTTTATGCATATAGATAAAAGGATAGTTCAATTAGCTGGCGATACCAATTTCAAAAGGCGCACCTAAGCAAAGCTTATTTATATCGCTATGCTAGCTCTTCAGCTACCTCAGCAATTTTTTGTCTCAACCAAATGTGGCTCGCATCGCGGTGTAATAGCGGGCTCCAAATCATATCTAACTCAAACGGCGGAATAGGGAATGGCGGTTCCAGAACCGCTAAGGTCGGATCATCACGATAGATATTCGCGGCTTTTGACGGCAATGTTGCGATTAAATTCTGCTCTTTTGCTAAGTGAATTGCAACGTGATAATTACGTGTAAAAGTTGCGATGTTTCTGTGTTTTCCAAAGTGTGCAAGCGCCTCGTCAACCCAGCCAAGCTTCTGTACATCAGCGGGATCCATTCCAACCCCAACACCAAATCCGGTTTTACTTACCCAAATATGGCGAGATTTTAAATAGGCATCAAGCGTAAAGTTGGTAATAACCGGGTTATCGGATTTCACCAGACAGCAAAAACTATCCTTCCAAATTCGTTTGTGGTGAAACGATTGAGGTAGATTTTCGAAGCGGTTAATTGCCATGTCTACCTTGCCATTTTCTACATCATGAAAAGTAACATCACTCGGCGTGAGAATATCAAGGGTTGTATCTGGGGCTTCTTCATGAAGTTTAGTTAGAAGTTTCGGCGCAAGCGTACTTGCAGCATAATCGCTGGCCATAATCCTAAATACTCGATTACTACTCGCTGCTTCAAACTCCCTGTTAGGGGCTAAGGTTTCTTCCAAAGTCATGAGTATGCCACGGATCACAGGCTGCAGCTCAAGCGCGCGCTCTGTTGGCACCATGCCTTCGCTGGTACGTACCAAAATAGGGTCGTTAAAGAGGTTTCTGAGACGCTTAAGACCGTTACTCATTGCCGGTTGGGTAATACTTAATTGATTTGCGGCACGTGTTACATTGCACTCTCGAAGTAAGGTATCGAGGTAAACCAGCAGGTTAAGGTCAATTTTACTAATGTTCACTCAGTTTTCCTTTGTATTATTCTTCTTTTTTGGCATCTTGGAGAAAGCGATTTTCATGTGGATAAGGGTAAATATGTCTTACGACTTTCTCACGAATATCTCGTTGTGCTTGCTGCCAAAACAACACCTCAGCCAAATCAGCATGATGGCGCAGAAACATTTCCTTTAGTGTAGGATTTGTCAGAACAAATGTACACAACTGTTCAGGAAAGACGTCTTGTGGTGCACTGGAAATATCGCCAGAGTCGTACATATTATCAAGTCCTTGTTTTGGCAGCGCTCTAAAGTTCATTTCTGTGAGATATTGCACCTCATCATAGTCATAGAAGATAACTCTATGATGTTTACTTACGCCAAAGTTTTTTAACAGCATGTCTCCTGGAAAAATGTTTACAGCGAGCATTTCTTTGAGCGCATAGCCATAATCTCTAATGACTTGCTCGCACGTTTCTTCATCGGCTTGCTGTACAAAGAGGTTGAGCGGTGTCATGCGGCGCTCAATATACAAGTGCTTTATCACCATATTATCCCCCTCAATACGTATACTTTGAGAGATAGAATCGAGCAATAGCTGATAAAGGGCTGGTGAAATACGTGCAAGTGGGATCACTACATCGGAATATTCAATTGTATCTGCCATTCTACCCACACGATCGTGGCGCTTTACGAGTTGGTAGCGCTCTAAAACGGTTGTCTTTGTAAATGGCTTACTTTCTGGAAATTGGTCACGGATCACTTTAAAAACATAGGGAAAGCTTGGCAGAGTGAATACCATCATCACCATACCCGGTGTACCTGGTGCGACTTCAAATTGTTCTTCGGAATTAGCTAAGTGGTGTAAAAACTCACGATAAAATTCGGTTTTCCCCTGCTTATGAAAGCCGATGGCGTTATAAAGCTCAGCCTTTGTTTTATTTGGCATAAGTTGATTTAAAAACTTAACTAGCGCAGATGGAGCATGGGTCTCTACTAAAAAGTAAGCACGTGCAAAACCAAAAATCACCCGCATTTGTGAGCTATTGGTAAGCAGCGCATCAATCAGTAAGCCCCCTGTTTGTGCATGTAACACTGAAATGATAAACGGCTGTACACCAGATTTAGATACCACTCGGCCGACAATATAGGCACCTTTATTACGATAGAAAGGTGCGCTGAGGATATCGAAGCGCATTAAATGCGCCTGATGATGCGTGTTGGGTGCTTGTTTAAGAAACGCCTTAACGAGTAGTCGAATATCTCTATCTAAATCTTCAAACTCACAATGGAAGTCGATATGTTCAATGATTCTTTTTATGGTGGGCTTAAGGCCACTGACGACTGGAAAATAACTTCGATACTCAGCTTCTACAGGGAGTGATGTGGCGTTAGCAAGCTGGGTTTCAACAAAAATGAAATCGCTATTGTAATATCGGCGGTGAAAGAGACGACAAAAAACTGAATTATAGAAAGTTTCAGCAAGCTCTGGTTGAGGGTGAAAGGTAAGACGCTCAAGGTAAGCCTGTTTTACTTGATACCATAGCGATTCATCCAGTTGCGTCGAGCCATAGAGTTGTATTAACTTCTGTGCGGTTTCATCAACTTTGCTATCGTATTGGCTGATCCTCGCTTTACTTATTCGCTCTATCTCTCCCCAATTTTGAGCAGCAAAAGCGATGGGTGCCAGTTTGGTAATTTTTACAAATGCGTGATAGTGGTTTTGAAAACCTGATAAAATTCGCTCTGCTAACTGCTGTGCTTGCATCTACATCCCTCATAAATTATCCACGCGTAGTGGTTTCACTTTACAAGGTAATGTGCGAAAAGTCATCTGGTAATACCAGTCAAGGCATTTGCATAACTATAGCGAATGCTCATTGACCAAGTGTGATTCTCAAAAAGCAATCAATGTAAATGAGCGGCTATATCACTCATATTCTTTGAGTTGCTTTTCTAATTTTGAAATCTCTTTCTCTAGGCTTTTAATTGCTTTAGCATGTGCCTTATTAATGGCCTTTATTTCCTTTTTAACTTGCCTTACAACCTTTTTACGCCTGTCTTCATTCATCAGCTTAGTTAATTTATCCTGTTGCTCTCTAACCGCGGTATCTCTTTTGCGATTGAGCACGGCTTTTTCATGGTGTTTGGCTCTGAGCGCACGCTTTGTCCTTTTCGCAATTTGGTTACGTTCCAAATTGTTTAACGTTTTATAGTGCTGCTCAGAGGGAGCCGAGGCTTTAGGATCGGATGTAGTTATTGTATGCTGAGTCGCATTGGCCGAGCAGGGAAATTGGCTAAAAACGATGCCTCTGTCGGTCGTGCATTTGAAGTATTTTACCGTTGTTGTGGCGAAACAATGAGTAGAGACAAAAATCAGTACAAATAGTTTTAGATATAATTGCATGTGGCATCCTTGCTGTAACAGTTAATATCTACTTAACCATAGATGACATCCCACTTTGTTCAAGGTTATTGCGCTTCAGGGGCCGTGAATTTTTTTAATGTCTTAATACTTTGTATTAAAAATGGAATATCTAGATTACCGTTTAACACAAAGCCTTCCTTTGCTGACATCTGCTTGAAGCTACCATCTTGATTGACTAAGGTGATTTTGTCTTTTTTGAAGGCAACTAAGACACCTTGCGTAAAGTTGACGCCTTCTGCATGAGAGCGAGTTTTAATGTTCGATGCCAGCATACTTTGTTGAGCAAGGGGGTCGCAGCCTAGATAAGAGCTTAATAGGGTGTAGGTGATGTCATTGGGCTGCACAAGACCAGAAGCCTGAGCAAACAGCTCAATGTTCGTTACCGCAGAACTGGTTAATACCGTCGCTTGCTGTGCACTAATATCAATTGCCACGAACGGCTTTGAACTATCAATGTCAATTTTGTCACTTACTTCAATGATTGTTAATTTACTTGCTTGATGAGAAGGAACAAAAGAGAACTCGCCGTTAGCATCAACACTCATTAAGTCATTATTAATTGACCATACCGGAACTTGCTGCTGTAGCAGAACAGACTCTTTATAATAACTCGGTAGACCGTATATCAGGCTGAATAACGCATCGCTGCTATTTCCTGCGCGTAAAACAGAATCCATTCGGAACACGTTATTTTTACCGTTGCTCTGAAGTGCTGTTGCTGTTTTTTGGAACAGCGCCTCATCTGTGTAAGCATAAACGTTGATAGGTTGCTCTGTGGTATCTTTCTTTTCTTTGCATACCGCCGAAATTACAGGGGCTTTGTATTTTGAATGCGTATCACCAATGCTTAGTGAGTGCGCTTCTTCATACTGCTCGATATCAAGTAAATCATGTCTGGCAAGTAAGCTCTTTGCGGTTGTAGGATAAGAGAGGGGTAATACATTATCTTGCTTAGTGATATCGAAAAAGGCATTCGCATCAGCCCAAATATGCAAGCTGTGACTGAGCGCAAAGCAGGTAACAATGGTGCCAGTAGCATAGCGAGGGAATTTATAGGATTTAAGCTCGGCCAAATGACGCCAAGCATAATTGCCTGCGAGTAGTTCAAAAGTGAGCACCAGTCCAAGCATTGCAATGGTAATGATGAGATTAACTAGGGATGATCCGACTAAGGTTTCCCACAATAAAACAAAAATATCGGAAAGCGAAGCTGGGTTTATATGGTAGCCAAGTTGTAAGTAAACAAAGGCATCTACTGTTAGTACAACAATACCAACCGAGGCAATAATTGCAGCCATCCCGCGAATATGTCGCGGGTAAGGGAATATTAAACTAAGCGGAAAGATAGTTAATACAAACGCACAAAAAGTGATAAAGCTGGTATGGCTTATCCACGTGATCAGCATATAAAACCAACCGACAAAGGTACTTGGCGCTTTGTCGGCGAACAAATAAACTGAGCTAATCAATAAAACCAAGCCAATGTTAGCAAAGGTAAACCAGTGTCCCCAGCTGAGTAATTGACTTGCTTTTGATGAAAAAGGGCTGTGCGGTGTAAGATTCATTCCGTTACTTTACTGATTGTGTAAGTGCTTTGGCAAAATTTTCGGCAACAGATTGTCTCTTACTCTCTGGAACATGTTCTTTTAGAATGTGCGTGATAGAATTACCCAAACACATTAAGCTGAGATCAACTGGTGCGTTTTGCGAGCTTAATACATTAACTAATTGGTCAACAATTTCTTCTACTTGTTTATTGGAATACTTTGATTGGATAGGCATCAGTTGGTTCAATTTATAAAAGCAATAATTTTTACATTTTAACATTAGAGGCGTGAAAAACAAAGATGAGCGTTGAGGTAAAAAAACTAGTTGTTCACTATGTAGACAAACAAGACGAAGATACCGAAATACATCTACGTGACGATGAAATGCAAATCAATGACAAAGTTAATGTTTTCATTGAACAATTGCATCATGCCTACAATGGCAAACCGGGTAAAGGGTTCTGTGCTTTTAGCGGCGAAAAAAGCAGTGTGGTCGCGTCTGCGATGCAGAGTTATAGAAATAATGAGCTTAACTTTTGGAATTTAACCCAAGAAGCAACCAATGTGCTTAAAGAAGAGCTTAATAAGTATGCATTTCATGAAACTGGGTATTTAGTGTTTTGTCATTATCAGTATGTTGCCAGCAATTTTATTATGATTGCACTGATTAATATTAAAGAGCATTACACGATTACCTCAGACCTAGACTTATCCGCAGCAAAACACTTAGATATTTCACGTATGCAATTGGCTGCTAGAATCGATTTAGATGCTTGGGATACAGCCGCAGAAGAAAACCGTTATATTTCCTTCATTAAGGGGCGAGCTGGTCGAAAGGTTGCTGATTTCTTTTTAGATTTTCTTGGTTGTGAAGAGGGGATCGATCCAAAGCAGCAATCGCAAACTATGTTACACGCGGTTGAGGATTATTTGTCGACACAGCAATTTGAAAAGTCTGAAAAAGACGACATCCGCAAGGAAATTTTTGATTACTGTAACGACTGTGTTTCAAGCGGCGAGGATGCAGATGTTAACACACTGTCCGAGACGCTTTCTAAGTCTTCAGACGTAAAGTTTGAAGACTTTTATAAAGAGCAGGGCTATGAGCTGGAAGAAAGCTTTCCTGTCGATAAAAAGACAGTCACGAGTATGGTGAAATTTTCTGGGCTTGGCGGTGGAGTAAGCGTTGGCTTTGAACGTAAGCATTTGGGTGAGCGGGTTATTTATGATGCTGCGACTGATACGCTTACGATTAAAGGTGTACCGCCAAACTTGAAGGACCAAATTGAACGTTATTATAACGACGAATCTTAATTGTTAAAAAGCAGCGTAAGCTGCTTTTTTGTTCCTATTTCATCCCTTTTTCTGCAAATATTTTTATCAATTTGCTGCTTTTGCTAGCATTTTTTTAAATTTAACTATACTTGCAATGTAGTACTTGTAGAACAAGCAATTGGGATGAATCACAATGAAGATGAAACTAGCTTTAGGTTGTACCCTTTGCCTTGCCTGTTTTTCAGGGCATGCAGAGGTTAACTTTTCCGGATTTGCAAGTATCAATGCTGGTAAGGTGTTGAGCGGAAGTGGTGTTCCACAATTCGGAATAAACGATCCAATATTTCTCGCCGATTATCCTATCGTCAGTGTTTACGACGAGGATATCTCATTTGAACCTGAAACATTGATGGGCCTTCAATTTAGTGCTGATCTAACCGAAGGTTTAAGCGTTACTGGTCAGATTGTTGCGCGCGGCGCAGACGATTTTGATGCAAAGTTTGAGTGGGCTTATTTGTCCTATGAGATTAATGAGAATTGGACGTTCCAAGCAGGTAAAAAGCGCTTACCGCTATTTTATTATTCCGACTTTTATGATGTGGGTTATGCCTATATTTGGATGCGTGCACCCGCGGACAACTACACCTGGCAAATCTTTAATTATAATGGCATCAATATGCTCTACAGCGGCAGTATAGGCGACTGGTCATTAAGCGGGAATATTTACGCTGGTAAAGAAGACGATGATGACAATAAGCTGTTGAGCGAGTTTTTCTTTCAAGAGCCAACTAGAGAAATCTGGAAAGACATCCTAGGCGGCGTAATTCAAACCAGTAATGATTGGCTTGAAGTGCGTTTAACCCACATGCGTTACACCAACCAGCGGTATCGCTCTGGAGAGCCCGTCTTATGGGAGGGGAGTGATGAGCGAGATGGTAAGTTTTATGGTTTAGCAGTAAATGCAGACTGGGGAAATTTCTTTATTTTATCTGAGCTAAATCGGTTGGACTTAGACGGCAATCTAGACACCAAGATGCTGACACTGGGCTATCGCTTTGACAATATCACGCCATTCGTATCTTACGCAGATTTTGAAGGCGAGGGCGACGATGCTGAAAGCCATGAAACCACTTCGTTTGGAGTACGTTGGGATTTCCATTCTTCCGCCGCTTTCAAGATCCAGTATGATGAGGTAGAGGATAACTCCGTTGGTTTAGCGGTCGCAGGTGATAGTAAAGCCATTACAATTGGCATCGACATGGTATTTTAAGGAGAGAAGCATGAAAAAATTATTTTTACTTACTCTACTTTGCAGCGCTTATAGTTGCCTAGCCGTGGATGTCATTGTCAATCCTGCCAATACTTCTACACTGGATGAGAACGAAATTAAGCAAATTTTTATTGGTAAATCAAAGTCATTCTCCGATGGCTCTAAAGCACTTCCGATAACACAGGCTGATGGCTCGACGGTAACCGATGAGTTTAATGAAAAGGTACTTAATAAGTCATCAAGCCAACTTAAAGCTTATTGGTCAAAATTAGTATTTACTGGAAAAGGGACGCCACCAAAAGAAGCCGCCGATGATGCTGAGGTACTTAAACTCGTTGCGAGTAACCCTAACCTAATTGGGTTTGTGTCTTCGGGAGCTGCAGATAGCAGCGTTAAAGTGGTGAAATCATTCTAGGAAGGGATAAGTAAGGCCCTATTAAAGGGCCTTACTTCAGATTTTGCTATCAATGATTAACATCGTCAGCTTTTTGCTTAGCATTTTTGCTGACTTTTCTTCAGCATTAGACTTAGCCATGTTCTCAAAACTAGACGCTGCTTTTATTTGTGCAGAAACATGCGCCTTTTCTTTATCGTTTTCCATGAGTGTTAAACTCGAGTTGGCAAAAACATAATAAGTGCTGTTTTTCTTTACATCTTCGAAATCTACGCGAAAGTCAATTTGAAAGTCTGCACTTTGTTTTTCACCCACAACAGTAAGACCTTGCTTAGTCAAGCTTTCGGCTAACTGGTTGCGGATAGACTCCTGTCCCCAAAACTTTGATGAAATACTAAAAGTTAATGACTGAATAAAATCATTCAGCATTTTGCTTTTGTTGCTCACTGAGGTTGGTATGGCAATGCTGCCGCCACCTAATTGCCTGTGATATTCGTTTGCTTTGCGTCTTTTAGCAATTAGTCGTTTAATTGCCATCGCTTCTTTTAATTTTTCTGAATTGGTTAGTGCCGAAATGGTCGCGTTACTGATCTCCTCGTCAAGTTGCCTAATATCAAGCTCAGCGTGCATCCTCGACTCAATCTTGTTAAATGAGGCAAGGGCATAGGCCGTTTTTTGCTCCGAGGAGTAAAACTCCTGCTCAATATTGATCCCCTGTAATTGTATGCTTGGAACTCGAGAATATAAAATCTCATCCACTCGATACGAAAAATCGCCATTAGCCTGACTTTGAGCAACTTGTGTCGTTCCTTCAATTTCCACATTTACCTGTTTGGCAATCGCCAATCTAGCTGCTTCTTGGGCGGCAAGTTTGGCTTCCGTCCTATCTACAATATGACTCGCTGAACCAACGCCATACACTAGATAATCGGAACTCGGTTGCTGCGTAGCCCAAGTGGGTAAGCTTTCTTCCTTTGCAACCGCCTGCTTGGTAGATTGACAGGCAGATAAACTAAGTAGAATACACAGAGGTAACGCTAGACGTTTAGAAACCATACCCGCTGCGCTCTTGAAGTTTTTGAATTTTCTTCTGTCCATTCCACACCTCTCGGTTAGTCGTCATGTCTATTAATCGAAGATCTACTTGGTAGAAAGTGACCCGACTACCACCTTGTTCGTCAACAAATGAGTTAATCGTGCCGGATAGTGCATAATCAGCACCTTGCTCTTGGCCGATCTCATTACGAGTTTCGAGGCTTGAATTAAGCTCTTGGTCTCGTCTTTCCTCACGAATTTCATCGCGTACATAGCGGTTTGCGACGAAGTCAGCTTGCCCGCTTCGCAATATGGCGCGCTTGAGGTCATTCAAAAAGGTGTCAACTGCAATATGCTGATGCGACTTATTACGAACAGATTGGATAATGATAGCGGGTCGAGTACCTTCTTTGGCACGGTGTTCGCGTACCCAAGGGAAGCCGAGCATATCGCTTATCATTGCTTCAGCAACTAACTGAGAGTCTTTGGCATTCCATTTATCTGAAAGCGCTATTTCTTCATTGGTGTCCACGCGACTCACTTTGGTTGTTGAAGAACAACCCGTCATCGCTGCGCTAGACGCGATGAGCATTGGGACAACTAATTTAACTGCAAATTTAGGCTTCATGTATTCAGTCCATGTTAGTTAAAGATGATAAATAATTTTGTTGTTCTGGTTCAGCTACACCGGTGAAGGTGCGAATGTGGCTAAGCAACGGTGCTGTTTGATTCAGCGGTATATCCTGTTTAATCACTCTGCCAGTCCTTAATTGGGTTTGCAATTGCAGGTGAGTGGTATTTTCGGGTAATTTCACTCGAGCCACTCTAATTTCACCTGGTAAAGATTGCCATTGTCTAGTATCTGCCGCTGCTGTAATGGCGTTGGTGACAGATGATGTTAGCTGAGCAAGCCCTGCCAACAGCGAGTTCTGCTGGATGCCAACTTGCTTTATAGCTTTACTTGCTGTGACTGCTTTTAACACTTCTCGAGAAATAGCGGTGTAAATTTCCATATTGGCATTACCTAGCGCGTCATACAGTGTGAGTAAGTTTACCGAATAAAAGGGGTGTAATTCTGTAAGTTTTTGTCCGTTAGCGAAAAGCGCAACATGTTGGATATCGTTTTTATGGGGTTGTAAGTAAGTAACGGAGATTCTACTGCCATACTTGAGTGCATCAATCACCCCTTCGTCTACGGCTTTTTGCCATAATTTATCACCGAGAGGTAAGCGTTTTGTGACAGTGCCTAATACAACATCACTAAAGTCGCCTGTTGCATAGTTTTGAATGAGATCAAACAAACTGGTATCAGCAAACATTAAATTAAACCATGCGAACTGGGCTTGGCGTTCTTCTTTTGTCCCCCAATAAATCGGCGTAATCACTATCGCTTGTGCCTCTTCATCAGGTCTAAGATAAAGGTTAAACTCTTTGCGCTGCGGTGATACACCTAAGCTTTGAACTAATGTGAAGTAGTTTTCTTCCTTGTCTGCAACCATTCTGTTGAGATCTTGCTGTGCTTGTTGGCCTGCATATTGACCTAGTTTGTATTGTTTACTAAAGCCATTTTTGTATGCGCTCACCGCTCGCTCATATTGGATCCGAGCACTATCTAGCTCGCCTTGTTGTTCATATAAAACGCCACTTAAATACTGTGCAAATGCATCATCTTTATACTCAAGTTCACCGCTGATAAATGGTTGATTAAAAATAGCTTTAAAAATTTGCTCAATATCACTTCCTGCTTTTTGTTGATTTACGTAGCCTCCGGTTTGTTGCTGTAATTGAGATAGGTATAAGTCCAGTTGGCGCATTTCTGTCAGTGCAGAGTCATACAAAGCAACACGGTTTACCTTCGAGGCGTTTGCCAACGACACATAATTAAGCGCCATTAATGTATGGATCATGGGTTTATGAAAAGCGCGACCAGTATATTTTTTGTAACTTGCGCCAGTAAAAGTAGAAAAAAGCTGGTCGCTGATGCTGACAGTGTAGGCAGCTTCAATGATTTCCTTTGCGTGAGAAAGGTGTTGATTACTTAATTCATAATGGTGTTGTAAATGCGCTAACATACCTGATTCAAGATAATACAATAGCTCGTCACGAGATGAGTTTTTATAGGCATAGTCAATACGCTGTTGGGCTGAGATAAAATCTCCTTGCTCCGCGTATTCTATGGCCTGCTTGTTAGCTTTAGGGGTCAAGTTACAGCCGCTCAGCATCAAGCAACCTGTAAAGATCAAGAGTTTTATCATGAAGTTATATAAATCAATTTGGAATCGCATTCCTTGCATACTTGTTCTTATAATGGCAGTGTTGTTGTGTTCAATCATATAACAATAAATTAAATAGTAAAAAATTGAATTGAAAGTGCTAAATTGTTAAAAATCGTTTTTACAATTTATTACTGTTAATCAATGATTTTTTTGATAAATTTTATTCCGTAATCAGGGCAATTAAGGAACCCAACATGAAAGCAAAACAACTACTTATATCAGTGGCCGTTATAGGGATACTATCGGCTTGTAGTTCAAGTAAAGACGATGCGGCTTCAAGTCCAAGAGTTAATATTCCAGAGTGGGTTCTCAATCCAACAATCGAAGATGGTATAGCGGCCGCAGATTGTGTGAAATACTCGGGCAATATTTCAATCGATCAAAAAATGGCGGTTGCAAATGCACGTCTTGCTCTTGCTCAACAGATTGAAACACGCATCGAAGGCCTTGATAAGACATTCGCGAACCGTACAGATGCAAACGAGGACACAACGGTAGGCGCAACCTTTAGCTCTGTATCCAAACAACTTACTAAACAAACATTAAATGGCTCCCGTATCGTTAAGGCCGATGTTATCGATATTTCTGGTAAAGACTATTTCTGTGCATTGACGACGTTATCACCTGATCAGACTAAAGAGCTTTTCAAAGATTTGATCAAAGAAAGTAAGCGCAGTGTAAACCCTCAGGATGAAAAGTTTTTATATCAAGAGTTTAAAGCTTACAAAGCAGAAAAAGATCTTGAGAAGGAAATTGCAAGGCTAACTAATTAAAGCGTGAGTTTCACGCTTTAATTTTTTGAAAGGAACGCTCTATGCGCAAATCGGTATACTCATTTTTAGTCATGGCGTTAAGTGCCATTCCAAGTGCAGTGGCGAGTCAAGCCCAGCTTTTTGAAGAGCTGTCAGAGAAAATGTCACGTTGGCAAACCTCCGAGCCTAGTGATGAAGAGCTGAGCGAGTTTGAGCAATATAAACGCCAACAATTAAGTGAGTTTGCTGATTATGTCGAAGAGCATTTTGAAGAGTACGATGCCTTTCGTGATAACGTGATCCAACAGTGGGGAGATATAACGGTTTCTGATCAAGCCGCATTTGTCACCTACAGTGATGATTTATCATCCAGAATGGTTGTCGACTTTGAAGCCAATGAGCTGGTCGTAAGCATTAGGCATGCGGCAGATGAAAAGGTATCGCAGGCTCAACTTCAAGCCCTATATAAAGAATTTATCGCGAAAGACCGTGCAGTAATTGATGTATTTAATGCTGATACGCTCGCGATAAACCAAAGTGAAACAACAAAACGTGAAGTGGATAACGCTGCTCGTGCAAAAGCATTGATCGCAGCGAAAAAGCAAATAGATAGCCAATTTGAACAACAGCAACGTTATATAGAACGCCAGACAGATGAGGCCATCATTGACGGCGAAGATACAAAATTAGCAGAGGCCCAACAACAAGCGCAACAGAAAAAGCTTGAACTGTTAAAGCAAAAACGTCTTAAAAAGCTATTAGAAACTGCAAGTAATACCGGTAAAAGTGAAGCAACAGTCGTATCTGAAATCGTGCTTAAGCTTCCCAAACAGACTGAACTTTCCAAGCATCGAGCAGAACGTTATGTTAGCCAAGTGAATGCACAAGCGAAGCGCTTTGACATTGAGCCAAGTTTAATTTTTGCTGTTATGCACACCGAAAGCCACTTTAACCCAATGGCAAAGTCACATATTCCTGCGTTTGGTTTGATGCAGATAGTACCGACGAGTGCGGGTGTTGATGTGAATCGTATGTTGTACAATCGCGATGAACCGATGTCGGCGCCTTATTTATATGTGACGGACAATAATATTGAAGCGGGGACCGCTTACCTGAATATTCTCGATAAACGCTACCTGAGTAAAATACAGAATCCAATTAGTCGTAAGTATTGCATCATTGCGGCTTACAATACGGGTGCTGGCAATGTTGCCCGTGTGTTTAATGCTGATGACTCAAGATCAATCATAAAAGCGGCAAAGATCATTAATTCACTCTCACCAGAAAACGTACTAGCGGCGCTAGACAAAAGTTTACCTTATGATGAAACCAAACATTATCTGGACAAAGTCTTAACGCGAGAAAAGCTCTATATAGCGCCAGAAGAAGGTATTGCACAAAAGTTATAAGTTAAGCGCGCTCAAGGCACCTTCAATGTGATCGTGGCGGAATCGATAACCTGCATCGAGAAGTTTTTTTGGTACGACGCATTGGCCGTACAATAGCAATTCTGACATTTCACCATATGCCAATTTGAGGACAAACGGTGGTACGGTAAATAGGCAAGGGCGTGAGATAGCGCGTGCTAAGGCTTGAGAAAATTGCTTATTTGATAACGGGTTAGGGGCTGTAGCATTAACAACACCGCAGAGCTCGTCATGTTTAAGGATATACAGTATCGCCTGAATCATATCGTCGATATGGATCCAAGACATTATTTGTCTTCCTGAACCAATCGGACCGCCAACGCCAAATTGAAAGGGTGGCAACATCTTTGCCAAAGCGCCCCCAGATTTTGAAAGCACAATGCCTGTTCTTAATATGCAGACTCTAGTATGGCTTGACTCGGCTCTAAAGGCGGTATCTTCCCAATCTTTGCACAGCCTATGAGAGAATTCATCATGGTAATCCTTGAAATCTTCAGTGATGGTCAAGTTATCCGGTTGGCGTCCATAAAAACCTATTGCACTACCTGAAATAAACACCTTGGGCGTTGACGTCGCAGTATTTATCGCTGCAACGATTTGCTCAGTGATTTTTATCCGGCTATTGTAGATCTCTTGTTTTTTCTCTTTGCTCCACCGGCCATTGGCGATTGGTTCACCCGCAAGATTAATGACCGCATCAAGCTCATTAAAGTCGACATCATCAGTATCAGTAACGCAGCTAACCCCACTTGGTAATAGGTTTGCAGCTTTTGAAGGCGAACGGCTCAATACAATCAGATTATGTTTGTGTACTAAAAATTGGCATAACTTTTTACCAATTAATCCAGTTGCGCCTGTTATGAATATATTCATGCTCAATACTCTTTATTGTAATCAAATAAACCTACGTTTTAGCAAGGAGTTAGATCACTCATTTTCATTATAGGTGGTTTGTTTTAGAATGGTAAAAAAGCAAAAGGAGTGAACTGTGTCTTCACTGACTGGAATTAACAAAACGCTGGTGGTTTTGGCCTCGCTATTTTTAGTGTTAGGTGGTATCAAGCTTGCGTCTGAGATTGTTGTGCCGTTTATATTAGCCGCATTCATTGCGATTATCTGTAATCCCATGCTCAAGTTTTTGGCTCGCTTTAAAATACCAAAAGGGCTGGCCATTCTGGTGATTATCGCACTTGTGATTTTAATAGGTGCAAGTATTGGTGGGCTTGTTGGGCAATCAGTCAATGACTTCTCTAAGCAGCTGCCAACTTATAAAGAAGACTTACAAGAAAAGTTCGTTTGGTTGGTCAGTACTGCCGCGAACTACAATATATTATTGGATAAACAACAACTTATTAGTATGCTAGACCCAAATAAGCTAATCGATGTGGCCACCAACATGCTGACTGGCTTTGGTGGTGTGATGGCAAATAGCTTTTTAATTTTGCTTATCGTCGTCTTCATGCTTTTTGAGGCACCTTCTTTGGGCCACAAAGTGCATCTTGCCCTAGACGATCCAGAGATGAAAATGCAGCAAATTGATAGATTTTTAGATTCTATCAATAGCTATTTGGCGATTAAAACGCTGGTGTCATTGGCGACAGGTGTCGTAGCGGCTGTTTTTTTATGGGCGTTAGGTGTTGATTACTTCGTGCTTTGGGGCGTAGTTGCATTTTTGCTTAACTATATTCCAAACATAGGTTCAATCATTGCGGCTGTGCCGCCTGTTTTACTGGCCTTAGTGACACAAGGACCATTGGTGAGTGGCATTGTTGCTGTGGGTTACATTTGTATTAATACCTTAATGGGCAACATTATTGAGCCGAGGTTTATGGGTCGAGGGTTAGGTTTATCGACTTTAGTCGTGTTTCTCTCGTTAATCTTTTGGGGGTGGTTACTCGGAACTGTGGGAATGCTGCTTTCTGTGCCACTTACCATGGTTGTGAAAATTGCCCTTGAAACCAGTGAAGAGGGTAAATGGCTTGCAATCCTTCTCGGTTCAGAACAACCCGATAATAGACCATCTTAACCATGCTGAGAACCTGCAAATAAAAAGGAGCTAAAAACAGCTCCTTTTCTAAGCGTTTTACTCGTCATTAGCTGAAGCTCAGGTTATTAAGGCTTGCCACCTAATAATCTAATCAAAAATGCCGCTAGAGATTCAAATCTTCTTTCAATACTTTACTGCTTTTCAGCTCAATGATGTGGGCTTTTAAAAATGCAATTTTGCAATTTTTATAAGCCGTCGCTGAGCGCGTCGCGTTTGGCATATCTAGTAAGTATCGCCACCGGCAGCTATCTTCCATATATTCCTCCTGATTGCGAAGGGCACGTTCCATAATTGGCAAGATCTGAGTATTACCCGTGTCCGCTTGATACTTTTTAGTATCAAGCAATAACTTAGTGATCCAGGTTTGACGGTGACGTTCAAGTAAGTTGATATTGCCATCCAGGCACATGAGGAATTTTTTTGCTTTTTCCGGATGCGTTGACTCATACTTCGTACAGTCTTGTAGTGTGACATCGTCGTCTGCAATCACAAAAAAGGTTAATCCCGATACCAGTAGACTGCTAATTATTCTTTTCATGGTTAAACTCTATCGTAAATTTTGCGCCACCATGTTGGGAAGTACCGATTTGCATCAAGCCATGATATGACTTAACTAAATCAGATACGATAGCCATTCCTACGCCGTGGCCAGCTTCATAGGTGTCTAATCTTGCACCTCTGGTCAGTAGCTCTGAGCGGCGATGCTCTGGAATGCCTGGGCCATCATCTTCTACTTCTATGATTAGTAGGCGCTTTTTAGGTGCACTTACTTTTATATCGACCAAGGAACCACATGCTTTACAGGCGTTATCTATAATATTACCAAGAATTTCCATTAAATCCGTTTTATCGCCAAGAAATGCAACCTCCTCACCACATTCGGAGGAAAATTGAATGTGCTTGTCGTGATACACTTTAGTCATGGCGTTGAGTATTGAGTCTAGTACGGGTTTTACTGATGTTTGTTTCTTCCATGTATCGGATGCACCCGTTGCAGCACGTTTCAATTGATGTTCGATCATCGCATTGATTCTGTCTAGTTGCTCCTGAGCGTCTGCATCTTTTGCCAGTGGACTGGATTTGATCACCGCAAGGGGCGTTTTTAACGCGTGCGCAAGGTCGCTAAGTGACGCTCTATATCTCTCTTTTTGACGCTTTTGAGATTCCAATAGTAGGTTTAAGTCGGATTTGATTGTTAGGAGTTCGACGGGGTAAAGACCCGTGATCTTATCGCGCTCGCCAGCCTCAATCTCTTTAATTTCTTTATCCAATCGCTGTAACGGCCTTGCATTCCATACAAACCCAAATGCCATCAATCCTGCTATCACCACACCCATAACCAGCATCCAGTTGACCAAGGTGTTTCTAAACCCTGACATTAACTCCATCAGCGCGTCATTTTTCTTTAAAAGCACAAAGCGGGCTTGCTGCGATTGCTCTGCATTTCCGAGAATAACAGTTAGGCTAAGTTGCCAAAACAGTACACCATTATATTCAACTCGTTTAAACTCAGATGCTCCAGCTTGGTTTTCTGAAAAGTCAGGTGAAATTGAGAGATTTACAGCCGACTCGGAATACCAAACGAGGGAGTTATCTTGATAGACCAGAGCATAAGTATCAGAATTCAGTCTGTTTAACTCAGGTGCAAGAATACTGCGAGGCATTTCGAGTCCGTTAGAGACAAATTCGACTTCAGAGATAAGTGAGTAGAGGTGGGCTTCCAATGTTTTTTCAGTCGCATCGACTAAAGAAGAATAATAAGCCCTGCCCACGGAGAAAAACAGCGCGGGAAGGGCAATAATAAGCACAAAGACAAGGATAAATCCTTGTCTTATTTTAAGCGAAATTTGAGAGCTGTTTACCACTGATTTTTGAACCTATATCCACGTCCTCTAAGGGTTTCAACAGGGTTCAGAGTGCCATCAGGGTCTAGCTTTTTACGCAGTCTTAAGACAAACACTTCAATGACGTTAGAGTCTAAGTCAAAGTCCTGATCGTATATGTGCTCTGTGAGTTCAGATTTAGAAATAACTTTTTGTGGGTTAACCATTAGGTATTCTAAAACTTTATATTCATAGGCCGTTAGTGATAGCTCGTTATCGTTAACCCAGACTTGCTGTGAGCGAGTGTGGATTTTGATTGGGCCAATACAAATCTCTGGATTTGCTTGTCCAGCGCTACGTCTAATCAGTGCATTACAGCGTGCAATCAGCTCTTCAACATGAAACGGTTTAGTGAGGTAGTCATCAGCTCCTGCATCAAGGCCTTCTACCTTGTCTTGCCAACGGTCGCGTGCTGTTAAGATTAAAATAGGGATCTTTACGCCGTTAGCACGTGCTCTACGGATAATTTCAATACCGTCAAGTTTTGGCAAGCCGAGATCGATCACTGCCATATCTAACGGATATTCTTCAAGGTGAAATAATCCAGACTCACCATCATGACACAAGTCAACGCTATATTTTTCTTTCTCTAATGCATTTCGCAGGTTTTCTGCTAGTTGAATATCGTCTTCGATAACTAAAATACGCATCCTTAGTCCTTATTTACTTCACCTGTCTTCTTGTTTACTTTTAAGTCAACAATTCGACCATCTGGTTGGAGAATTCTTACCACAAAAAACTGATTTTCTTCAGAAATCTTAAGCGTCTTCCCAGCGTACTTATCAAGCGCCAGAGACACAGCTTCTTTTTTTGTAATCGTCTTTACATTCTTATCATTGCGGCTATTGGCGTCTGCTACACTCGAAGCGAACGCCAAGATCAACGCTAAGAGAGTGAGTTGCAATCGCATTTTAAGCTCCACAGTTTCATAGATACTAAGTGTCTAAACTTCATAAATCTCAAACAAATTTAGTGCTTTTGTAATTAACCTTTGCTGAACTTAACGTTCAGTAAACTTTTATGGCAGAACTCGCTTGTACGGTTTTACAATACTAGCAGTATAGACACCAGCATCAATATAGGGATCGGCGCTCGCCCATTGCTGCGCACTTTCTAAGTTTTCAAACTCAGCAATAACCAAAGAACCCGTAAAACCCGCTTCACCAGGATCTTCCGAGTCAATAGCTGGTAACGGGCCTGCTGCAAACAATCGATCTTGTTGTTTTAATTCTTCTAAACGAGCTAAGTGAGCAGGGCGCGCAGCAAGACGTTTTGCTAATGAGTTTTCAGCATCGGTTGAATAGATCATGTAAAGCATAAGTATTAGTTCCGGATTGGTTTCTAGGTTATTATTGTTATTTTTACGTATCTTGTCGGCTTTTCAGGGCCGTTTATCAATACTATGATAAAACGCCCTCAGTGCAAAAGTAAATGTACACAGAGTTTTTCAGTGATTAGACATTTAAACTTGAAAAACACTCAGCTTGACTGGTAGAGTCCTTCGGATATTTATAGAAAATAATAATAAGGTTGATTGCAATGAGTGCAAACCGTGAGCATTTTAGCTCCCGATTAGGGTTTATCCTTGCCGCTGCAGGTTCTGCTGTTGGTATTGGTAACTTAGTCGGCTTTCCTGTTTCCGCCGCAAAAAATGGTGGTGGGGCATTTTTACTAATCTATGCACTATTTGTAGTGTTTATCTGTTTACCTGTCATGATGGCCGAAATGGCAATGGGTAGGAAAGCCCAAAAGGACCCGTTTGGCGCATATAAGCTGCTATCGAATCACGATAAAAAGTGGTCAATAGCTGGATTTTTGGCTGTACTCACGCCGTTTATGATTGCCGTCTTCTACATGGTTATTACCGTTTGGATCTTTGGCTTCTTAGCGCAAACAGCTTTAGGTAACTTAGATGTACTCGCCTCTCCGAAGTACTTTGGCACTTTTATCAACGATACCAATGTTTTCATCTATATGTTGATAGTGGGTGTGATCGTTAATCTTATCTTGGTTGGCGGTGTAAAAGAAGGGATCGAAAAAGCGGCTAAGTTACTCATGCCAGCGTTATTTGTCATGTTAATTGGCCTTGTCGCATACGTACTAACCCTTGATAACGCAATGGCAGGTGTACGCTATTACATCGTTCCTGACTTCGAAAAAATGAATGCAAGTGTGCTAAATGGTGCGTTATCACAGGCTTTCTTTTCACTGTCTTTAGGTATGGGTATATTGATCACTTATGCTTCCTATATCTCTAAGAAAGACGACATTGTCGGTAGCTCTAAAATGGTCGCTATTACAGATTCATTAGTGGCATTCATTGCCGGTCTTATGGTACTTCCGGCTATCTTTAGTTTTAATCCGAATACAGATCCAAGTAAGTTATCGGACTCTTCAGTATCTATGATTTTCGATTACTTGCCTAAATTGTTATTGGCTTTACAAGATGATATTGGCTACGTCGGTGCCTCAATTGTTGCTGGTACTTTCTTTTTATTGGTTTTCTTTGCCGCGATAACGTCGCTTGTGTCAATTGTTGAGGTGCCTACCGCGACTTTGATGGAAGAAAAATGTATTTCACGTAAAAAGGCCCTGATTATCTTAGCGTTGACCACAGGAATTTTGACTGTGCTATCTACGATGTCTTTTGGAATGGTGGATTGGCTTACAAGCTTTGTAAGTTATGGCGATGCTCAGAAGAGCTTCTTTGATCTAATCTACGACGTGTTTTACGACACTATTTTACCGTTGAATGGTTTGCTGTTGTGTCTATTTGTTACTTATCGCTGGAAAAAATCTGGTTTGAATGAAGAACTTGCGCAAGGCGCTGAGGGGTACGTAGGTAGCTTTACTGAGAAATATATTAATTTCTCTCTATCTACATTCATCCCAGTGATCCTGTTGGCTATTTTCATTAATACCGTTGCAACTAAATATTTTGCATTCAGTATCTTTGGCTTCTAGCAGCTGGACATTCGTTTTGGGCACGATGACATCGGCGTATTAATACGCCGATGTTTACTCTCCACTAAGCCACTAAAATTTTACGCCTGAATCTAAGTACTGCCCAATTCCTATTGTAAACATCCACAGCCCCCACAAGCTATGTTCTAACACACACACCGCAAGCGAACGACTATGGGCGTAGGTATAAGAAAATAGTAGCCCGCCAACAAAAGATAACGCCACGGCTATCCAGTTGTCATAGATGCAGTGAGCAAGCGCAAACACTAATGCACTTAGCAAAACTCGATTGTTTTTATTTGGTAAAATCCTTTTATAGCGATGAAAGAAGTAGCTCCTAAAAATTAACTCTTGTGGTAAGACGGAAAGAATAGGGTAAGCAACTAATAATAATAACCAGTCGCTGGGGGAATTGAGCGGTAGGGAAAACCAATTTCCTTGGCTAACTAAACCATAGAGCATGGCTGAAAACATTGCACCTGCGAAAAACGTGGTAAATAATCGCTTTTTGACGGACGAAAACTCCCCCAAACTGGTTAACCTGAATCGTTTGAAATGGGGGTCGGTTAGTAGTAAATGGGTACAGACTGCCATTAAAATGATCAGTGCTGGAAAAAGCCAATTGTTGAGGTGATCACGGAATTGATAAGCGATAATGGGCAGGACAAAGAATACAAATACGAGTTCACACCACCGGTATTGGCTTGCGTTCAAGGCTAGTTCCCCAAAATATTTGGCGGCTACAAGCCGCTATAGTTAGCTCTCACTCGTTAACTATAGCAGCTGCAGATGAACCTTGAATGGTTACTCTTCAGGTAAATATTTTTGAATTTTAAACATGGTAAAGAGGAGGGCAACGAAGGTGATCCCAATTAAACCAAAGACTTTAAAGTTCACCCAAAAATCAAGAGAGAAGTGGTACGCAACGTAAAGGTTTAGGCCTGCGATGAAGAAAAGTAATACTGCCCAAAATAGATTTAATTGGTCGCAGTCTTTGGCTGGTAAATCAATATCAATCTCGCTTTTTTCCTTTTCAGCAACTGACTTTAATACGCCTTCGAGTGCGCCTTTTACCAAGTTTTTATTAAACAGGTATCTGGATATGAGCAGTGCCGCACCTAAAATGGCATAAATAATCGTGGCTTTCCATTTTATAAATTGCTCATCATGGAAGAAAATCGTCATCCCACCAAGGATCAACGCAATCGCTAAGAATACCCAATGACGTTTTGCGACTTCGCGCTTAGTGATGTATTGGTGTGCGACCTGTATAAGAGAGGCAATGATTAGCACACCCGTTGCCCAAAAAATATCGACAAACTTATAAACCGCAAAAAATAAGATGAGCGGTAAGTACTCAATTAAAAATGACATTTTTTATCCTAACAAAGTTGGTTGTAAGGGTTTTACCAAGATACGGCGAGAACATCAACATTGACTTTCTTTGATGAAACCCATAGCCTGCTGCGCTCATTCAATGGTTCAGAGGTATTTGCATGAATAAGAGCGATTTAGTTACAAAAATGGCGGGAATAAGTGGATTAACAAAGAAAGATTCACAGGCGGTGTTAAATGTCATTTTACAGGCCACTAAAAAGCGCTTGTCAGAAGGCGATCAGATGCAAATCAATGGGCTTGGGACATTCGCGTTAAGTTATCATCCCCCAAAGCAAGGACGTAATCCTCAAACTGGTGAGACCATCACCATTGAGGGGCAAAACAAGGTATTGTTTAAACCGGCAAAAGCCTTAAAAGATAACTTGCGTTAATTCTAAGAAAAGCCAGTGTCTAACACTGGCTTGAAAGTAATATTACTTCTGCGTTGCAGCTTTCATTCGCGCAACAAAGGTTTTAAGCTCAAAGCACATAGTGCTAGGGTCATCTAAGTGTTTTTCGATGATTTTTACCACCGCCGAGCCACTAATTGCACCTGCCGCACCTGAGCTAATCGCATGCTTTACATGCTCCGGTTCAGAAATACCAAACCCTAGCAGTGGCGGCGCAGCATGATACTCGATAAGTTTGGTGATCATCTCTGTTGCCGGCATTTGTGCCGTCGTTTCTGTACCAGTCACGCCTGCACGCGAAAGTAAATAAGTATAGCCACGACCTCGGGTGGCGCATTCTCGTAACGTATCATCGCAGGCATTCGGTGTGGCAATGAAAATTGGCGCGATATCATTTGCCATTGCAGTGAGCCTAAACGGTTTGGCTTCGTGCAGTGGCACATCAGCAACTAAGATAGAATCCACACCCGCAGTTTTGGCGTCTTGATAAAACTGCTCAATACCACGAGCAAAAATCAAGTTTGAGTAAAGCAACAAACCAATTGGGATATCACTGTTGTAGCGACGAATTTCAGCGATGATCTCAAGACAGTCTTGTGTATTAACATCTTGCTTTAATGCACGGATGTTAGCCGCTTGAATAACAGGACCATCGGCGATGGGATCGGAAAACGGAATACCGAGCTCCAATGCATCAGCACCACCGTCAATCAGGCTTTTGATGATCTCAATACTGAGAGCCTTATTGGGATCGCCAATCGTCACGAAAGGAACAAATGCACCTTGGTTTTTTTCATTTAAGTGCGCGAACATCGCGTCATAACGTCTCATAGTTCACCTCGCTCAGATAGTACCTGGTGGACGTGAGCTAAGTCTTTGTCTCCGCGACCACTTAAGTTAACAACAATCACCGTTTCTTCGGTTTGCGCTTCTGCATATTTTAGTGCGTATGCCAGAGCATGGCTTGACTCTAGGGCTGGAATAATACCTTCGTGTTTAGCAAGCGCTTGAAAGGCATTTAATGCTTCAGTGTCGGTAATGCCAACATATTGTGCGCGGCCTGTTTCATGAAGGTAGGCGTGTTGTGGACCAACAGCTGGGTAGTCAAGACCTGCTGACACAGAGTAAGATTCTTCAATTTGGCCATCTTTATTCTGCATGATATAGGTATAGGCGCCGTGCAAGATGCCTTTACTTCCTTTACATAGTGCCGCGCCGTGCTCATCGGTATCTAGGCCTTTACCAGCCGGTTCCACCCCGATTAATTTAACGTCTTTTTCGTCAATAAAGTCTGCGAACATACCAATAGCATTTGAGCCGCCGCCCACACAAGCGATAACCGCATCAGGCAAACGACCTTCCGCTTTTAGTACTTGTTGTTTTGCCTCTTCACCAATCATTTTTTGGAACTCACGGACAATCGTCGGGAACGGGTGAGGACCTGCAGCCGTGCCGAGTAAATAATGTGCCGTTTTGTAGTTTGCAGACCAGTCACGTAATGCTTCATTTACCGCGTCTTTTAATGTGCCTGAGCCAGCGATAACTGGGATAACTTCCGCACCCATCAAACGCATTCTAAATACGTTTGGTTGCTGACGCTCAACATCTTTAGCCCCCATGTATACTCGGCACTTTAAGCCGAGTAAGGAGCAGGCTAGGGCGGTTGCAACACCATGTTGTCCAGCGCCGGTTTCAGCAATGACTTCTTTTTTACCCATACGTTTGGTTAAGAGCGCTTGACCTAATACTTGGTTGGTCTTGTGTGCACCACCGTGAAGTAAATCTTCACGCTTTAAGTACAGTTTTACCTTAGGGTTTTTAACTAAGTTGCGTGTCTTGGTCAGTGGTGTTGGGCGACCCGCAAATTCATTCAAAAGTTGATAAAACTCCTGCTGAAATCCTGGGTCTTTTTGTGATTTATAAAATTCCTGTTCTAACTGCTTTAACGCAGGTACGAGTAACTCGGGCACGAACATGCCTCCGAAGTCACCAAAATAAGCTGAATTACTCATGTCCACCTCAATATTTTCGAATTTGTGTAAACGCGTTAGCGATTTTTTGAGCGCATTTTTTACCAGGCGATTGCTCAACACCTGAATTTAGGTCAAGACCATCGGCACCTATATTAACGGCGCCGTGAATATTGTCGGGATTTAGGCCGCCAGCCAACATATAATTGCTCGAACTACGATTTAATAGCTGCCAATCAAACACTTGTCCCGTGCCACCAAATGCAGTGTCGGTTTTGGTATCGTACAATTGCTTGTCTACGCCAGCGAAGGGGCTTGGCAGTGCTGTGTCCACCCCCTGTGCTTTCCAAATTTGACAGGTAACTGGAAGTTGTTTTCGCAGATTATCGATGTACAGCTCATCTTCATTGCCATGTAATTGCACTGCACTCAGTTTTAAGATTTGCGCATACTCTGCAACTTGCTCAAGCGGTGCGTTAACGAACACACCAACGTACTTGAGCGGCGCACTATCAGCAACGGCCTTCGCACAATCAATGTCGACATAACGAGGCGATTTTGGATAAAAGATAAGACCGCCGTATACCGCTCCAGCTTCATAAGCTGCTTGCGCATCTTGGCTTCGAGTAAGACCACACACTTTGTTTTCGCCCAAAATCAAGCGTCTGCAAGCAAGTTCCAAGTCTTGCTCAGCCATCAATGAACTGCCGACCAAAAAGCCGTCACAAATCGGTGATAAGCGTTTCACATCTCGGTGCGTGTATATGCCAGACTCTGAAATCACGACTTTGTCTTCGGGGATTAACTTTCTTAGTTTCTCCGTTGTTGCTAAATCCGTTGATAAATCTCTCAGATCACGGTTGTTAATACCGATAAGCTCAGCATCTAACGCAAGCGCTCTTGTCACTTCTTCTTCGTTGCTTACTTCCGTTAAAATCGACATATTAAGTGATTTGGCCACGCTCGCTAGTGCCAAATACTCTTCGTCATTTAATACAGACAACATCAAAAGAATGGCATCGCCACCGTGTAAGCGGGCGAGATAAACTTGGTATTCATCAATAAAGAAGTCTTTACAGATCAGAGGCTGATCAACCAGCTTTCTCACCGTGGCAAGGTATTCATAACTGCCTTGAAAGTATTTTTCGTCGGTTAGCACACTAATACATGTCGCGTACTTACGATAAACACTGGTAATTTCAGTCAAATCAAAATGTGAGCGAATAAGGCCTTTTGAAGGTGACGCCTTTTTGCACTCTAAAATAAATTGTGTCCCAGCTTGCGCCAACGCAGCGGTGAAGTTAAGCGTGGTGGGGGTTACTTCGTCGATAAAGTCACTTAACGGACGCTGCGCCTTACGCGCTTTTAATTCTTCGACTTTATCGGCAACAATTTTTTCTAATACATTAGCCATTACTCACCTCTACAATGTTAGCCAAGGTTGTCATGGCTTTCTTGCTAGCAAGCACTTCGCGTACTTGTTGGCTTGCGGTTTTAAAATCTGTGGCCTTATCGGTTAATACCAACAAGGCTGCAACGTTTGCAATGATCGCTGCATTGTGTGCAGCTTCGCCTTCACCATTTAAAATCGCAAGGCTCGCTTTCGCGTTATATTCTGGCGTATCACCAGCAATAGATTCAAGTGAATAGTTTTCTAGTCCAAAATCGCTTGGGGTAACGGTGTATTGCGTCACTTCACCCTGCTTTACTTCTGCGACTAGCGTTTCGCCGTGTAGGGCAATTTCATCTGTGCCACTACCGTGAACTACCATCGCTCGTTTCGTACCTAAACGGTTTAACGTTTCAGCCATGGGTAAAACAAGGGCAGGGTCGTAAACGCCGAGTAATTGCACCTCAGGCTTAGCAGGGTTTGCCAATGGCCCGAGAATATTAAATATCGTGCGTGTTTTTAGTTGCGTGCGAACCGGCATGGCATGTTTTACACCGGCGTGGTAATGCGGCGCAAACAAAAAGGTAAAGCCGGTCTCTGCTAAGCACTTTTCTGCAAGTGCGGGGGTCATATCAATGTTGATCCCAAGTGCTTTTAGTAAATCCGCGGAACCTGATTTACTGCTCACGCTGCGATTACCGTGTTTGACCATATTAATACCACATGCTGCGGCGACAATGGCGGCGGTGGTACTCACGTTGATGGTATTTGTGCCATCGCCACCCGTACCACAGCTGTCTGCTGCGAGTAGATTTTGCTTGTCAAATGCGGTGGCATGATCACGCATGGCCTGAGCTGCTCCGGCTATTTCCGCCGCTGTTTCACCTTTAAACTTTAGCGCAAGTAGCGCTGCGGTAAGTTCGATGTCGCTCAGTTGTCCAGCCATAATATCGCTAAACAAGGATTTGGCGGCGTCGAACGATAAATCTTGTTGCTGTAATAGAGGTTGTAACTTTTCCATCGTGCTCTCCTAAGCGCTAAGGTACGCGATACTTTGTTGTAATAGCTGAGCGCCATTGGGGGTCAATATTGATTCTGGGTGAAATTGATAGCCAATCACTTTGTGTTCACTGTGATAGATAGCCATCGGAATGGCCTGATATCTCGCGATCACTTGCAGTGCTGGTGGTACGCTTGTTGCCATCAGAGAGTGATAACGCGCCACGGGGAATTGCGTCCCAAGTCCGGCAAATACCGGATGCTCATCCGCTTCAATAATAGAAGATTTGCCATGTACCGTCTCACCCGCTTTGCCAACTTCACCACCATAACTTTGGGTTAGGGCTTGTTGACCGAGGCAAATCCCAAGCATGGGGAATTTACCTTTGCATAGCTCAATTAACGCGAGCAAACAGCCTGCTTCCGATGGCGCGCCAGGTCCAGGTGATAAAACTAAGATCACAGGATCAACCTCTGCACACATTTTATTGAAAATGGTTTCGGCAGAGATATTGTTACGATAAACGACCAAGTCAAGTCCTAGCAAACTAAGCTCATCCACAAGGTTATAACTGAAAGAATCAAAATTATCTAAAAAGTATACCTTAGTCATGGTTTGCTCCTTCATACGTGGACTGTACTGCTTTAATCACTGCCATGGCTTTAGCTTTGGTTTCATTTGCTTCACTTTGTGGATTTGAATCAAACACAATACCCGCACCCGCTTGCACGTAAGCAACGTTATCTTTTACAAACGCGGAGCGAATGACGATGCAGCTGTCCATCGCGCCATTGCCCATCAAATAACCTACCGCTCCGCCGTAACTACCACGACGCTGCTTTTCTGTATGGCGAACAAGTTCTGCGGCTTTAACTTTTGGTGCGCCGACGAGAGTGCCCATATTCATACAAGCCTGATAGGCGTGAAGCGCATCTAAATCCGGCTTTAATTGGCCAACGACGCGCGATACTAAATGCATGACTTGTGAGTAGCGGTCCACTTTCAATAATTCTTTTGCATGTCGAGTGCCTGCAATACTGATCCGTGCGACATCGTTACGAGCAAGGTCAACCAGCATAAGGTGCTCTGCACGCTCTTTTTGATCGTTGCGCAGCTCAAGTTCAATGCGGCTATCTAAATCTGGATTGATACTGCCATCAGCAAACTTACCTCGTGGTCTCGTCCCCGCGATGGGATAGACTTCAACTTGGTTACTCTGCTCACAATATTTGAGCGCCGACTCTGGAGATGCGCCAAATAGCACAAAGCGTTCATCCTTCATATAAAACATGTAGGGACTAGGGTTTTGTAGTTTGAGCTGTTTATAGGCGGCGAGTGAATTATGGCAAGGAAGTGAAAAAGTGCGAGAGGGAACGACTTGAAATATGTCACCGTTGATAATGTTGGTTTTCAACTTTTCAACGTGTTGACAATATTCGTCGTCACTCACATTGACTTTGACGTCTGCGCCGCCACTTTGTGGCTCAAACTGAAATTCAGTGATTTGATCACATTGACTGTTTAGCTCTTCTAGCTGTTTGCCTACTTCAAAACAATTGGCGTGAACCTCAGGGCCATTGAAAACATTACCAATGAGTTCAGTAGTTCGTGCTTGATGATCGATCACAACTAAGGTTTCAGCGAGATAGAAAACATAGTCAGGACAGTCGTTGTCCCCATCTGGTACTTCAGGAAGTTGCTCGAAGTTTGCCACCATATCATAGGCGAATACTCCACCTAAAAAGACGGAAAACGGCGTATCTGAGTTACGTTTAATTTCATTGATACAGGTTCTGAGCGCACTAAAGGCGTTATCCGCTTTTAGTTTTGTATGCTCATCAATGTTACTTTCCAATGCGTTGTACGTGAGCGTCAAAGTATTATCATTGAGGATCACGTCACAATTTGTGACCTTTTGCGCAAGGTACGGTAGCAACTGAGCACCATTGTTAGACAAGGCTTTGGCAATGACTTGGGCGCCATTACATTCGAATCGAATCGCACTATCCACAAGCACGATACTTTTCACATTGTCTTTAGACTCTATTTCTGCTGATTCGAGCAGTAACGAGTTTGCTTTGTTTAAACCTGCGTATAAAGACAGTGGGCTGGCAATATAATCGCGCCTTTGTCTTATGCTGGTGACCTCACCTGGTGTGGTCGTTATATGACTAAAAATCAAACCTCATTCCTCTTAATTTCTAGATATTCTGTTTAGAAAATAAAAAACCCCCGAAAGCTGAGCTCTGCGGGGGTTATTGTTCAGACACAACAATACCGTCCCGCTAGGGCATCCACCACCACCAAATTGTGTTTACTGTGATATTGTTGTTCATATAAGCCTCTAAAAAGTATAAAAAAACCCGCGACATTGCGCGGGTTGATAAATCGTAGATATAACGAAACACACCCGCTTAGTTCGAGTGCCACCACCAAATGTTTTTTTGAATTTGTTTGTTCATTTGTGAATATTTCGTTGTTTAATCTAAATTAGCTACAGTAAACCCTATTCTTGCTACGAGTGTCAAGGGCAAATATCAGAAAATAACCTAAGGTCGTATCAGTTAACTTGTGATATAATCAAAACGTTGATAATTCATAGAGATAGTTAATACATTTTGATTAAATATGACCTCCATAGCCATACTACTTTTTCCGATGGCCGCTTAGCTGTTGATGAATTGCTTGAGCGAGCAACGGAAAAAGGCGTTGATATTCTTGCAATTACAGATCATGACACGATAGATGCGATCCAGCCTGCCCGTGACTACATCAACCAAAATAATCTCACGTTAGAACTTATCAATGGTGTTGAAATTTCCACAAAATGGGAAAGCTTTGAGATCCATATTGTTGGATTGAATTTTGACCCTGAGCATGAAGCATTAACAAAGTTGCTGCATGAACAGCAGCAAAAGCGAGAAGCTAGAGCAAAAGAAATCGGCGAGCGATTAGCCAAAAAGGGCTATGAGCATGTCTACGAAGATGCCCTTGCACTTGCTCAAACTGCGCAGATCACCAGAGCGCATTTTGCTCAAGTGCTGGTTGAGCGGGGCGTGGCTAAAAACGTGCAAAGCGTTTTCAATAAATTTTTAGCACGTGGCAAAACTGGGTATGTGCCAAGTCAGTGGTGCGATATACAAACGGCCGTTACCGCTATTCACGCAGCGGGTGGAGTAAGTGTATTGGCACACCCTGCTCGATATAAGATGTCGAATAAGTGGCTAAGAAAGTTAATTGCTGAGTTTAAAGCGGTTGGGGGAGCTGCAATGGAAGTTGCACAGCCGCAGCAAGCGCCTACTGAGCGCCAATTTTTGGGGCGACTAAGTCAAGAGTTTGAATTGTTAGCAAGCCAAGGGTCAGATTTCCACTTCCCAATGCCTTGGGTCGACCTTGGTCGTAACTTGTATTTACCTAAAGATTGTCAAGGAGTTTGGCGTCATTGGGGAGGCAAAGAGGAATAAGCTTATGAGTCAATTTTTTCATATTCACCCAGATAATCCGCAAACGCGTTTAATTCGCCAAGCGGCTGATATTATTGAACAAGGTGGCGTAGTGGTGTTTCCAACCGACTCCGGCTATGCGATTGGTTGCAACCTCGGTAATAAGCAAGCTAAGGAGCGGATAGAGCGGATCCGCGGCATCGAAAAACACCATAACTTCACTCTTTTATGCCGTGATCTGTCGGAGCTTTCGACCTATGCCCGTGTCGATAATCAAATGTTTAGGATGATTAAAAATAATACGCCCGGTCCGTACACGTTTATTTTTAAAGGGACGAAAGAAGTTCCTCGTCGTTTGCTCAATGAGAAGAAAAAAACCATCGGGATCCGTGTGACTGATAATCCAATTACTTGCGCGTTGTTGGAAGCGCTGGGTGAACCTTTGATGTCATGCTCTTTGATTTTGCCAGGAGAGCAGTTTACTGAGTCTGACCCCGATGATATCCGCATGCGTCTTGAGAAGCACGTAGACTTGATCATTCATGGTGGCTATTTAATCGAGCAAGCAACCACAGTTATTGATATGTCCGAAGACACCATTGAAATTTTGCGTCGTGGCTGTGGCGATACATCGCCTTTTGAATAACGCATGTTGAGATGACAGAAGCACTCCAACAGAAATTACCGCTGGCTTTTTTACACGGTGAAGCGGTAATTGAAAAGCCGGAAGATCTTTATATTCCTCCCGAAGCCCTAGAAGTTATCTTAGAGACCTTTGAAGGTCCGTTGGACTTACTGCTTTATCTTATAAAAAGACATAAATTAGATATTCTAGAATTACCGATTTTTAGTATTACTCAGCAGTATGTTCAGTATGTTGAAATGATGAAGGACATGCAGCTCGAACTTGCGGGTGAATACTTAGTGATGGCAGCTTTGCTGGCACAAATAAAATCAAGAATGCTACTACCAAAACACGAAGAGTTAGAGGAAGAGGAAGAAGAGGAAGACCCCAGAGCAGAGCTGGTGAGGCGCTTACAGGAATACGAGCAATTTAAGCAAGCTGCTGAGAACTTAGATGAGATCCCTCGTGTTGAGCGTGATATCTTTGTCGCTCATGCGCTGGTAGACAGTAGTGCCGACAATGAGCCAGAATTCCCAGACATTGAACTGAGGGAATTACTTTTGGCGCTGTCGGAAGTGATGGCTAGAGCCAAGACCTTTGAGCACCATCATATATCCGCTGAAGCACTTTCGACTCGAGAGCGTATGAGCTTTATATTGCAATTGCTACGAGAACAGAATAAGCCGGTAGAATTTGCGCGATTCTTTACCTTGGACGAAGGGCGCAGTGGTGTGGTGGTTACTTTTATTGCCATGCTCGAACTCATTAAGGAGCAATTGGTTGACTATATTCAGTCAGCAACGGCAGCGTCGATTTACCTGCATTTAAAAGGCTAGGGGATGGCTGCAGCCTCTGCTATACTCCGCATTTTTATCTTCAAGCATAAAATATGAAAAGACGCGTTAGCGATGAACAACTGGTTGAATTGGTTGAAGCAGCGATTTTCGTTTCAGATAAGCCGTTATCTAAAAAGCGCTTAAAAGAAACTGTGCTGGAAGATATCAGCGTGTCATCACCGCGTATTGATCAGGCACTGGAAACACTGGTTAATCATTATCAAACTCGCGGTGTAAGGCTGGTTGAGGTTGGTACCGGATACCGTTTTCAAGCTTGCCCGAGCTTGAGCCCTTGGTTAAGTAAACTGTGGCAGGAAAAAGCACCAAAATACTCACGTGCTACACTTGAGACTTTGGCATTGATTGCTTACCGACAACCAATCACTCGAGGTGAAATAGAGCAAGTGCGCGGGGTCACCGTGAGTTCTAATATTATCAAAAGCTTGATAGATCGCGAGTGGATAAAAGTGGTGGGTTACAAAGAGGTACCGGGTAAGCCTGCATTGTATGCAACGACAAAACAATTTTTAGATTACTTCTCATTATCTGGTCTCGGGGAATTACCTCGATTACCTGAACAACATAATGAGAAAATAGAACAGTTATTAAACGATCCTTCTGTGAGAGAACCATCTGAATGAGTGAAAAACTACAAAAAGTATTGGCAAGAGCTGGCGTTGGCTCAAGACGCGAAATGGAAAAGTATATTGAGTCTAACCGCGTAAGTGTAGATGGAAAAGTTGCCAAGCTAGGAGATCGAGTAGAAGAGACTTCGGTGATCCGTGTAGATGGACATATTGTTAAAATAGAGCAGCAAGAAGAGCGCATCTGTCGCGTACTTATGTATCATAAGCCAGAAGGGGAGCTGTGTACTCGTCGCGACCCTCAAGGTCGTCGTACTGTATTCGATAGGCTACCAAAGTTAGATGGTGACCGTTGGATAGCAATTGGGCGATTAGATATCAATACATCAGGCCTGTTACTCTTTACCAATGATGGTGAGCTAGCTAATCGCTTGATGCATCCAAAATACGAAGTCGAACGTGAATATTCTGCCCGGGTATTTGGTGAAGTAACAAATCAAACGTTGCGTACATTAACCAAAGGCGTTGAGCTAGAAGACGGTCCTGCAAAATTCCTTAAGATTAAACCACTTGGCGGTGAAGGTCTGAATAAATGGTTCAATGTAACACTGACCGAAGGGCGTAATCGTGAAGTTAGGCGTCTTTGGCAGTCGCAAGAGGTTGAAGTGTCGCGTTTGATCCGTATCCGTTATGGTAAATTGGAGCTTAACAAACGCTTGCCACAAGGTGGATGGGAAGAATTAAAATTAGAAGACGTTAACTACTTACGTAAATCGGTAAGCATGAGAGCCGAGCAGCAAACTAAGTTGTCGGTCATGCCAGAAAAGCGTAAAGACAAGCGCGCGAAAATTAATAAGATCCGCAAAGCAGTGAAAAAGCATAATCAAAGGGTCAAAACCCCAAGAAGAAAGTAATTTAAGCTTTTTTAAAACACCAGCCTAGCTGGTGTTTTTGTATTTGATAAGGAGATGCAAATGAAAGAGATGTTTGCTGGTAGTTGTCTGTGTGGTCAGGTTAGATATCTTGTAGAGGGCAACGCGCAGGGCTTTTATCTATGTCATTGTGAGTATTGTCAAAAAGACACAGGCTCTGCACATGCTGCGAATTTATTTTTTCAAAATGCAGTGCTAACTTGGCTTGCGGGCGAAAAGTTAATAACCCGCTTTACTTTACCGAATACTAAGCACGTTAAAGCCTTTTGTGCTTGTTGTGGCTCTGCATTACCAAACCAGCAGCCAGTTGGTTTAGTGGTACCTGCCGGTAGCTTAGATGATGCGCCGAGTCATACGCCAACTGCACACCTATTTATCGCGAGCAAAGCGAAGTGGGATGAAAAGTTAGAGCAAGTGCAGGCCTTTGAAACCTTGCCGAGGAATTACCTTAAGTAATATAGAAGGCTGCAATTGTGGATCTGCAGCCTTTAAAGTACTAGTTAGTAGGTTTGGGCATCTAAAGATTGGCCATTAACTCCGATTGAGTCATCAGACATCAAGTACAGGTATGTTGGCATTAATTCTTCAGGTGTTTTTAGTTTATCTTTATCTTCACCTGGGAATGCTGATGCACGCATACTTGTTCTTGTCGCACCAGGATTAATGCAGTTAATACGAATATTGGTTTTACCCACTTCTTCGGCCCAAGTTTGCATCATACCTTCGGTTGCGAATTTAGAAATTGCATATGCTCCCCAAAACTCGCGACCTTTGCGTCCTACACCCGATGAAGTAAAGACGATAGAAGCGTGAGGCGCTTTTCTCATTACTGGGAATAGCGATTTGGTGATCACCGCTTGGGCTGTTACGTTTACCTTCATTATGTTTTCAAAGGTTGAAACGCAAAAGTGTTCCATTGGACCTAAAGAGCCTAAAATAGACGCATTATTTAGCAAGCCGTCGAGCTTACCAAATTGCTGCTCGATAGTGGCAGCCAAGTCTCGGAAGTGTTGTTTGGTTGCACCACGTAAATCTAAAGGTACAATTGCAGGCTGCGGGTAACCGGCGTTAACAATTTCATCATAAACGGCTTCTAGTTTACTGGTGGTTTTGCCTAATAGAATAACCGTTGCACCATATTTGGCGTAATTAATTGCCGCAACACGGCCGATGCCGTCGCCAGCACCTGTTACTAGTATCGTTTTATTCGCAAGTGCGTTTTCAGGAGCTTGATAAGTCTGCATTCTGGACTCCAATTAAGATGTTTGGGCTATTTTATCACAATGCAGTAGCAAGTTAGCGAATTTATTGTAAATATGGCTGGCGAAATAACAAAGTTTGAGTTAAGTTTAACTGGTCTAATGTCTTATTAAAAATGCTATTACATAGATTTAACGAGAATTATCACAATAATAATAAGATTATGTCGGAGCCTATAAAATGAAAAAAATGCTACTCTCACTCGCAGTATCAGCAGCGCTTGCTGGCTGTGGAGGCGGTGAAACGTTAGAAGATGTAAAAAATGATACTACACCCGTTTCTCCAACGATTTCTGTTAAATTTGATCCATCAGGCGGTGTGATCTCAGTTCCAAACGATATCCTTTTGTCCGGCACTCAAGACGGAACCCTAAACTTACCTGATGAAATGTTGGGAATGAAGGATGGTGAAGGTAACCCTCTGGTAACGCGTGCAAGCTATGCAAACCCAAGTATTGTGATTGGCGCCTTAGATGGTTGGTCGACACAAATGCCTTACGTTATCGACATGACGACACCGAATGGTTTGACACTTGATGCGCAAAGCGTCATGACTCCGGGCGCTGTACGAATTTTTGAAGTTGCAATGGGTGGGCCATTACAAACCGACGAACAATGTGCGCAGCTACCGTCAGGGGTAGCATGTAAATTTGTTGCTGAATTGGAGTTTGGTCCCCAAGGCGATTTCGTAGCGATGACGAATGGTGCTGGAAATGGCATTGTAGTGGTTCCTGTCAAGCCGCTTAAACCAAGTACGACTTATATTACTGTTTTAACCCGCACTTTGAAGGACTCCAGCGGACAAAGTGTTGACCCATCATCGACGTATACCTTACTGCGTCAAAATGCACCACTGGTGACCGATGCGCAAAAATCCTTACAAGCAGTAATACAAAGTTATGAGGAAGTGGTTACCAAAGCTGGGGTAGATGGTACCGAAATTATTTACACTGCAGCAATGACTACACAATCAGCTGGTGCTGGTTTAGCTGCGACGAAAGCTTTACTTGCACAATCACTCGCAAAGAACGTTCCACCAGTAATCGCAGTTCCTGGTCAGGCACCGATGACGGTTGCTGACGCACTAGAAGGTAAAGTGCCAGCGGCTTTACTGCCTGCTTTCCAACAAATTAAATTAATGCGTGGTGTTATTCAACTTCCTCAGTATTTAGCGAAGCCAAAAACAGGTGGCATTGAAGCATTAGCAGATACCTACTGGCAGGCTTTATGCGACAGCCCAGTTACACTGGGTGGGTATGTTGCACAAGGTGGCCAATTACCCCAAGTAACAGAAGGAGACGATCAGCTTTGTGATAGCTTCCCTGTGCCTGAAGGTGTGCCGAAATTTAGAAGCATTGGCGTGGATAAACAGCGTTTTATTACCCAATATAACCCAATTCCTAAGCAGCAATGGCTTGCTAATGTGCCTGTGCAAATTACATTTCCTGCTAACGATGCGGCGCGTCCAGAAAGCGGATGGCCAGTGGTTATTCTCCAACATGGGATTACCAGCAAGAAAGAAGATATGCTTGGCTTAACCTTGTCTCTTACGCAAGCAGGCTTTGCGACGGTAGCAATCGACCACCCGATGCACGGCGAGCGCGGCATTGATATTGATGGTGATGGCGACGACGAGTTTAATGCGTCGACGGGTAGTGTACTTTCTTACATGAACCTAACATCGTTGTTGGTTGCGCGTGATAACTTAAAGCAATCAGCAGCAGATTTAATGGGGTTACGTTTAGGCTTAAACTTTATTAATCAAGCATCTGGTGGTCAAGTTAACTTCAATACCCAGCAAGTTAGTTACTTAGGTCACTCGCTTGGTTCGGTTGTAGGCCCAAGCTTTCTTGCTCAAACCAATGCGCCATTAAATCCAGCAATTGATGGTTTCTTTAAAGTTGAGTCAGCAGCACTTGCAAGTGGTGGCTCGGGCATTGCTAATTTCTTGATTGAGTCAAAATCATTTGGCCCGTTTGTTCAAGGCTCAGTGTTAAGCTCAGCAGGTAACCTAGCGTCGCAAGCGTTTAATGCCTATCTGCAAGAAGGCGCAATTACTGACTGTGGTACGTTTGCTGCGGATCAAAGCAAATATGTTTCTTGTGCATATGGAACATTTAGAGCGAATTTAGAAGCGGCAGGAGACACCGCGACATTAGCACTGATTGATGGTACGGTGACGCAGTTTGGTTTTGCAGCACAGACCGCATTAGGTAGTGCCGATCCACTTAACTATGCAGCTTCCGTGAAAGCGCTACAAACGCCAGTATATATGAGCGTTGTTACGGGTGGTGTTGATGGCAATGCAGCTGATTTGGTTATTCCTCCAACGACAGAGCGTAGCTTCTTGTCAGGTAGCTTACCACTTGCTGGTTTCATGGGCTTAATGCCAGCAAGTGAAACGCAAATGAGTCAAGACGGAACACCTGGAAGTTATGTAGTGAAGTTCTCTCAGGGCCATCACAGTTCAATCTTAACGACAGGCTTTGATGAAAAAGCCGGTGGCACAGCAGCGGGACACGCAGCGGCGTCAATCGAAATGCAAACACAAGTTGCAAGCTTCTTGAAGTCAAAGGGTTTGGTTTTACAAGTATCTAACCCAGATGTTGTTGCAAACTAAGACATTTTTCGAGACTATAAAAGGCCGCAGCTAGCGGCCTTTTTTATGTCCATTTTATATTGAAAAAATGGTCCCCTTTATGAGCTAAATGAGGAGAACGACTTGGCATTTTTGTTTGAATATGGGTTATTTCTAGCCAAGACAGTAACCATTATCTTTGGTATCGCAGTAGTCATTATTTTGATGGTGGGAGCAAGCTCAAAACCAAAATCGAAAAAGGGCGAAATTGAAGTTACCGATTTAAGCGACAGTCTGGCGCAGTCCAAAGAACAGTTTTTAGAACAAACCTTAGATAAAAAGGCGTTGAAGGCACGAAATAAAGCACAGTCTAAGGAGCAAAAAAGCAAAGGTAAAAACAAGGAAGACACCAAGAATGTATTCTATATTGAATTCAACGGCAGTATGGATGCTCATGAAGTCTCAGATCTACGCGAAGAGATAAATGCCATTCTTATGATCGCTGACAAAGCCACGGATCAAGTCATTGTCTCTGTTGAAAGTGGCGGTGGTGTCGTACACGGTTATGGGCTTGGTGCATCGCAACTTTCGCGCATCAAGCAAGCGGGTATTCCACTGACGGTCTGTGTGGACAAGGTTGCTGCAAGTGGCGGATATATGATGGCCTGTGTCGCAGATAAGATTATCGCAGCACCATTTGCAATTATAGGTTCAATCGGCGTAATTGCGCAGATCCCCAACTTTAATCGTTTATTAAAAAAGAATAACGTTGATTTTGAAATGGTAACCGCTGGTGAGTATAAGCGCACACTCACCCTGTTTGGTGAGAATACGGATAAAGGAAGAGAAAAGTTCAAAGAGGAGATTGAAGAAACACATGGTCTGTTCAAACACTTTGTCTCTGATAATCGTACTGACCTTGATATTGAGAAAGTGGCCACTGGAGAACATTGGTTTGGTACACAAGCGTTAGAACTTAAATTAGTCGATGAAATCTCAACCAGTGATGATTTACTCATGTCCCTAAATGAAAGTCACCAGCTTTATAAGGTGGCTTATAAAGCTAAAAAAGGCGTTGCTGAGAAGTTTGGACTTCAGTTGGGGATCGCCATTGAACGTTTCTCCGTTAAAGCGTTAACAAAACTAAATCAATCTAAATATTAGTGATTGTTGTTCAGTTTATATCAATAAGCTTTATTTCAAACTATTAACAATACTTTATAGACGGCATCGTGTTCACAAAGCGCATGATGCCACGCTCTAAAAGAGAGGTTGTTATGAATAAAGTTATTGTACTTTCTCTACTTACCTTTAGTCTGACTTTAGGTTTAAATCAGGCGAATGCTAAACCGGAGAAGTTACCGCCGGGCCTTGAGAAAAAGTTGAAGCAGGGCAAGCCACTTCCGCCAGGTTGGCAAAAAAAACTCCAAGTTGGAGAACGCTTAGATCCAGATATCTACGACCATGGTAAAGTGATTTATCGCGACAGAGATCGGGATTTGGTAACGATAAGCGTTGAAGGTAGAGTCATCAGGGTACTCGAAAATACCCTAGAAATTGTCGAAATTCTGAAAGGAATGAGATAAAAAGCATCAACTCTGTGCGGGGCAATTTCCCGTACAGAGTCCAAGTTTAGCAATCTAAGTGTTTGTTCCTCGCCAAAGCGTGTGTTAGTTGTAGCACTTAACTTAACGCCTAATGATCTAGGTATTAAATAACGTCGTCATTCCTTGAGAGTTGTTGTTAGTCCATCTCGGTAAGTGGTAATTTCAAACTCCGTAAAGCGCTGCTTAAATTTATCTGATACAAATATGTTGTCGACTGCATATCGAGGTAACAGTTCTCGTGTTTCTCTTATAGGTTTGCTAAAAATGCTTAGCAGTGATAGCTGCCATTTCTTTAATATTGAATACTTACCTTGAATGCCGAGTATTTCGCTCGCTAAGTTAACGATTTGCTTGTAAGTGAGTCGATTGTCATCACATGGTAGATGCCATGTCTGGCCATACGCATCAGAGGTATTGCCTAGTAACGCCATTGCTCTGCTAGCATCTGGCGTGTATATCAAGGTACGTAACGTATTATCGCTGATAAATACTTTCGCAGCATCGCCTGCTCGCAGCTTATCAAGAACCGCTGTATTGGTGATACTTTGCGTTTTACCCGGTCCATAAAACTCAGGCGCGCGGCAAATCATCGCATTGACTTGGCCTGTACTCATCGCATCGAGCAGCATATTCGCTATTAGGCCTCTAACTTTGCCTTTTTCGCCATATGGCAAAAAAGGTGTTTCTTCTGTGAGACGTTCATTGCTTTGCGGATACATATAGGTGTTATCAAAATACACTAATTTGGCATTATGTTTTGCGCACGCATCGATGACATTTCGCATCATAATAGGAAATTGCTCAACCCACATGTTTGTGTCAATCGGCAGTCCTGCGGTTAAGTAAACAATTTCAGAGCCAGCTACTGCTTTTTGCGTTTGACTGCCGTCAAGTAGATTAGCGCTGAGTAATTCGTCCGTGTTGTTTATCTTTTTTGGTGTTCGGCTGACAAGACGAATGTTATCGGTAAAGTCTTTCTTTAAAGCTCGGGCGAGTTCACTACCAATTTGGCCGTTTGCTCCAAGTATTGTTTGCATAAAAATTACCTTAATTTGTATCTGTTTTGTGCAAGCATAAGGTTAAAGTAAACTTGAAGGTCAATACTTAATTTATGATATCTGCTATTGTTTGGGATAAGTACAGACTTTTTCATTTAAGGTAGCAGACTGAGTGCAGTAGGAACTTGAGTTTATGAAAATTGGTGAATTATCAAAAATAACAGGCTTGGCGACGTCGAAAATTCGATTCTATGAGGATATTGGCCTACTTAAATTAGTTAAGCGCGCTGCCAATGGTTATAGGACGTATCCTCCTGAAGCTGAAACTGTATTGCATTTAATTTCAAATGGTCAAAAAGCAGGCTTTAGTTTAGATGAGCTGAGTAAATTACTTCCGAGTGATCTAAGTGACTGGAAACATGATCAGTTACTTAACGCTTTACGTCAAAAACTTGCTGATATTGAACTGATGGAGAAAAAGCTTGCAGACAACAAACGACAATTAAACTCCATCCTTAATGACATAGAAGCCAAACCGCGTGACATGGCGTGTGCCGACAATGCCAAGCGAGTGATATCACAAATAGGGATGGGTAAAGGTAGGAGGTAGATGCAAAAAAATGCAGTAAACTTGCCAAAGCGGAGATTATTTTTTGTAATGTTTGTCAACTGAGTAGTATCAAGATCAGCGCGATATCTGAAAGCAATCAAATCAATGAAATCTATCATTATTTGTATCTATACTGGAAAAGTGAGATTAAAAAGTATGGAAGCACTTAAAGAATACGTGGATAGTGATAATGTAATTGTTTTTATTTTATTCTTGATTTTTAATTAATTTGGTGCCAATGTTATTTACGCATGGTCAAGGAAGCCCAGTATTCTCCCCACCTTGTTATAAGACAGCTTTATCAAAGCAATGTTGAAGTCGTTTGTAATGTCTGAAATATTTATTGATAATAAAATTAAAATCTGATTATAAAAAACAATTAAGGTTTTTGTTATGGCGATCAATGAAGCGAAAATTGGAACGAAAAATTTTGTTATAGATAGTAGTCTACCTAATTCGAATGTGGTTCTGGATAAAAACTCTGACTCTGATATTCAACCAACAAGTTCGACAATTGGAAAAAAATTAGAAAGCGTTAATGAAGATCTAGTTGAGCTAATGGAAAGTTTAAATAAAGAGTTTCAATATTGTTGGGAAAAAGCTGTTGAATCCGGTCGAAGCCCTGATGAAATGACTGTAGAAGTTGCTTTTGCGTTTGAAAGTGCAATAAATGCTTGGGTACTTTCTGGGAAAGGTTCTGCTGGAGTGAAAGCATCATTTAAATGGGTTAAAGGTCAGCATGGGTAATAAAAAAAATGTAGAAATGCTTGATCGGGTTGTACGTATTATCGATAAAGAAAAGCGTTTTTTAGGTACTGGATTGCTATTAAATGAGAATGGGTGGGTTCTAACTTGTGGTCATTTATTTAAAGACTTAAGTATTCAAGATGGAATATCTTTGAATAAAAAACTTGATTTGGAGATTCAAACTTTCGATAACAATGTTTATGAGTGTGACTATTTAGAAGAAAAATTTTATGACGCACAAAACCTATTTGATTACGCCATAATTAAAACCAAGTGTAGTCATAAATGTAAAACAAAGTTAAACGTAAGAAGGAAAATTGAAGAAAACACTAAAGCGCACATGCATGGTTTCAGTGGAAATGCAGACTTCCTCTTACGTATCAACGGAACTATAATCGGACCTACATACTCTTATAGCACATGTTCAGACCTTCCTGCATTGCAGCTCCAGTGGGATAGCAACGGCACATATAGTGGTTTTAGCGGTTCCCCTATTCTTGTAAAAGATTCAAGACTGGGCTTATTTCTTGCGGGAGTTCAAAACAGCGAATTAAATAAATTAGATATGCAATTTGGTACGCCATTGATAAACATATTAGACCATTCGAGTATTCTAACTGATACGGTTGAAGGGGTTTCGGATATGGAATACCGAAAAGCTGGCTTCAAACTAGAATACCTAGTTGAACTTAATACTTCTGAACCTAGCGAGTCGGATATTAATTTTGAAGGTCTCATGGCTGAAATCAAGCAACATACTCCTAAGTTAGTTGGCCAGATTTCAGAAAAAAAATTGTTAAATCGACTGATTAAAAAGGTTTCTAAGAAAAAACACATCGTTGGTTTTGTTGTTTGTCATCAAAGACCTAATAAGAATACTGTTAGGAGAAGCTTAGCAAAGCACTTTGGGCGAAACAAATGGACTCAAAACATGTACGATGTAGTTACAGAAGAAGAGCTGGTGCAACTAAGGAAATATTTAGAATATGTTCAAGTTTTACTTTTTAAGGGCATAGAAAAATGAGTTATTGTGCAGCGATAGAACTTTTCGGAGCAATCGAAAATGGACGGTTTGATTCTGACCTGTTTTACAATATGTGCAATAGACTTGCTCTAACTTTGGATTCAATTCCACCTGATAATGTCACTTGGTTTGTTGATATATATACAGTGTATGCTGAATCCACAGATGAAGAATCACTCTTTCAGTGGGTATCAAAGCTTTGCGCATATAATACTAAAGATAATCAAGAAGATATAGAATCACCATGGATCTATAAAGGTATTATTTTAGATGGAAAACTTGGGGTAAAAAAGACGAAAAATGGTCTTGTTGCTTCACACCAATTCGGAGCTTTCGCTGAACTTAAAGCATACTTGAATAAGTTTCAAAGCATTGGAGTAAAAGTAGGTTATGTTCCTACTTCAGAGAATGCTAGGAAGTTTATGTTTACGAATGTTTTTTGGACTGGTCATAAAGATGTTCCCTACGGTCTTTTTACAGATGTAAAGCCGGTCTTGGCCGAAAATATGGAGCTAGAGTGCATTTCTAAACTTGCCACATTAGCAACAAATACAGCGCGCTACTCAAGAACATGGGCACGACATTATATTTCTGCAATAACCAGAATACTGATAAATTCAAACGACATTGAATTAGATAAGGTTATTGAAATTCTATCAAAATCTAGGTCTGTTGACGGAATCGAACTTGCGGGACTAGTTTTGATTAATCATGTTTACAGAGAGCAAATTACTGATTCTAATCTCTCTAATGCTATGCTCTCTTTTCCTCGGCTAGGAAAGTTATGTACATTATTAGAGGATAAACACGCATTTCCCGTAGGTATTGTTGAGAAAGGCTCTATAAAACAATATTTAAATTTATTAAGAAATGGCAGTCGATAAAAGTGAGATAGTAGACGATAGCGACTTTAGCTGAAGAAATATGCCCATAGAATCATTGATGACATATATGGACGCTCTGCTGCTGTCAAGTAATACTCATCCAACATGATTGTTTTAACAGCCTTGTTGCTTCTTTTATTTATCTCTCATTTACTATTTGTATGTATTGATAAACAGTCACTTTGAGTCATCCTAAATAAGGTGCTGCTCTGACATATATTCGGGCTTAACTGACTTTCAGCGCCCCTAATGAGTTTCGAACCTAGCCACCCAAAAAGCAGAATACACCCACGCGGCATTGAATGCCTTGCCTATAACGGGTTTAACTAGGTAGGTTTGACCTTTTGTTCATCGTTATATTTACAGCAATGAGAATATGGCTATCAAGGGCTCATAAACACCCACTCGGGCTCTAGGCCCTTGTCACGACCGAGCTCCTTGATAGCCATAATTTGAGTCCATGATTGCGCCTCACTTTGTGTATATTGCGCTTTATAAGGTTCATTTCTTTGTAGCAATATCCACATTAAGCGAGCCAATCGGTGGGCCGTGGCCACCACCGCTTTATTTTTACCGCGACGTTCTACCAATGCGTTGATCCATTTGTTTAAATCATCCTGCTTTTTGTGCGCATGATTGACCACTGTACGGGCACCATGAATGAGTTGTTTTCTTAGATAACGATCACCTCGTTTGGTGATCCCTCCCATCTTATTGGTTTCACCCGAAGCATATTGACGTGGTGTGATCCCAGGCCACACAGCCAACTCCTTTTTATTAGAAAATGCTTGCCCTTTATCTATTGTGGCACTCAATGCCGATGCGTTGATAATCCCAATTCCGGGGATGGATTGGATAATTTGAGCAGCTTGGCTTTGTTCATTAAACTGCTTAAATTGTGCCTCTACATTTTTAATATTAGCGTCTAACTTTTGCATTTCTTCATAAACGTCTCTGAGGAGTAGATTTAAAGCTCCATGTAAATTACGGTTGAGCAAATCAGCAATGGTTGCACGAAAAGACTTTAAGCTCTTCTTGATGACGATGCAAAATCAAGTAACAAACCACATGTTTGGTTGATGCAGGCGGTTCGATTATGTATGAGCCGCTCCCGATAGCGATGTAGTGCTAGGATTGCTTGTTGATGCTCTGTTTTTACAGGAACAAAGCGAATGTTAGGTCGAAGGCTCGCTTCATAAATCGCCATACAATCATTTTTATCGTTTTTATTGCCACGGACAAAAGGGGTAACATGTTGCGCAGGGATAAGCTGAACTTGGTGCCCAGCTTGTAAGCAGTACCGCCCCCAATAATGAGACGTTGAGCATGATCCCATAACAACATTACAAGCAGGTAATTGGGTCAATGTTTGCAAGAGCTTTGCTCTATCTAACCTTCTGGAAAAACATTTATTACCTTGCTTATCAAACGATAAAAGTTGGAATACATTTTTTGCTAGATCAATTGAAAGCGTGCTAACGTTATTCATGATGGACTCTCCTAATAACTGTGTTTGCAACTATCAGTTTGGCGCATTGACGCCGATTTGGGAGCGTCCATCTAATCACCCACCATTATTTGTACCTATGCTGGCAAAGTGAGATTAAAAAGTACGGAAACACTTAAACGAGGATGGACAAAAGCGTTTTTAGATAGGATGACCTTTGGCGGGTAAGCGTATCTCTACACTAAAACCGGGTTATCGCGCACGACAACGCGCTGTAAATACAACGGTAAGAAATTCTAGCGTTGAGAATGTGAGTTTTGCTAAGCCAACAAGCGCTCGCAGTTTGTTAGGTTTGTCCGTCGTCGTTTTTGCAGTGTTTCGCAGTAAGCGGTTATTGTTCGCTCTCGGCCAACCGCGCCGTGAAATACCCGTGAAAATTGCGTAGTGAGTTTTATCCAGTTCTCAGGCTCTATATTGAGTCGAGTGAGTATGGGTTGTGCTTCGTTAATATAGCCTCGCTTGTCGGCGCGAATACATTGGCCTGTGAGTTCAACCAATTCAATATAGGATTTGAGTTCAAAAGGCAGGCCTTTAGGCATGTGTTTTCGTGGGCTGCCAGCAAAGCGTAGGAGACTTTTTGGTTGTTTGCCCAGCTTAGCGTGGTCGATGCGTTTTTTGATGCTGGTGTAGTCTGAGGTTTCAGGCGTTGCTGCGATTTTGGCTCTAATGGGGTTTAGGTCTACGTAAGCGAGGCAGGCAGTCAGCGCTGCTTCATCCAGTAATGCTTGGGATTTGAATCGTCCTTCCCAAAACCGGCCTGTACAATTATCTTCTTTATTTGCTCTACGGGCGATGTCTTCGTTAAGCACTCGCATAAACCAGCTAATATCTGCAAGTCTTTCTCTGTACTTATCAACCAGCTCATCGAGTATCAATTGCTCCGAATCATTCAGTGGCTCATCTTCAATAAACTTTTGGCTTATCCAATTACCTTTAAATAACTTGTGCCACCGTATCAAAATCGCTTTATCCGACAGACGCTTAGCCTTTATATCATCAACATATAAAACAATGTGAGTGTGATTACTCATCACGGCGTAAGCACAAACATCAATACAAAACACAGACCCCAACATCAATAGCTTTTCTCCAACCCAATCCCGGCGGTGTTCATATGATTTTCCAGTAAATCTATCTTCACCGCACAGAAAGGCGCGTCTTACGCAACGGGAGATACAGTGGTAGTATTTGGTGTCGGTTAAACTGATTTGCTTTTTACGGGCAGTAGCCATAGTTTGGTTTCCTCAATCCTTTGAGTGCAGAATTAAAGCTTAGGCGGTATCTTAGAAAGGTGCAAATTAGTGGTGGGTGTCAGCGATTTGAGCGATTTGGCTTTAGGTACAGCAGGAAGGAAAGATCCGTGAATAAATTTATATTAGTGTTATTTTGTTTGCTTTTTTCGTTTTCTAGTAGTGCACACGATAATTTCACATCAGAGCAACTAATTGAGAAAGCAAAAGTATTTGTAGCGGCAAAAAATGCGCGTCAACAACCCAATTCAACAATTAAAGAAATAGAAAACTATATCTCATTACTTTCTGATGACTTTATCGATGAGCACGTCAAATTTAAATTTACTTATACAGATAAATCTAAACTCCGAGAAGATATGATTAATAAATTAAAAGATGAAGTCATCCATAGTTCAATAGAAATAAATGAGGTAATGGTTGGCGCTAATGTCGTCATTGTGAAAATGACCGAATCAGGCAAAGTAAAACCTGCTCATTTAGATAAAACTATTGAATATAGTAAAACCAATATTGTTTCACTTGAGTTTAATAAAGAGGGCTTAGTTACGCACATTCGTCGACACCACGGGTAATTTATAACCATACAAACGCTTTAACAAATTAGTAGTGGATGTCAGCGATTTGGTCCGATTTGGCTCAAAAAAACGCCCGATGAAGTTCATCGAGCGCTTTAATTTCAAAAAGTGTCAACCCACATGCTAAGACGGGTCAACTAAACTAACCGTGTGCTAGCCGAACAGTTCATCTTCTAGTGTTTTACCGTTAACTAAAGACTTGTAACGCCAGCCCTGTTCACGGCAAAGCCTGAGTACATCAATATCAACCTGTTGGCCGCTACGATACTCAATAAGCAGGGCGCCACTGGCATTTACCGTCACCTCTTCAACGCCTTGTAAGGTCCTCAAAAGCGCTATGTGACTACTGGTGCCAGACTCTTTAAGTTTTACAGTCAGCGTGGCAAGTTCCGCTTCTTGAATGCGGTCAACAGCGGTTAATTTACCATGCTGTAAATGTAATACCTGATCGCACAAATCATCGAGTTCTACTAAATCGTGTGAACTCAAAATAAAGGTCGTTTCAGATTGAAGCCTTTTTACTAAGTTTCTGATCTCACGAGCATTCACGGGATCTAATCCTGCCGTGGCTTCGTCAAGCAGTACAATTTCAGGCTTTGAAAGTAGTGTTTGGGCAATACAGATACGTTTTCGCATGCCATGAGATAACTCATGAGGTTTGGCGTGATAACAGTCTTTGAGGTCGACAAGCTCAAGCACTCTGTGTGTTTCACTCTCGGCCGCTTTCGCATCTAAACCTTGAAGTTGTCCGTATAAACGTAGCTGATTACTGACAGAAAACCTTGGATCAAGCTGAGCATCCTGTGGAAGTGCCGCAAGTCGGCCAAAAAGCGCAGCGCTACCAGGCTTGCAGCCCAAAATTTGAACACTGCCAGCATCGGCATTTAGATATCCGCAAAGAGAGCTAAAAAGGGTGGTTTTACCCGCGCCATTTGGGCCGACAAGTGCAATGGGTGAACCTGCGTTTAGGGTAAACGATACGTTATCTAGTGCGCGCTTTCGTCCATATGCTTTCACTAAATTATTAACTTCAATAATGCAACTCATAGCGCGCGCCTTCTTAATAGTTCACAACTAATTGCAATTAACACGAGGCTATGCAGCACCGGTGTGGCAAAGCGAGTGAGGTTGATATTCTGTGCGATGGTTTCTGAGCCTTGGAATCCAGGAAAAAGATAAAAAAGGTACTCTGCGTAAGCGCTGTACTCAAGTGCAAAAGCGACTAAAGTGGCAAGCGTTAAGTAGGTTAAAATTGCGTAAATCATGCTCATTTTGCTCGAGTTAGCAAAGTGATTTGCAACAGACATCAGGGCAATAAATGGCGCAGTAATAAGCGTTAGCTCTAAAACAATTAATGTTGCTCGAGTAAGGCCTGTGAGCCATAAGCTTGGGTCGCGCACCACCATTAATATCCAAGCACCTACAGCAGAAATTGCTATGAGCAGCAACGTATTGAATACCTGCCCAACAAAGCGACCAACAACAATTTCCGCGCGAGATGTGCGCAGGGTTAGAAATCTCAGTGTGCCGCGAGTTCTATCTTCTACGGTTTGATCTGCACTTGAAAAGATCACAAAAAGAGGAAACAAGAAGATTGACCAAACTAAGTACAGTGCAAGTTCCATTTCAGGCCACTGGGCAATGCGATGCATACCAACGACGCCGGAAAAACTCTGGATCATATTTTTGAAGTTGGGGTCGCTGACAATGGATACCGCTTCTGCAATGGCGTAGCGCAAAATGGCATACCAAACCAAAACAAATGCGGCGATGGCTATCCATCCGCGTTTCGTTGCAAACAAGCGTTGCAATTCAAAGATGGCTATTAGGCCAATTCTTTTTATATTCATAAGGATCCTTGCAGGTGACAACACAGACTTTCACTACTAGAGCGGTAGGTCTGATTTTGATTTGAGCGTATATGATTGGGGCTAAAAAAGGAAGTTACTGAACTGTAACAAAATTAAACCAATAAAAAACGGGCACAATTGAGTGTGCCCGTTTCTGAATCTCTATTTGCTAGCAATTACCAGCCGCAATTACGGCCTTTATTTTGCTCATCTAGGTATTTTTGCAATGGTGCAAAGTAGTCAAGTACTGCTGTTGCATCCATTTCATCTTTACCTGTTAGCGTTTTAAGTGCTTGTTGCCAAGGTTTGCTGCTGCCCATTTCAAGCATGGCATTTAAACGCTCACCAGCTGCTTTCGAGTTGTAAACAGAACAGCGGTGAATGGCTTCTTTGCTGCCAGCAATTTCACAAAGTGATTTGTGGAATTGGAACTGCAAAATATGCGCTAGGAAGTAACGAGTGTAAGGTACATTACCAGGTACGTGGTATTTTGCACCTGGATCAAAGTCATTTTCTGTACGTGAAATTGGTGCTTTAACACCTTGATATTTCTCTCTTAATTCCCACCACGCTTGGTTGTACTCTGCTGGGGAAATCTCACCAGAGAATACTTTCCAGCGCCATTGGTCGACAAGTAGACCAAATGGAATAAATGCAACTTTATCAAGTGCCATCTTCATCAATAGACCGATATCTTTTGACTCATCCGGTACGTTATCCAACAAACCAATTTGCTTTAAGTAGCCGGGTGTTACAGATAGCGCGATGGTGTCGCCGATAGCTTCGTGGAAGCCATCGTTGGCACTTTCTTGGTAATACACAGGCTGCTGATTGTAAGCGCGTTGATAGAAGTTATGGCCTAGTTCATGGTGGATAACTGAGAACTCTTCACCTGTGCGTTGGATACACATTTTGATGCGTAGGTCGTCTTTGGCATCTAAGTTCCAAGCTGATGCATGACATTGTACGTCGCGATCTTGTGGTTTAATAAATAAAGAGCGTTCGTAGAAAGTCTCAGGTAATGGGGCAAAACCCATAGAGGTGAAGAACTTTTCTGCACCTTTTACCATTTTGATTTCGTCGTAATTGTGTTTAGCCAGTAGCGCCGTTACATCATAACCCGGATCTGCGTTTTCTGGCGCGACTAGGTCATAGATATTGCCCCAGCTTTGTGCCCACATATTGCCAAGCAAGTGTGCAGGAATAGGCTGGTCTTGAGGCACTTTATCTTCGCCGTATTTCTCGCCAAGCTTGGCTCTAACATGACAGTGCAGCGAATCATATAGCGGCTTTACTTGATTCCAAGTACGGTCAAGCTCTTTTGCAAAGTCGTCCGCTGGCATGTCGTATTTACTGCGCCACATTGCGCCTGTGTCTGCGTAGCCAAGCTCATTCGCACCTTCGTTGGTAAGTACCACTTGCTTTTCATAGAGTGGACGCATTGGCTTTGACACTTCACGCCAACCTTGCCAGATGTCTAAAAGCTCTTCATAGTCGCGACTATTAGCCATCTTAGCCGTCATGTCGCCAAGGCTTAGGCAAGTGCCATCATCTTTACAGTATTTGCCCTTGCCGTACATACCATCAAGCTCTGCAGTGAGCTTTGCAAGTTCCGCTGTTTTGTCAGCATCTTTTGGTGCAGGTAATGTCAGGTTTAGCTTCAATTTATCAAGCTTACGTCGGGTATCTTCGCTTAACGCCAAGCCATCAAATTGTGCTGCTTGGTTAGCAAGCTCCACGAGCGCAGCGGTGTATTCCTCATTCACGTCTGCAGCAAGTGAAGCGGTGTCGTGAGTAATAAAGTTCGCATAAATCCAAGCTGAGCGGCTAGAGCGGAAGTTAAGGTCAACCAGCTGCTCTGACGCCTTATCTAAAAATGCAACTGCATCGGCTTCTGATAATGCTTTATTTGTAGTTTCAGTGGATTTGCAGGCAGAGAGTGCAAAAGTACTGGCAACGATGAGTGCGCCAACACTTAACTTAAATCTTGGTTTCATAGGGTTCACTTGTTGTTTTAATTAATACACGAGCCGACTTAACACTAGACGGCGTTTTAGTATCTATAGCCAGCTACACTAATTGGGTTAATTGCTACAAATCAGCAAGTAAATTAATCCAATTAGTATTAGTCGTATGAACAACTAATCGTAGTGAGCGCGGCTTTTTCTCGCAGCAAAGCATCATTTTTTGCTGTGGTGGCAAGAATAATAGCAGGACGACTTTAAAACGACAATTTTGCGATGGACAAACAAAGAGATGCGAGCGCAGATAAAAGTTGAGTTAGTGTGATTATTAACCATAATTAAGGCAGTCAATTGTATCAAAAGGCCGTATTTGAAGCCTGCAAAAAGGAGTGCATATGACTTTAGTTTTATTGGTGATATTGGCAATTGTGGTGGTATTTTGTGTCCGTGATATCAGGGTTAAGTTGATCACTAAACCGCTCTTTAATTATTTCAAAACGTCATTACCTGAACTCTCCCAAACCGAGCGAGAAGCGATGGAAGCGGGGAGTATCTGGTGGGATGGGGCGTTGTTTTCTGGTAAGCCGAATTGGCGAAAGTGGTTGAGTAATGATAAGCCAAAGTTGAGCGATGAGGAACAGGCATTTATAGATAACGAATTACATACGCTGCTAAAAATGCTTGATGAAGAAAAAATATCTGAGGCTCAAGACCTGCCTGAAGAAGTTTGGCAATTTTTAAAAGAAAAGGGTTTTTTTGCTTTTATTATTCCAAAGGCTTTTGGTGGTCGGGAATTTAGTGCTCAGGCGAACTCCACCGTCGTTGCAAAAATAGCCAGCCGTAGTTTGTCTACGGCAGTGACCGTGATGGTGCCAAATAGTTTAGGCCCTGCGGAGCTGCTGCTTCATTACGGCACCAATGAACAGCAGAATACTTGGCTGCCAAAGCTTGCCTCGGGTGAGACACTTCCTTGTTTTGCATTGACCTCTCCAGAGGCAGGATCGGATGCGGGTAGCATTCAAGACTTTGCGATTGTGTGTGAGCGAGAATTTGAGGGAGAAAAGCAAATTGGACTTGCGGTAACTTGGCAAAAACGATACATCACGCTGGCGCCCGTCGCTGATGTATTAGGACTTGCGTTTAAGGTTTACGACCCGGATCAATTGCTTTCAAATAAAGTAGAGCTTGGGATCACTTGTGCACTTATACCGACTGCACATAAAGGCGTAAAAACAGGAGATCGACATAACCCGCTGGGGCAAGCCTTTATGAATGGCACAACCAGTGGTGAAGATGTTTTTATTCCAATGGCTTGGGTGATAGGCGAACAAGCAGGTATCGGCAAAGGGTGGCGCATGCTGGTGTCGTGTTTAAGTGCTGGACGGGGGATATCTTTGCCTGCACTGAGCGCGGGAACCGCTCAATTAAGTGCCAGAACGACTTCGGCTTATGCCGGTGTCCGTCGTCAATTTGGTGTACCTATCTCTGCCTTTGAAGGAGTGCAAAGCGCGTTGGCCAGAATTTACGGCTATAGCTATCTCATTGAAGCGGTGAGACAAACTACAGCGTTGGCAATTGATTTAAAGCAAAGCCCTTCGGTAGTTACTGCGATTGCCAAGTATCACCTCACAGAGCATGCAAGGGTGGCATTAAATGATGCGATGGATATTCATGGCGGTAAAGCCATTCAAATGGGGGAAATGAATTATCTTGCCCACAATTACATGGGGATGCCGATTTCTATTACCGTTGAGGGCGCCAATATTTTAACGCGAAGCTTGATGATTTTTGGTCAAGGTGCAACGCGTTGCCATCCTTTTATACTGAAAGAAATGAGTATCGTACAGCAAGAAGATCAATTAATCGCATTGAAAGAGTTTGATGAAGTGCTTTGCAAACACTTGCAGCATACCTCTGTGAATGGGCTTAAGGCGTTTTTTAATGGCTTCACACTTGCACGTTTCGAACGCGCGCCAGTGAGTGGTGATGTGGCGGCGTATTACCGACGGCTAACATGGTTGAGCCAAGCGCTTTCTGTGTATAGTGATATCGCTATGTTAAAGCTTGGCGGTTCACTAAAACGTAGAGAAATGCTCTCTGCAAAATTAGGAGATGTCCTGAGCTTTCTTTATATCGCCTCGTGCGTATTAAAAAAATACGAAGATGATGGCCGTCAGCAAGGGGACTTACCGCTGGTAAAGTTTGCCTTAGATCACTGTCTTAACGAAGCAAGTAAGGCTATTTATGCATTTTGCGATAACTTTACCGCAGCACCTCTGGCATTTTTGTTAAAACGTTTGGCGTTTCCTGTTGGTAAGTGGCTCAAAGCGCCAAGTGATAAATTGGCGGTTCAGGTATGTAGCAATGTTTCCGATCACAACTCGACCCGAGAACGTATCTCGCATCTGTGCGCCGTTGTAAAACACTCTGCTATAGATACGGTTGAGCATGCTTATTTACTGGAAAAGGCACATGCTCCACTAATGGCAAAATATCGTAAGTGGTGTAAACAAAACAGCGTGAAACTGGTGGGTAAGACATTGAATGAAAAACTCAGTATCGCAATGGACGACAAGGTGATTGATGATAAGAGTTCTGAAACCATCTTTTGTATTGAAACGCTGGTTGCAAAAGCGATTGCTGTTGATGCAAGAGCGCCCAACTAGTTTGTTGTGACGGAGTATATTGGCTAATTTGTAAAAAAGCCCCGACAACGGGGCTTTCCAATCTAATTCTTGAGTTAACGTGCAAAGGGGTCGGCTAGTACCTTGTCTACGTACCATTTGCCTTTTTTGCGCACCATACTGACACTACGCATGTCGTCTACTTGCTCACCGTGGAGCTGACCTGTAAAAATTAAATTAATTTTTGCGCTGTCGCCATACTGTTCGCGTAGACTTTGATTGGTCATATCAACTTCTATGGTGACTTCATCGTATTGCATATTCACTAAATTTCTGGCGAATTGCGACGCAGTACCGTAAGAGCGCATGATACGCGCGTGACGGGGAGTGGCGATTTTCATTGCAGCGTCTAAATCTTTTTGATTATAGAGTGCGTCAAAATACATTGTTGCGGCATATCCAGGAGTGTCCTTGTCACCACTGACATTATCCTCTGAGCCGCACGCTGAGAGTAAAATCATTGCGGCTAAGACAACGAAAGTTTGCTTAATAAGTGACTTTGTCATGCTAAAATACATCATATGCAGTCTAAAATTATTCACAATAAGTTAAGTTTGTCTGCTAACGGCCGATATGTAAAGCCAGTAAATGAAATAAATGTATTATGTGCTAAGGGTTTAAGATGTCTCGTTTAATATCACTAGCTTGTTTCGCTTTATTTTTAGTAGGGTGTGGATCGCAGCCTGAAATTAGTAAAGGGGTAACAAGCCAGTTGACGCAAAATGGCATAATACTCGGGCATTTTTCTAAAGATGGAAAGTGGAGCGTAACATTAGACAGTAATGCTGAAATCCATATTTATGACAATGCCAATCAGTCTGTCATATTCTCAGTACCTAAAGACAAAATAAAAACACCAGTTAAAGAAGTTTTATTGTCAGATGATAAGGAAATGCTCATCGTGGCAGGTGAAAACCTTATCTCAATTTGGTCTGTTCCAAAGCAAAAGTTGATAACGAACGTACCTTTTGCTGGGGTGAGTCCACTTGCTTCAATCTCTGCTTTAGCGCTTTCCCATAATAATCAGCGTTTGCTAGTTGCGATGGATGATGGCTCACTCAATATGGCGGATCTATTCACTAAGTTAAACAATCGTTTTATGCCACATACTCGGCCGATAGAGCATTTGGCGTTTGATAATAGTGGCGACTATTTTGTTACAGGCGCGCAAGATGGGTTGGTTGCCCTTTGGCAATTTGCCTCACCAGAACCTTTATATGAGCATCAATTTAGTCATCGTGTTACCAGTTTAACAGTGAGTCATGATGGCAAGCATTTATTCGTCTCAGATGGGTTGAATGCGCAACATGTACTAGACTTTGAGTCTGGAAAACAGCTCAGTGAGCTAAAGTATATGGCCCGTTTTAAGATGTTTAGAAAGGCTAAATTTATTTCTGACTCAGGCTTACTCGCGACATCATCGTCAAAATCTCACCTCTCCATCTGGCGCTATGAGAGCGGGGAAGAATTAGGCACTTGGTCTATTCATACTGAAAGTGAGGGAGCAACGGTAGTCGATATGTATGTCCCAAACCCAGACACCTTAGTAACGCTAAATAGCGACGGTATGCTTGAGACGTGGGCGGTTAATGTACTTGCTAAAAAGTAAGGGAGTGAAATCACTCCCTTAAAACCTCAGATTAATTGTAGTTTGACAAGCAAAGCTTGAAATTAGGCGCGTTGGAAGTCGTAAACGCTACCAAGATCGAGTAATTGCGTGAGTTCATCCAGTGCAGTATAGGACTCTTGCAGTAGGCTCGGATCAGCTAAATCTTGCTCTGTGACTTTATCGCGATAATGTTTATTGACCCACGCGCTTAGTTGAATAAATTTGTCTTCACTCATCATCACTTCTGGATTTACCGCTTTTAGCTCATCTTCATTGAGTGCTACACGTAATCGCAAACATGCAGGTCCACCACCATTTTGCATACTTTGGCGTAAGTCAAAAAAGCGTACTTGCGAAATCGGATTTTTTGCACAGAGCATATATTCGATATACGCGGCAACGTTATCATTCTTCGCACATTCCTCCGGTGCAACCAGCATCATCTCGCCTGATGGCAAGGTGATCAATTGTGAGTTAAATAGGTAGCTTTTTACTGCGTCCTCAACACTCACTGCATGCGTCGGAACTTCTACAATATGTAAAGGTTTTTCGCCGATATACGCTTGTCTAATTTTAGTTAGACTGGTGGTCTGATCGATGAAGGCTTGATCATGGCAAAACAGCACATTCTCATTGCCCACCGCAATGACGTCATTATGGAACACGCCTTGATCAATCACATTTGGATTTTGCTGGATAAAAATTGCTTGCTTATCATCTAATTGATGTAATCTTGCAATCGCTTGGCTTGCTTCTAATGTTTGTCGAGCAGGATATTTAGTAGGACCCTTTATATTGCTGTTAAAGCCACTTGAACCGTACACAAATAATTGTAGACCTTTACTGCCATGGCTATCGGCGAGGCGAGTGTGGTTCGCCGCACCTTCATCGCCAAAAAAAGGCTGCTCAGGCAAATGCGGGTGATGTGCAAAATATTGCGCATTGGCGAACATAGCTCGAAGTAAATTTGTGGTGGTTTCGGGCTCTATTGAACGGTGGAATTTGCAGTTTAAATTGGCACTTGTGAAATGTACTTTACCATCGCTGGAGTCAATAGAAGGCGATACAGTCGCCGCATTTGCTGTCCACATTGCAGAGGCCGAGTAACAAGCTCTAAGCAATATAGGATCGTGTTTATACGCTTTTTCAAGTACCTGTGCATCGGTGCCTGAAAAGCCAACGCGGCGTAGTGGGGTTAAACTCGGGCGTGCATGAGGTGCGAATATCCCTTGTTTTAGGCCGATATCATGCATTGCTTTCATCTTTTCAAGACCTTGCAATGCCGCTTCTTTTGGATTAGAGACGCTGGTAGCGTTAGAAAGTGACGCGACATTACCATAAGATAATCCGGCATAATTATGTGTTGGCCCTACTAAGCCGTCGAAATTGACTTCATAAGTCATGAGTGCGGTTCCTGTTGCAAATAGTTATAGATGACTAGTATGAGGCGGTTTTGCTGGTTTTTAAAGTGACTTAGGTCAAATTTGGCGTTTGTACTTATTTAGCTTTAGCACGCAGTCATAGTAAAATAAACTAATTGGTAATTGGTAATTGGTAATTGGTAATTGGTAATTGGTAATTGGTAATTGGAATTAACCTATTACAACGCAATTCCTCAGTTTTACTAAATTCGATTGCATCCTAGTGAGTCTTCTGCGCGTAGTGGTGAACAGCTGAAAAACTATGGCTGCAGCCTTAGTTTATTACCCTAGTTAAACCAGCTTTCATTGCAAATTTATCCCTCGTTGCCCACAATAGGGTTAAATTCCTTTTTATATCAAGGCAAACCATGGAAGTTGAACATCAGGAAATTGCCAATTTTTTAGTAGCTTACCCGCCGTTTTCGGATTTGCCTCAAGAGGCACTACATAAACTCGCAAGCCAAGTCGAAGTAGGTTATTACCGAGCGGGCAGCGGCATTTTGGAATATGGAGAGCAGATCACCTACCTGTATGTGATCCGATCTGGTGCTGTCGAGCTCTATCGGCGCTCAGGTGAGTTATACAATCGTATTTCCACAGGTGGGATCTTTGGCCAGCGTGGTTTATTGATGAATCGCAAAGTTCGTTTTGGCGCTCAAAGCCTTGAAGATACGCTGGTGTACTGTATTCCTGTAGGCATTTTTGATGAGTATTGCGACGTTTATGAAGCGTTTGCTGATTATTTTGAAGCAGACGATAATGCTAGACTAAAAATCACGGTTTCTGAGCAAGCCGACAGCAACGATTTGACCACGGCCAAAGTGCGTAAACTATTGCTACGCGACGTGGTATACGTTGAACGCAACGCCACGGTACAGCAGGCAGCTCAAGTGATGGCAAAAGAGCATGTATCATCACTACTTATCTATGACCCCGAGAAACCTGTTGTCGAAGATCCAGATGAAGATGATGGTCAGGTGGTTGGCCTTATCAGTGACAGAGATCTTCGCACAAAAGTAGTCGCTGAGGGGCTGAATTATCAAACTCCGGTCTCTGAGATTATGTCGACCGATCTTATTATTGTTGACTCCAATGCCTACGTCTTCGAAGCCATGATGCTGATGCTAAGAGACAATGTGCATCATTTGCCCGTTGTTCATAAGCGTAAACCGATAGGAGTGGTCGCGCTATCCGATATTTTGCGCTATGAGTCTCAAAGCAGCCTGTTGTTTGTTAGAGGGCTAATGGACCAGCAAAGTGTTGAAGACTTGAGTAGTTACGCCAAACAGCTTCCTGCAATTTTTACGCGTATGGTGAATGAAGACGCCAATTCACACATGATTGGTTCTGCGATGTCGATTATAGGTAAAACGTTTAAACACAAGTTACTCGAACTCGCGGAAGCAAAATTAGGTCCGCCACCAGTTCCTTACTGCTTTATTGCCCTTGGTTCAATGGCTCGAGACGAACAGTTAATTGTGACCGATCAAGATAATGCACTGATCTTGGATGACAGTTATCAACCCGCTGAGCATGGCGCTTACTTCGAAAAGTTGGCGAAGTTTGTGTGTGATGGTCTAGCCAATTGCGGCTATAAATATTGCGATGGTGGGATCATGGCAAGCAACCCAGCTTGGCGTATAACTTATAGTCAATGGTTAGCACAATTTGAAGACTGGATAGAAAACCCCAGTCCTGAGGCTTTGCTTAATAGTTCGATTTTCTTTGATCTGGAAGGCGTATGGGGTGAAACAAAATGGGCTGAGAAACTCACTGCTTTTATCAGTAAAAAGGCCAAAAGCACCCCTAAATTTTTGGCTGCGATGGCACATAATGCGCTAAGAAGAACACCGCCTTTGGGCTTTTTTAATGGTTTTGTCCTTGAGCAAGATGGTGAGCACAGGCGTTCGATGAACATTAAACGCCGTGGCACAGCACCGCTTTCAGACTTGGTTCGAGTGCATGCCCTTGGTGTTGGCTCTAAAAAACAAAACTCCTTTGAACGATTAGAAGATATTGATGAGGCAAATATACTGCCAAAGGGCAAAGTGTTAGATCTGCAAGCTGCGCTTGAATACATCGCCATCATGCGTATTCGTCATCAAGCATGGCAAATTGAGCAGGGCGAAAAGCCTGATAACAGCTTGCCGCCTGAAACACTCTCTGATTTTGAACAGCGTAATCTTAAAGAAGCTTTTGGCGTGTTAGACAAAGCACAGAGCTTTTTAAAGTTTCGCTATCAAAACAAATCCATGATGAAGTAGCGGTGTAATATGCAAGGCGAGATTATGTCATGGCCAAATCGCTTTCAGCATTTGGTAGAAACGTCGAAAGACCCGAGAATTCAAGCATTTTATCAGCAAGGCGTGGTAGATCCGTACCAGCAATTGAGCCAGTGCGAGTTTGTTGCCCTTGATTTTGAAACTACAGGGCTCGACCCAAACACCGATGACATTGTGAGCGTTGGCGTCGTGCCATTTAATTTACGACGGATCCGTTTGGCTCAAGCGAAGCATTGGTTAGTGAAGCCAACCAGTCCGCTGGCTGAAGAGTCTGTGGTACTGCACCGGATCACACACTCACAAGTTGAAAGCGCGCCAGATCTGCAGGATATTCTTGAGGAAGTGTTTGCTTCACTACATGGTAAAGTCATTGTGGTGCACTATCAGTTTGTCGAAAAGTCATTTTTCAATTCTGCGCTAAAAGCGAGATTGGGGGAGGGTATTGAGTTTCCAGTGATTGATACGATGGAAATTGAAAAGTCAGCGATAAACAACGCCAGAAGTTGGCTTGATAAGCTCAAACGTAAACCTATTCCTTCGGTACGTTTAGCTGACTGCAGAAAGCGCTATGGGCTTCCCTATTATCAGCCACATCATGCCTTGTCCGATGCGTTAGCAACGGCGGAGTTATTTCAAGCTCAAGCTCAATATTGTTTAGACCCATCAGACATGGTGAAACGCTGGTGGAGCTAATCCCAAATAACAAAAAGGCGGAGCATACAGCAAGCTCCGCCTGTAATGAGGTTAACGACCGTTAGCTTTTAGGCTCAGTTCTAAGCCCGAGGATCAAACTTACACACATCAATAGTAGTACAAAAGTAAACGGTAAACCTGTTGAAATAGCACCAGCTTGCAGTGCTTCAATTGCTTCTTTACCGCCGATCCACAATAGTGCTGCCGCAATTGCACCCTCAATACTCGCCCAGAATATACGTTGTGGTACTGGGGCATCTATTTTACCACCAGCGGTAATGCTATCGATAACCAAAGAACCAGAATCCGACGAGGTGATGAAGAAAACCAGTACAAGTAAAATCGCTGTGAACGAGAGTAAATCGCTCATCGGTAGGTTTTCAAACATTTGGAACATCGCCAGTGGCACTTCAGTCAAACCATCAGTACCTAGAGCGCCAATGCCATTTTTTACCTGATTGATAGCAAGGCCACCATAGATTGACATCCAGATCACGGTTACCAATGTCGGGATTAATAATACTGCGGTAATAAACTCGCGTATGGTGCGACCCTCAGAAACGCGTGCGATAAACATACCGACAAACGGTGACCAAGAAATCCACCATGCCCAGTAAAATACGGTCCAACCTTGGAACCATGCTTCATCTTCACGACCATGCGGGTTACTCAGTGGAATGATGTTTTCAACATAGGCCATTAAAGTCGTCGGAATATTACCCATGGCAATCGCAAAACCTGCAATACCAACGAATACTAATAACACAAATGCAATTAACATATTAACGTTACTAAGTATCTTTACACCGCCATCAATACCGCGAACAACCGAAATAATCGCAAGGGCAGTAACGCCCACAATCACGGCAATTTCTAGACCGAGACCTGCTTCTATGCCAAATACATGTTGGATCCCAGCACCAGCTTGCTGTGCGCCCAGACCGAGTGACGTCGCAAGGCCAAACAAGGTAGCAAGAACGGCGAGAATATCGATGATATGGCCCGGCCAACCCCAAGCTCTGTCTCCTAAAATAGGATAAAAGATCGAGCGGATTGACAGTGGTAAGCCTTTATTGTAGGCAAAGAATGCTAAAGAAAGCGCGACAACGGCGTAAATAGCCCAAGGATGCAAACCCCAATGGTACATGGTCGCGCCCATTGCAAGTTCAGCCGCTTCAGGTGTGTTTGCAGCAACATTTAATGGTGTTTTATACCAGCCAGTGTAGTAGGCAACAGGCTCCGCTACACCCCAAAACATCAGACCAATACCCATACCTGCTGCAAATAGCATCGCCAGCCATGACGCCCGAGTATAGCTTGGTTTGGCGTTTTCACCACCTAAACGAATTTTACCGTAAGGCGATAAAACGAGCACCAAACAAAATAGCACAAAGAAATTACCAGACCACATAAATAGGGCATCAAAGTTACCTATGATATCCCACTTTATGCCGTCTAAAGTGGTTTTAGCTGTGTTTGCATCAACTAATAATACGGCGACTAAAAACGCCAGTATTAATCCAGCACTTACACCAAATACAGGGTTATGTACGTCAAATCCCCACTTTTGAACATTGTCTTGTCCAACGGTGTAGTCTGTATTATCGATGCTGTACTTATCGTGGTGATTGCCCATGATATCCTCTTGTTGTTCTCATCGTGATACGACACCAAGCTGATATACTGAATTAATCGCTAGACAATGGTTGATAACAATTCGACATAAACTAACTATGCAACAAAGCAAAATGTAATCTGGCTATTAATGCTAATCATTAGCGGCTTAGAATGACTTTATCTGCCATACAATATGCTAGCCATAAGCCACAAAAATTACTTAGTCTAGTTTAGATTATTTAGCGTATTCATTCGATTTATGCATTTCAATCACACCAGCCGAATGACTATCTAAATATATGATGGGTTTATGTTAGTTACAGCGACAGTATACTGCCTCAATACTTGTAATTAAGATAAACCAACCGAACCGTTATGCTACTAAGCTATGGTATCAATATATTGTGTCAACTTGATATTCAGTCGATGCTTCAAAGCAGCAACTTTTTAGTTTTAAGTTGTACTGGCAGGTGAAAATTCAATGCCAACCAAAACTATCTTTACTAGTTTAGGGGGTGAGATTGAAAAGTAAATGGCTACTGAATTTTTTATTTAAAAATCATCACATTCATCAACTAGACATAAAGAGTGATGTAGAGTAAAGAGTTTTCCTTTGATGGTGAAAAAAAACCCCTCTTGCGAGGGGTTTTGGGTAACTCAGCGCCTTTGGCACTGGGAATGAGGTCGGTACATTTGTAAGTTAGGGTGTGTCTTACGACGCCTCAAACTGCATTTCGGGGATCTCACCGTCGACGATAAGCTTGCCTGCAGTTTTGCTGATTATTTCATCAACACTAACACCCGGTGCGCGTTCTAGCAAATGGAATGCGCCGTCTTTTACTTCTAACACAGCTAAATCTGTTACGATTTTCTTTACACAATTTACGCCGGTCAGTGGCAATGTGCATGATTCAAGCAATTTAGAATCGCCGTGTTTGCTAGCATGGGTCATGGTCACTATGATGTTGCGTGCACCAGCAACTAAGTCCATTGCACCACCCATGCCTTTGATTAATTTTTTCGGGATCATCCAAGACGCGATATTGCCTTGTTGATCAACTTCAAAAGCACCTAGTACCGTCAAGTCTACATGACCACCACGGATCATGGCAAAGCTTTCCGCACTATTAAAAATTGCTGCACCTGTCGCTGCTGTCACGGTTTCTTTACCCGCGTTGATCATATCGGCATCAACTTGGTCTTCAGTTGGGTAGGGACCCATACCCAACAAGCCATTTTCCGATTGCAGCATCACTTCAATGCCTTGTGGTACGTAGTTAGCCACTAAGGTTGGAATACCTATGCCTAAGTTAACGTAGTAACCGTCTTCAAGCTCTTGCGCCACGCGCATCGCAATTTGTTCACGATTTAAACCCATGATTGCCTCCTATTTGCGCGTTGTGACACGTTCAATACGTTTTTCAAAGTCACCTTTGATCACGCGATTGACATAAATACCAGGGGTGTGGATTTGACTCGGCTCAAGTTCACCCGGTTCTACGATTTCTTCAACTTCCGCGACGGTGATTTTTCCGGCTGTCGCTGCCATTGGGTTAAAGTTCATTGCTGTGTGGCGGAACACCAAGTTGCCGTAGCGATCTGCTTTCCAAGCCTTAACAATAGCAAACTCACCGGTAATTGATTCTTCCAAAATATATGGTCGGCCATCAAATTCTTTTACTTCTTTACCTTCAGCAATGGGAGTACCGTACCCTGTTGCCGTGTAAAAAGCTGGGATCCCAGCGCCACCAGCGCGCATCTTCTCTGCAAGCGTACCTTGTGGTGTTAATTCAACGTCAATAATGCCATCGAGTAGTTGCTGTTCAAACAGCGCATTTTCACCAACATAAGAGGCAATGATCTTCTTAATTTGACGATCTTTAAGCAAAATACCTAAACCAAAGTCGTCGACCCCACAGTTGTTTGAAACCACGGTAAGTTCTTTTGTTTGCAGGCGCTTAATTTCTGCAATTAAGCCTTCTGGAATACCACACAAACCAAAGCCACCTGCGATGATGGTATCGCCGTCTTTAAGACCCGCCATCGCTTCGCTGTAGCTTGATACGACTTTATCGAAACCGGCCATAAGCCCACTCCTAATAATGTTATTGTTTTAAGATTGACAAGTTTGTTTGAGTGCTAACGACACTTTACTGCTTGGTGTCTTGCCTAGCGCATCACAAATTGTCCATCCTGCTTTTGCTAGCCTTTCTAAATCAATTCCACACTCAATGCCAAGTCCTTGCAGCAAGTAAACTACATCCTCAGTGGCAACATTTCCTGACGCGCCTTTGGCGTAAGGGCAACCACCAAGACCTGCAACGGCGCTATCAACAGTTGCGATCCCCATTTGCAGGGCCGTGTGAATATTCGTTAATGCTTGTCCGTAGGTATCATGGAAATGCACCGCAAGCTTGTCAGCAGGGATATGTTGCAGTAACAAGGTGAGCAGCTGCTGGACCTTTTTAGGCGTACCAACACCTATGGTGTCGCCTAGGCTGATTTCATAACAACCAAGTGACAACAATTGTTTACATACCGCTAAAACTTGCTCTGGTTGTACTTCACCTTGATATGGGCAACCAACCACGCAGCTAACATAACCTCTTACTTTTATGTTGTTTTTTTGTGCAAGTTCAACAACGGGACGAAAGCGTTCAATACTTTGTTCAATCGTGCAGTTGATGTTTTTTTGCGTAAATGCCTCACTGGCGGCAGTAAAAATGGCAAATTCGTCGACCTGATTTTCTAGTGCAAGCTCTGCGCCTTTAAGGTTTGGCGTTAGGGCGCTTATTTCAACGCCTTCACTACGCTCAAAGCCTTGGATCACCGCAGCAGAATCGGCCATTTGTGGCACCCATTTGGGCGACACAAACGCGCCTGCTTCTATGTGCTTGAGACCAGCGTCTTTTAATGCGTTAACCAGCGCGATTTTAGCTTCTGTGGCAACACTGACCTCATTTTGTAAGCCGTCACGTGCGCCGACTTCTACAATTTTGACGTTAGCCGGATACTGAGACATTAGTCTTGCTCCTCAACAATCGCCAGCATATCGCCATGACTGACCAGCTCGCCTTCTGCAAAGCAGTATGAAGTGAGCGTGCCATCAAATGGTGCATTGAGCGTATATTCCATCTTCATGGCTTCGATTATCACCACGGCATCGCCTTTATTAACTTGGGTACCGACGGCTAACAAATGTTTAACCACGGTGCCGTTCAATGGCGCTGCCAGCGGTGCAGCTTCGTGCTCATGATCGCTAATGTAATGCTTTGACTTGAGTTCAACGGTATGTTGATACGGGCCATACATAATAGTGATCGCGGTTTCGGTCACAATGGCACTGGCTTGTAACCTTGCACCATCAATCACCACTGTCAACTGGTGTCCATTTAATTCACATTCAACTTGGTGGATTTGCTCGTTAAACGAAACCTTCCAACCACCTTGAGATTGATAGGCACAGGCGACATGATCTGCAAATGGTAAATCCACTTTCGCGGTTTGGTTAAGCCTAAAGCCTAAGTTTCCCCACACCGTGTTTTTACATGGTTGTTGGTGGCTAAGATAGGCCGCACTTGCTAATAACACCATTTTATCCAGCGGCGTATTCGATAGAGTTAATACCTCAGTTTGCGTGTCAATAAAGTGGGTATCAGGCGCACCAGCTGTGAAAGTAGGGTGGCCTGCTAAGTGATGTAAAAATGCAATATTGGATTTTAAACCACACAGATGTACTTGCTCTAAACTCGATTTTAGCTTTAGTAACGCTTGTTCACGATTTTTGCCATGAACAATAAGCTTGGCGATCATAGGATCGTAAAATGGGCTGATCTCATCGCCTTGCTGCACGCCTGTGTCAATTCTTACGCCATCTTTGGCTTCTGGAAAGCTAAGGTGTGAAAGTACACCTGAAAACGGCATGAAGTTTTCTTCAGGGTCTTCTGCGTAAATACGTGCTTCAAAGCTATGACCAGATAACGAAATCTGCTGTTGAGTCAGCGGTAGCTGTTCACCCGCAGCAACCATCAGTTGCCACTCGACTAAATCGAGATCAGTTACCATTTCTGTCACTGGGTGCTCTACTTGCAGGCGGGTATTCATCTCCATAAAGAAGAACTCATCGCCACATAATAAGAACTCTACTGTACCTGCGCCGCGATAGTTAATCGCTTGCGCACAGCGTACTGCTGCTTCACCCATAGCTTTGCGCATCGCATCACTCAAATCTGGGGCGGGCGCTTCTTCAATCACCTTTTGGTGACGACGCTGTAGTGAACAGTCTCTATCACCGAGGTAAACACAGTTACCGTGACTATCGGCAAAAACTTGTACTTCTACGTGACGAGGCTTATCAACAAAACGCTCAAGCAGTACTAAGTCATTGCCAAAACTCGCTGCAGCTTCACGTTTAGCACCATGTAGTGCCGACAAAAACTCGCTGCTTTCTCGTACCACGCGCATCCCTTTACCACCACCGCCGTAAGCGGCTTTGATAAGTACCGGAAAGCCGATTTTTTCTGCTTCTGCTTGCAAGAAATCATCTTCTTGTTTGTCGCCATAATACCCCGGGACTAAGGGCACATTAGCGTCATGCATGATTTCCTTGGCACGGGTCTTAGAACCCATCGCTTCAATAGAGCTTGCCAGCGGACCAATAAACGCAATGTTTGCCGCTTCACATGCTTTAGCGAATACTTCATTTTCAGACAAAAAACCATAACCAGGGTGGATGCAATCGACGCCCGCCGCCTTGGCGACTTCAAGAATTCGGTCCGCAACCAAATAAGACTCTTTACTTGGTGCCGGACCGATATGATAGGCTTCGTCAGCTGTTTTCACATGCATCGCATTGGCATCTGCATCAGAATAAACTGCCACTGTGGTTAGGCCCAATTTCTTTGCGGTGCGCATCACGCGGCAGGCAATTTCACCACGGTTCGCGACTAGAATTTTAGTTAGCATGTTGACTCCTATTCGCTTGCGGCGGTTTGCCAGCGTGGTGCTCGTTTATCGAAAAAGGCGCTAAGACCTTCTTGGCCTTCGTCACTTACTCTAATTTCAGCGATACGCTTTGCGGTATGGGCGACCAACGCTTCATTTATCTCTTTACCAGCAACTTCGCTGATCAGTGCTTTGGCACTTTTCACAGCAGCAGGGCCATTGTTAAGCAAGGTATCGAGAAAGTCCGCTTCGCTTTTTGCTAAATTATCGCTCAATTCGTGAATTAAACCCATTTCTAGCGCCTTTTCACCATCGAAGACTTCGGCTGTTAAAAAATAGCGTCGCGCTTGGCGCTCCCCAATGGCTTTAATGACATAAGGACTAATCACAGCCGGAATAAGACCAAGCTTGACTTCACTTAAACAAAATTTAGAGTTGTGCTCTGCAATGGCGATATCACAACAGGCGATTAACCCAAGCGCACCGCCAAAAGCAGCACCTTGCACCAAACACAGCGTTGGGTGAGGGCAAGTGGCCAGCACTTGCATTAATTTAGCAAGTTCTAAAGAATCAGCGACGTTTTCGTCATAGTCGTTGTCTGCCATGGATTTCATCCACGCCAGATCAGCCCCCGCTGAAAAGTGTTTACCTTCGGTTTTTAATACCAGCGCTCTGACATCGAGATCGCTGGCATATTCGATATTCTTAATGAGTTCGGCAATCACCTCCGCATTGAAGGCATTATGTTTTTCTGGGCGACTTAGCTCTAAAATCGCCACTTTGCTTTTTGTTATATTTAAAGTGACAGGCATAAGTGCTCCTTACATTCTGAAGACGCCAAATTTAGACTCTTTTTGCGGCGCATTGCTCGCAGCCTCTAAGGCAAGACCAAGTACTGTGCGCGTATCCGCAGGGTCGATAACGCCATCGTCCCAAAGCCTTGCGCTGGCATAGAATGGGTGTCCTTGCTTTTCGTATTGCTCGATAATTGGCTTTTTAAATTCGCTCACTTCGGCATCGCTCATGCTAAGGCCTTTGCGCGCTAAACCATCTTGTTTAACCTGCGTTAATACGCCAGCAGCTTGTTCACCACCCATTACGGAGATCCGTGCGTTTGGCCACATCCACATCATGGTTGGCTCGTAGGCTCTACCACACATGCCATAGTTACCAGCACCATATGAGCCGCCAATCAATACTGTAAACTTAGGCACATCAGCACAGGAAACGGCTGTTACCATTTTTGCACCGTGCTTAGCGATACCTTCCGCTTCGTATTTTTGGCCAACCATAAATCCAGTAATATTCTGCAAAAATAGCAGCGGAATATTGCGCTGTGCACAGAGTTGAATAAAGTGTGCGCCTTTTTGCGCTGATTCAGAGAAGAGAATACCGTTGTTTGCTACGATCCCCACAGGGTGACCATAAATCTCAGCAAAACCAGTCACGAGCGTTTCGCCGAAGTAGCGTTTAAATTCATCAAACTGAGAATCGTCCACGATACGGGCAATGACTTCGCGTACATCAAATGGCTTTTTCAGATCCGTACCGACAATGCCATACACCTCACTGATGTCATAACGTGGTGGTTTGGCATCTTGAAGGAGTGGGCGAATAGGGCGCTGATGGTTAAGGCGTGACACGCACTGCCTTGCGATAGAAAGCGCATGCTCGTCATTTTCTGCATAGTGATCGGCTACACCTGAGACTTTACAGTGAACATCTGCGCCGCCTAAGTCTTCTGCACTCACTTCTTCACCCGTGGCCGCTTTAACAAGTGGTGGCCCTGCCAAGAAAATGGTGCCTTGTTCTTTGACGATAATACTTTCATCGGCCATTGCTGGTACATATGCGCCGCCAGCGGTACATAACCCCATGACCACTGCGATTTGTGGGATCCCCTTTGCAGACATACGGGCTTGATTGTAGAAAATCCGACCAAAATGCAATTTATCTGGGAATACTTCATCTTGTTCTGGCAAGTTCGCACCGCCAGAATCCACTAAATAAATACAAGGAAGATGGCAGCGCTCAGCGATTTCTTGCGCTCGTAGGTGTTTTTTTACAGTAATAGGGAAATAGGTTCCCCCTTTTACCGTCGCATCATTTGCCACAATCATGCATTCAACGCCTTTGACGCGTCCGATCCCGGCGACCACACCAGCACAAGGAATATCTTGCTCGTAAACGCCAAACGCGGCGAATTGGCCAATTTCTAAAAACGGCGAGCCCTCGTCAAGCAAGGTTTCAATTCGGTCACGGACAAATAATTTACCGCGACTTTGGTGACGGGCAATAAGCGCTTCACCACCGCCTTGGTTCAGTGTAGCGACTTTATCTTTAAGATCAGCAACCAGCGATGCCATCGCATCGCTGTTTGCCTTGAATTGAGGATCATGCGGATTAACCGCAGAATTTAGTACCGTCATGTAGCACTCCTAGCGACTTTCGTTGAATAGCTCACGTCCGATAAGCATACGGCGGATCTCAGACGTACCAGCGCCAATTTCATACAGCTTGGCATCGCGAAGTAGTCGACCTGTAGGATATTCATTGATATAACCGTTTCCGCCTAGTAGCTGAATGGCATCAAGTGCAAGTTTGGTTGCAAGTTCTGCGGCATACAAAATTGCACCAGCAGCATCTTTACGTGTGGTTTCGCCACGGTCACAGGCTTTCGCCACGGTATAAACGTATGAGCGTGCGGCGTTCATTTGCGTGTACATGTCAGCAACTTTGCCCTGCACCAGCTGGAATTCACCGATGGATTGGTTAAATTGTTTACGCTCGTGAATATAAGGTACTACCACATCCATACAAGCCTGCATAATACCAAGCGGACCGCCTGCCAATACCACACGCTCGTAGTCTAGGCCACTCATGAGTACCTTAACGCCTTCGTTGTATTCGCCAAGGATGTTTTCTGCAGGTACTTCGCAGTTTTCGAATACCAGCTCACAGGTGTTTGAACCACGCATTCCAAGTTTGTCTAACTTTTGTGCCGTTGAAAAACCAGGGAAGCTTTTTTCGACGATAAAGGCCGTGATCCCGCGAGGGCCTGCATTGGTATCCGTTTTTGCGTAAATCACAAAAACGTCGGCATCTGGACCATTGGTGATCCACATTTTATTACCGTTTAGGATGAACTTGTCACCTTGCTTTTCAGCACGTAGTTTCATTGAAACCACGTCAGAGCCAGCATTGGGCTCACTCATTGCTAGTGCACCGATGTGTTCACCGCTGATAAGTTTTGGTAGATACTTTTCTTTTTGGGCTTGGTTACCGTTACGGTTAATTTGGTTTACACATAGGTTTGAGTGTGCGCCGTAGCTTAAGCCAATTGATGCACTCGCACGGCTTATCTCTTCCATTGCGATAACGTGTTCAAGATAACCCATGTTTGAGCCGCCAAATTCTTCAGCGACGGTGATCCCAAGTAGGCCCATTTCGCCAAACTTTGGCCACATTTCGTTTGGAAATGCATTTTCTTGATCTGTTTTTTCAGCAAGTGGGGCAATTTCACTGGTCGCAAAGCTATTGACATGATCACGGATCATGTCTGCTGTTTCGCCTAGTCCAAAGTTTAATTCTTTATATAAAGATACTGTGCTCATCGGTATTCATCCTGTTGTGAGAGTTTATTTTTCGAGCTCGTGTAGGGTGTCGCGACAACGGCGCTCAGCCGTCACCAGTTCCATTAAGACAACTTTAATGTCGTCCATTTGTTGGCTTAAGTCGGCTTTTTTTTCTTCAATGAGTTGCAACATGGTTTTAAGTTGCTTTTCGCTCGATTTGTCGGCGTCGTAAAGCTCAAATAGTCGGCCAGTTTCAGCAAGTGTAAAACCAAGACGTTTTCCGCGAAGGATCAGTTTTAATCGAACTTTGTCACGTTTTGAGTAAATACGCGTTTGTCCTTGGCGCCTAGGAGAAAGGAGTCCTTGGTCTTCGTAAAAACGAATACTGCGAGTAGTAATATCAAATTCTTTAGCTAACTCGCTGATTGAATAGGTAGGTTCATTAATTTCTTGCATTTTTATTTACACTTACAACGTCACTGATTAGACCAATATAAGTGAAGTTTACGTAAAGGTAAAGTAAGAATAGCAGATCCTTCTTTAGTCTTATAAAGGGAATAATCTGTCCGTTCGAATTGTCATCAAATCTTCATTACAGCTAGAGAAAATAAGCCTTGGAAACAAATTTGTGCAAGTTAGCTTTACACTTTCACTGATCTCGTTTGGCTTGATTTTAGATTTACGTTGGCGTAAACGTAAATATTATGTATGCTCGAATACAGAGTTAATTTTTAACAAGCCAAGATTGGCTTGTAAACAGGAGTTTTGCAATGAGTAACGAAGCTGTTGTCATCGTCGCTGCTAAGCGTACACCAATGGGTGGCTTTATGGGAAGCCTATCTGACGCAACCGCGACAGACTTAGGTGCGACTGCAATTAAAGCAGTAATGAATGAAACAGGTCTTAGTGACGCGAGTATAGACGAAGTTATCATGGGTTGCGTACTACCCGCAGGCCTAGGTCAAGCGCCAGCGCGTCAAGCGATGCTACACGCGGGGCTTGCACGCTCGACGGGAGCGACAACAATCAATAAAGTGTGCGGCTCGGGTCTAAAAGCGGCGATGTTCGCGCATGATCTCATCCGCTCGGGTAGTATTAATTCTGCTATCGCTGGTGGCATGGAAAGCATGACTAACTCACCTTACTTTATTCCAAAAGCCCGTGGCGGAATGCGTATGGGCCATGGCGAAATCAAAGACCATATGATGGCTGATGGCTTAGAAGATGCTTATGACAATAAAGCGATGGGTTGTTTCGCACAAGCTACCGCTGATGAATATGGCATTACCCGCGAGCACATGGATGAATTTGCACTTGACTCACTAAGTAAAGCAAACGCCGCAATCGAAAATGGCAGCTTTGGCAATGAAATTGCCCCTCATGTAATGAGTACACGTAAGGGGGATGTTGAGGTTAATACTGACGAGCAACCTGGTAACGCGCGTCCAGACAAAATTCCATCACTTCGTCCAGCATTTAAAAAAGACGGCACTATCACTGCTGCCAACTCTTCGTCTATTTCTGATGGTGCAGCAGCGCTGATTTTAATGAGTGAATCAGAAGCGAAAAAGCACGGTTTGACACCACTTTGTAAGATTGTCGCCCATGCAACTCACTCACAAGCTCCCGCTGAATTTACCGTGGCACCAGTCGGTGCGATGAATAAGCTGCTTGAAAAAGCAGGTTGGTCGACAGCAGATGTTGACCTTTGGGAGATCAACGAAGCGTTTGCCATGGTGACTATGTTAGCTATCAACGAAATGCAGTTAGATAGCAACAAAGTCAACGTCAACGGTGGTGCTTGTGCATTAGGTCACCCAATCGGTGCAAGCGGTGCACGCATCTTAGTTACACTTATCCATGCACTAAAAAACCGCGGCTTATCAAAAGGCGTAGCGTCACTATGTATCGGCGGTGGTGAAGCTGTAGCGCTCGCGGTAGAAGTGTAAGTTACTGCAATTTATTTCGTTCAAGGGGCGCTGCGTTTTCCATAATTCTAATCATTCACGCAGCGCATAAACTCGTTTTATGGGGAGGAGTGCTTCATGCACCAAGTACCTTTATACATCAACGGTGAATTTTCACAGTCTCAGTCTGACAAATGGTTAGACGTTGTTAATCCGGCTAATCAAGAAGTATTAGCAAAAGTACCTTGTGCTACTAACGAAGAAGTACAAGCTGCAATTCATTCAGCTCAAGAAGCATTTAAAACGTGGCGTAATGTTCCGGTAACTGAGCGTGCGCGAATTATGATGCGTTATGCAGCGCTTCTTAAAGAGCATCAAGAAGAAATCGCAACCATCATTTGCCATGAACTAGGCAAAACTTTTGAAGATGCGAAAGGTGATGTATGGCGTGGTATTGAAGTGGTTGAGCAAGCATGTAATGCCCCTTCAATGATGATGGGCGAGACGGTAGAAAACGTTGCCCGAAATATCGACACCTATTCATATACCCAACCGCTAGGCGTTTGTGCGGGTATTACGCCATTTAACTTCCCAGCAATGATCCCGCTGTGGATGTTCCCAATGGCAATTGTATGCGGCAACACCTTTGTACTTAAGCCATCAGAGCAAGATCCACTAACGCCAATGCGCTTGGTTGAATTGTTTGAAGAAGCCGGTGCACCAAAAGGCGTACTACAGGTAGTACACGGTAGTAAGGATCAGGTTGACCAAATCCTTGAAGCGCCGGAAATTCGCGCGATTTCTTTCGTGGGTTCTTGTGGTGTCGGTCAGTACATTTACAGCAAAGGTACGCAAAATCTCAAACGCGTTCAAGCGTGTGTTGGTGCGAAAAACCACATGGTTATTATGCCCGATGCGAAAAAAGAACAAGTGATCAATAACCTAGTTGGCTCTTCGGTCGGTGCGGGTGGTCAGCGTTGTATGGGGATCTCAGTTGCTGTGTTTGTTGGGCAATCACAACAGTGGGTAGAGGAACTAAAAGACGCAATGGCGAAGGTTCGTCCTGGCGTTTGGGATGATCCTGAAGCCGCTTATGGTCCGCAAACGACGCCGCAGGCTAAAGCGCGCATTCTGTCGCTGATCGACAGTGGTAAGCAGCAAGGCGCAACGTGTTTGCTAGACGGTTCTGATTTTACAGTTGAGGGTTATGAAAGTGGTAACTGGGTAGGTCCAACACTGTTTTCAAATGTCACAACTGAAATGGATATCTACAAAGAAGAAATCTTTGGCCCAGTCCTTTGCTGTGTCTTTGTCGATAGTTTAGATGAAGCAATTACGCTTATTAATAACAACCCATACGGTAACGGTACCTCATTATTCACTGCAAGCGGTGGCGCAGCACGTAAGTTCCAGCGTGAAATCGAAGTGGGTCAGGTCGGTATTAATATTCCTATTCCTGTGCCATTGCCGTTCTTCTCATTTACCGGTTGGAAGAATTCATTTTATGGCGACCAACACACCTATGGTAAGCAAGGCGTGCGTTTCTATACAGAAACCAAAACAATTACCTCACGTTGGTTTGACGATGAGGCTGTTAGTGGTCCAAATATGAGTATCAACCTTAGATAACTCATATTGCATAGCGTGCTCTGCAGGGGGAGCACGCTATTTTTTACCAAAACGATAAGAATTACCGACACACATTCAGGGTGTCAGAACAGCAAGAGAGGTCTAGCGTGGACTTTAACCTAAACGAAGATCAACAAGCATTTGCCGATATGGCGCACCAATTTGCAATGAGCGAGCTTGCTCCACATGCTGCAAAATGGGATCAAGAGCACATTTTTCCAAAAGACGTAATTCAAAAAGCAGGTGAGCTTGGTTTTTGCGGTCTATATACGCCAGAAGAGGCAGGTGGTCTGGGTTTATCTCGCCTTGACTCAAGTATTATTTTTGAACAACTTTCTATGGGTTGTACAGCAACCACCGCCATGTTGACTATTCATAACATGGCAACGTGGATGATAGCGAGCTTTGCAACGGAAGAAACCAAAGCAAAATATATGGATCAGTTAGTAACAGGTGAGCTTCTGGCTTCTTATTGTCTAACAGAGCCAGGTTCTGGCTCTGATGCCGCATCGCTGAAAACAAAAGCAATAAAAGAAGGCGACGAGTACGTTTTGTCTGGCTCTAAGATGTTTATCTCAGGTGCAGGTGAAACAGACGTATTGGTGGTAATGGCAAGAACCGGTGAAGCCGGTCCAAAAGGTATTTCAGCCTTTGTTGTACCTGCCGATGCTGATGGCGTTATTTATGGCAAAGCAGAAGAAAAAATGGGTTGGAACGCTCAACCTACGCGCCTTATCACGCTTGAAAATGTCCGGATCCCAGCTGCCAACCTACTAGGCCAAGAAGGCGAAGGCTTCAAATTTGCGATGCAAGGCCTTGATGGTGGTCGTATTAATATTGCAACTTGCTCGATCGGAACAGCCCAGCAGGCGCTCAATACCGCCAAACAGTATATGCAAGAGCGTTCTCAGTTTGGTAAACCGTTAGCAGCGTTCCAAGCACTGCAATTTAAAATTGCAGATATGAATACAGAACTTGTGGCTGCGCGCCAAATGGTCCGACTTGCGGCATTTAAACTGGATAGCAACGACCCAGAAAAGACCACTTATTGTGCAATGGCGAAGCGTTTTGCCACTGATGTAGGCACTAAGGTGTGTGATGATGCACTGCAAATTCATGGTGGTTACGGGTATATCAAAGAATATCCACTTGAACGTCATTTACGTGACGTACGTGTTCATCAGATCCTTGAAGGTACAAACGAAATCATGCGTGTAATTATTGCACGTCGGATCTTAGCTGAAGGCGCGGCAAGCGTCCTATAAGGAGAGTATCATGACTGCACAATTAAAACTCGAAAAACAAGGCCATACTGCCGTTGTTACTATGTCAAATCCACCCGCGAATACGTGGACAAAAGACACACTAATTGCACTTAAAAATCTAGTAATCGAATTGAATGCAGATAAAGAAATCTATTCGTTAGTGATCACTGGCGAAGGTGAAAAGTTCTTTTCAGCAGGTGCAGATCTAAACGTATTTGCTGACGGCGACAAAGGAGTCGCTGCGGATATGTCTCGAGTATTTGGCGAAGCGTTTGAAACACTCAGCGACTTTAGAGGCGTATCAATTGCTGCTATCAATGGTTTTGCAATGGGTGGCGGTTTAGAAGTAGCACTCGCATGCGATATCCGCATTGCCGAAGTTCAAGCACAAATGGCGCTTCCTGAGGCGAAAGTAGGATTGTTACCTTGTGCTGGCGGCACACAAAACTTGTCGTGGCTTGTGGGTGAAGGCTGGGCAAAACGTATGATTTTATGCGGTGAGCGCTTAAAAGCCGATAAAGCACAGCAAATTGGCTTAGTTGAAGAAGTGGTCGAGCAGGGTAAAGCACTGGAAGCGGCGCTTGAACTTGCTAAGAAAGTAGAAGATCAAAGTCCAGTTGCGGTCACGGCTTGTAAGGCTCTAATTCAAAAAGGCCGCACAGGCACTATCAATAGCGCACTGCCACTTGAACGCGAACTTTTCGTAACACTATTCGATACGCAGGATCAAAAAGAAGGCGTAAACGCGTTTTTAGAGAAGCGTAAAGCGAATTGGGTAAATGGCTAATGACTGAATTTGAGCTAATAAATCACGAAGAGGCGCCGGTTATATTCGAACAGGCAACGTGCCATAACGGGATGAAAATAGCGCTGGCGACATTAAATGCACCAAAAGCGTTAAATGCCTTAAACCTCGATATGATCCGTTTGCTCGCGCCACAACTAGACGCTTGGGCAAACGACCCACAAATAGCAATGGTTATGCTAAAAGGTGCTGGAGAGAAGGCGTTTTGTGCCGGCGGCGATGTCGTGAGTTTATATCGCGAAATGTCGTCTGATACGAGTAACGCATTAATCGAAACCTTTTTCAGTGAAGAGTACCGGTTAGATTATCAAATCCATAACTATGATAAGCCAATCCTACTATGGGGTAATGGCATCATCATGGGTGGTGGATTGGGCTTAACGGCTGGCGCAAGCCATAAAGTGATGACCGAAACGTCGCGCATCGCGATGCCGGAAATCACCATTGGTTTATACCCTGATGTGGGTGGGAGCTATTTCCTCAATAAGATGCCAAAGGGCGTTGGACTATTCTTGGGTCTCACTGCTGCAAACATTAACGCTGCGGATGCCAAGCTGGTTGGGCTTGCCGACCATTTTATGGACTCAGAAAAGCTGAGCTTACTGTTACAAAACCTAGTTGAAGTAAACTGGGGCAAAACCAATGTATTAAATCATGAAAAGCTTACTCAGTTGCTGTTGTCACTAGATGAAGCGTCTCATGCGCCGCCAAAAAGCGAAATTAAACCGCTTATCAAAGTGTTCGAAGCGCTTGATGAGAAACGTGAGTTATCAGAGCAGGTTGAATTCATTTTGGCGTTGGATAGCACTGACAACAAATGGCTAAGCAAGGCACAGGCTGCATTAAAGCATGGTTCTCCATTAAGTGCTGCATTGGTTAAAGCACAGCTCACTAGAAGTGCAGGCAAAACACTAAGAGACTGTTTTAAGCAGGAATTAGGAATGTCGGTAACGGCTGGCGAGTTTGGTGAGTTTCAAGAAGGTGTTCGTGCGTTGCTTATTGATAAAGATGGTAAGCCAAATTGGCGATTTAAATCTGTCGCCGAAGTTACAGACGACGCGGTAGAACGCTTTTTTGCACCTCGCTGGGATGAAAACGATCACCCATTGCGTGACTTATAAGGAGTGACTTAAATGGCACAAGTAGGATTTATCGGCTTAGGTAATATGGGTGGTCCAATGGCCATTAACCTATTAAAGGCTGGCCACCAAGTATGTGTATTCGATTTGAACCCAGAGGCCGTTGCGACGCTTGAAGCAAGTGGCGCGACGAAAGCGACGGTTGTGAGCGATGTATGTCGCGAAGCCGATTATGTGATCAGTATGCTGCCTGCCGGCAAACATGTTCGAGCAGTGTATACCGGCGATGACGGATTAATTAATTACCTTAGTAAAAATACACAAGTAATTGATTGCTCGACCATTGATGCTGAATCTGCTCAGTTTGTTGGCAACAAGTTGGCAGAATCGGGTATTTCATTTGTCGATGCGCCCGTGTCTGGCGGGGTGGCAGGTGCAGCGGCCGGTACCTTAACTTTTATTGTCGGCGGTAATAAAGCAGACTTTGAACGTGCGCATGTGGTACTGACCAATATGGGTAAGAATATCTTCCATGCTGGAGATATTGGTGCCGGACAAGTCGCTAAGATATGTAACAATATGCTGTTATCAATACTTATGGCGGGCACAAGTGAAGCGCTGCAAATGGGTGTAGATCATGGCTTAGATCCTAAAGTATTGAGCGAAATTATGCTAAACAGCTCTGGTCGTAACTGGACGCTAGAGCTATACAACCCATGTCCTGATGTACTAGAAAATGTGCCTTCTTCGAACGGTTATAAGCCGGGCTTTATGGTTGATTTAATGGCTAAAGATCTTGGCCTTGCGATGCAATCTGCGCAGCAAACGAATTCTGCGACGCCCATGGGGGCGCTGGCGAAGAATCTGTATAACTTGATGCAAAATCAAGGCAAAGGCAGTGAAGACTTTAGTGCGATTTTTAAGCTTTATTCAGAGAAATAGGACACTATGGATATTAATAATAAAACAGTCGTGATCACTGGTGGTGCGCAAGGCTTAGGTCTTGCCATGGCGACTGAAATGGCAAAGCATGGGGCAAAACTCGCCCTGATTGATATGCAAGAAGACGTTTTAGCAGAAGCGAAGCACGAACTTGCTCAATTCGGCACACAAGTTAACACGTATGTCGCTAATGTTAGTCAAGAATCAGACGTCGAAAATGTGTTTAATGCCATCGTAAATGACTTCGGCGATATTTCGGTATTAATTAATAATGCGGGTATTTTGCGTGATGGTTTGCTGCTCAAAGCAAAAGACGGGCAAGTCATCGATAAAATGTCGCTTTCGCAATTTCAATCCGTTATTGATGTCAATCTCACAGGTGTTTTCCTGTGCGGCCGCGAAGCTGCTGTCAAAATGGTAGAAGCGGGTAACGGTGGCGTGATCATTAATATGTCTAGCGTTGCGCGCGCTGGTAATATGGGACAAACCAATTATTCAGCGGCAAAGTCTGGTGTCGTTGCGATGACTACCAGTTGGGCTAAAGAATTAGGTCGTTTTGGTATTCGCGTGGGGGCAATTGCACCTGGTGTGATCCGTACAAAAATGACCGATGCAATGAAGCCTGAAGCCAAAGAGCGGCTAGTGAAAATGAAGCCAGTAGGGCGTCTTGGCGAAGCGCAAGAAATTGCCCACACAGCAAAATATATCATTGAAAACGATTTCTTTACGGGACGTGTCGTTGAGATTGACGGCGGCATTCGCCTGTAATGAAAAAATAGGCTTGGTTTTACAACGTGTAGTCCAAGTTCCTACTTGAGTGTGTGAAGCGGCAATGCAAATTGCCGCTTTTTTATTTAAAAGACCTTAAATTAGTTAGGAGAAGTGCTTGAAGTTATCTGGAATACATCACGTCGCTGTTATTTGTTCTGACTATCAAAGATCAAAAGTGTTTTATACCGAAGTACTTGGTTTGCATGTACTCCGTGAAAACTATCGAAAAGATAGAGCGTCCTACAAATTAGATCTTGCGCTGCCAGATGGCAGCCAGATTGAGTTGTTTTCGTTTCCAAGCCCTCCAAAACGACCATCACACCCAGAGGCGCAAGGACTGAGGCATTTAGCATTTAGTGTATCGGATATTGATGCTTGCATTGCACACCTTGTGCAGTATCAAGTGGCTGTAGAGCCTGTTCGAATAGATGAATATACAGGCAAACGGTTTACCTTTTTCAGCGATCCTGATGGTTTGCCGCTGGAGCTTTATGAGCAATGTTAAGATGATAACAACTTTAAAAGGGCTAAATTATGTATGAGATGTTAGTGGCGATGGAAATTCATAACAGCGAGCGATATGCCAAATATCGAGAAGCGATGAAGCCAATCTTAAGACAATATGGTGGTGGATTTAGTAACGATTTTCATATTGCAGAAACCTTGCTAACGGAGGGACAGTGCCAAGCTAATCGACTTTTTACCATATATTTTCCTGATCAAGCTTCAATGGAGTCCTTCTTCAGTGATGCTGAATATGTAGAGGTAAAAGCACGATACTTTGAAGATAGCGTCAGTGGGTTTGATATTTTGGCGAGCTACATTAGGTAAGGCTAAAACAAGGAGCAAAATTGGGTAAAGTTTATTCTAAGTGGGTCGATAACGTTTAATAACTCCGCGGTAAATTGAATTTGTAACAAGGATATAGGTTATGAATATAAAGCCACAATTTCACACCAACCATGTCAGTGTTGGTGCTCCATCTTCGTCGAAAGAAATGCAAGACGCACTCAAAACGCTCGCAAAAGATAGACCTGATGAAGAGGTATCCCAATTTCCAGATGTGAATAGTGAGTTCACAATTGATTTTTCCTACACCGAATCACCTGTCTCATATGATAGAGACTTTATGCGTAATTTTGAATTCAGAATGTTAGGCATGAAAAGTTACGGTATTCACCGAGAGCACATAGGGACGGATGAAAATGGTCGTATCTATAAAGATACTTACGGTGATTTTGAAGGCCGAGAAAAAATTGATGAATTTTTAGCAATCTTCGACCGTTTGAATGAAGAACAACAGATTAAATTTGCACACTTCAAGCCCACAGAATCACTTCTAGACGTGGCTAACAGATTAACGGATGAAGAGCTTGGTCAGCTCACCGATTTTATCGTCCAGTCACTTAGTGTTAACAGCTTTGGTCAAAGGGGTGAAGACTACTCAGAAAAGTTGATTGATAAACTGAGCAGTATGTCTGATGAGTTATTAAAAGACACCGTAAAAACCATGTCTAGCTTAATGGAACAGGCTGAAAACAAAGTTTTTTCAGAACCAGCGTTGCCAGCTTATTTATTGGATGAAGACGGTAGAACAGACATGGACTTAACTGTGCGAGAGGCAGATCTTTTCGACCAGTTTAATGCGTATGGTGACATGAACAACCAATTATTAAATGACTATGCAAAATTTGTCATTGATAACAAATTCTCAGACGGTGATCTTTTAGATCTGAACGCGCATTTAGCAAATTCTGATTTTGATACGAGTCGTGGCATGCTAGATATGGCAACCTTGGTTAAGGCAAATGACCGAACTACTTTTATAGAAATGTTAAACGAAGTGGATACGCGGGAGCCGAATAACCTGTTCGCAAGATTGAGCAAACTCAATTACGAAAATGAGAATACAGAATACTTTAGAACTGACAATCGAGAATACGTTAAATTTAAAGGTGCACCAACTGACGATAACGAAAAAAGTAGGTTATACAATCAGCTGATAAAAGCCTATGAAAATCAGGGACTCGGTTGGATGAATGACGTAATGGAGCAGTCAGAAGGTATGCCTGTGCGAGCTGAGCTCAATATGTGGCTATCTATTTTAGAAAATGTTGAAGAAAACCCCGATGCGTTTAAACGCTCAGACTCTGTTGAAACTTGGATGGAGCGCAATTTATCTGGAATTGTAAATGACTACTATCAAGGCATAAAAGAGAAGGTATTTGCGCATAATGAGGAACTAGATAACTTTCTCAATATGTCTATGCTTGAAAGAATTGAACTCGATACAATTAAACTTGACGAACAAACTTCTACAGCTGAATAGAGAAAGATCTATTACATCCCAAATATTGTTCTACACTTAATTAAGAACGAAACAAGCTAGTTAATTCAAAGGCTTGTTTCGAGGTGAGTCTTGACTATATAACGCAGCAACTTTGTTAAGGGAGAGTTTAATGCGCGGCGTGATATTTAGAGGTTTAGAAGAATTAGTTGTAGAAGCGATTGGCATGCAAGCTTGGGATGAGTTACTCGAAGCACATGCACCTGAGGGAAGGGTTTATGTTTCCCCTACATCCTACCCAGATGCAGAGTTATTTGCGTTAGCACAAGGCGTTGCTGACAAATTGAATAAGCCATTGACAGATGTATTGGCCATTTTCGGACAGTCGTTATTTGGATTTTTGGCGGAAAAGCACAAAGGTATCTCGTCAAAATTTGCGTCGTTTGAAGAATTGGTTTTATCTATCGATAGCGTGATACACATGGAGGTAAAAAAGCTTTACGATGAGCCGAATCTCCCCTCAATTGCGGCGATAGTGAAAGATGACAAAACTATCGTATTAGAGTATTGCTCGAATCGTAAATTGTGTTTTTGTGCCGAAGGGCTACTTTATGGTGCCGCCCAATTTTACAGTCGCAAACTAAAAATTGAACATCCACAGTGCATGCACAGCGGCGCTAAACATTGCGTACTCATTCTGCATTTGGATTAATTCGATGTCTGAATATAACGACTATAAAAAGGCGTATCTAAGAGAGCGTCGTGCACGTGATGAAGTCGAGTCATTACTTGAAGAGAAAACGCGTGCGTTATATTTGGCTAACCAAACACTTGAACGTCAATTAGCGCAGCTTAAGAATCAACAAGCTGTATTAATAAACAACGAACGTATGGCGACGTTAGGGACACTATCAGCAGGCGTTGCACATGAATTAAATAACCCGTTGGCATATGTGGCAGGGAACCTTGAGTCACTTAATTACTATATCTCGCCAATCTTGCAGTTGCTTGAGACAGTAAAATTACTTGAGCAAAATGAATTGAGAGGAGAGCAATTGGAAGCTCGCCTTATTGACATATATTTAAGGCAACGTATTGACGAAATTACGAATGATTTGCCGGACCTCGTTCACGACACGCTGCATGGCTGCGAGCGAATTAAAACCATAGTAAACGATTTAATGAATTTCTCCCGCTCCAATAGCGATAGTTTCGGTAGGGCGTCTCTAAAGTCTATTGTTGAAGACACACTTCGTTTACTTCATGGGCAACTTAAGGGATACGAGCTAACCGTCGCGGTCGAAGATGTGCCAAATATCTATTGCAAGGAGGGGGCGCTAAAACAGGCGATCATCAATCTGTTGGTGAATGCTAAATATGCGGTAGACATGAGCCATAAGTCGCATAAATCAATAGAAGTGTTACTCGCACCGGGTAACGATCAAGATATTATCTTAAGCGTTAGCGACAACGGAGTTGGAATAGATGCTGATGTGCTTCCTAGATTGTTTGATCCTTTCTTTACGACTAAGCCTGTCGGCGAAGGTACGGGCATGGGACTTGCTGTTACTCATGCGATTGTAAAAGAGCACAAAGGGAAAATTGATGTTCAAAGTCAAGAAGGAGTGGGTAGTCAGTTTACTATTTCCTTTCCTTTGGAGCAGTGAGAAGCTTGCACCTGTCCCCACTTTGTAATACGTTAATCGACTAAATTAGACATATTATCAGTGATTTTCATCTGAGGTTTTGAGCCTCATCTTTTAATTGGATACTTAAACGTAATAGGGAAATTATGACGATTGAAATGAAAGTACCCGTGTTGCCTGAGTTAATAGATACTGCAAAAATTGCAACACTCTATGTAGCTGAAGGACATCAAGTTGCAAAAGATCAAGTCTTATGTGATATCGAAACGAGTAAGGTCGTATTGGAGCTACGAGCGCCAGAAGCCAGCCGTATCGGTAAAATCGTGGTGAGCGAAGGCGATGTTTTGAAAGCTGATGCGCTTATTATGTCAATCACTCCGGATCCAGAATTAAACCACTTAGTTGCACTTGAATCGAAGAGAGTTCATCAGCTGCTCAGTAATGAAGACATCACTACTGACCACGAGTTGAAAGGAAAAGGCAATATTGACGTGCAGATCGATGTATTACCCGATTTTGTCGAGAGTGCAACGGTTATTGAAATCTATGTTAAAGAAGGAGATATGGTTGCTTGTGGCGATAGGCTTTGTGATGTTTATACTGACAAGGCCATCCTTGAAGTTTGTGCTCCCAATGATGGCGTAGTGTGCGATTTTATCAAAAAGCTTGAGCAAGCAGTCGTTGCAGGTGAAACGATCGTCACTTTGTATCACCCCGAGTATATTGCGCCTGAGACTACACTTCCTGAATCGGAAGAAGATAATACTGATACCTTAATAGCTCAAGTATTGTTAGATCCAGCTTTGGATAATGAACCTTCTACGCAGGTCGAGCTTAATAGGCCTTCTCATCAGGCTACATGTGATAGTTTAGAAGCGCATAAAGACATAGCGGCAGTCGAAGCAACCGATAGCACGGTTATTGACGCACAGCTTAAAAATGAATCTCCCCCTTTTAGTACTCAAACTGGCGATAGCTATGTTGATTTAACAAATGACCATGTTGGTCCAGCTTCAACGGTTTTACGATCAGAGTCTGCAGTGATATCGAAGAGAGTTCAACTCATGCTCAGTAATGAAGACATCACTACTGAGCATGAGTTGAAAGGGAAAGGCAATATTGACGTGCAGATTGATGCATTACCCGACTTTGTAGATAGTGCGACAATTATTGAAATCTATGTTAAAGAAGGAGATATGGTTGCTTGTGGCGATAGGCTTTGCGATGTTTATACTGACAAGGCCATCCTTGAAGTTTGTGCTCCCAATGATGGCGTAGTGTGCGATTTTATCAAAAAGCTTGAGCAAGCAGTCGTTGCAGGTGAAACGATCGTCACTTTGTATCACCCCGAGTATATTGCGCCTGAGACTACACTTCCTGAATCGGAAGAAGATAATACTGATACCTTAATAGCTCAAGTATTGTTAGATCCAGCTTTGGATAATGAACCTTCTACGCAGGTCGAGCTTAATAGGCCTTTTCATCAGGCTACATGTGATAGTTTAGAAGCGCATAAATACATAGCGGCAGTCGAAGCAACCGATAGCACGGTTATTGACGCACAGCTTAAAAATGAATCTCCCCCTTTTAGTTCTCAAACTGGCGATAGCTATGTTGATTTAACAAATGACCATGTTAGCCCAGCTTCAACGGTTTTACGATCGGAGTCTGCAGTGATTGCCCATGTAAGAGAAGATTGTAGCAAAGACACTCAAGAAGGAGGTGCAAGCTCTGGCAAAGTGTTTACGTTTGCCGCCAGTGTAATCGTTATTGCGCTGGCAGGTTATTTTTTGCTGGTATAGCTTCGCGCTTGTAGCAGCTGCAAAGAAGTTAGCCAGCTATTTTACTCAAAAAGGAGATTTTTAATGAGTTATAATGTCATTGCATATCAAGTTGATGCAGAAAAAGTAAAAGCGGTGTGGGGAAGTAAAGATCAGCAATTTTTGGATAGGTTTTTATCCAAATATCGAGATGAAATTGCAGGGCAAGAAGAAGAGCTGGATGTTAAGGGATATGCCGCTTGCATGGCGAATATTATAAATGGAACGAGTATAGATGAGGACGACGAAGACAACTTTATTTACGGTTATTTATATGAAATGCTGTGCCAAGAATTTGGTGAGATGGTTCGCCATGATGACTTTCTAGACATAATGGAAGATGTGACGCCATCTAATCATAAAGCATTTATTCCTATCCCCAATAATGATGATTGGCCTGAATTCTACAGTGTCCCTTTTGAAGAATTAGAGTCGGGTCGACAGGTTTTTCTTGGTAGTGACGAACCATATACGAAGGAAACTTCCTACATAGAAACGGTAAACTTCATTTTCGATACAGCAGTTCAAAACCACAAAGCTTTGGTTTTCTTTGGTTATTGATTTGAGGTCTCAATCTACCGATTAAAATTTCTGACAATAAATACGGCGCTGTTTGGAGGTGGTCATTTAAATGTGACACAAAAGGTCGCACCACCCATATAATTTTGACATGTAACATCTAATGTGGCGTGATGTAAATCGACTACCTCTTTTACAATAGCGAGACCAAGACCACTGCCAGTCATTGATGACTGCTCTTTGCGCCAAAAACGCTCGAAGATTTTTTCATAATTTTGGATATCGATCCCAGGGCCGCTATCCATAACTTCGATACATTTTCCAGAGGCCTTTACTTTAATCTGAGCTTGCTCAGTACTGTGGCGTAGGGCATTTTCGATGAGATTCTTTATCATGATATGAATGGAGGACTGATCGCCTGTAATTACTTCTTCAGTATCATCAATTTCCAGTTCTAGCTGTTTATCCATGGTGACAGATAATGGCGCCAGCATCATACAGGCTTCTTTCGCTAACGGTACAATACTGAGCGAATGCTTTTCGTAAGCGTTAAGGCTCTGCGCACGAGACAGGTCTAACAATTGCTGTACAACACGTGTCATATAACTTACATCCGCCAAAATACCAGAGTGGGTGTGTTTATCTAACTGGGCGAGTTCAACACGGGTATTGAGAATTGCAAGCGGGGTTTTTAACTCATGGGCTGCGTTAGCAACAAATCGTTTTTGTTCATCAAAACCTGTTTCGACTCTTGCCATCGCTTGATTCAACGAATGCACAATGGGAACGATTTCAACAGGGAGACCTTGCTCACTTAGCCTAAAATTGAGTTGTTCAGGCCTTATCCTTTGAAGTTGTTCCGCAACGCTTTTCACGGGCCGAACAATAGAGCGAATAGACAGATATCCAACAACCATAAACACTAAAAATGCCGCGCTGATGATAAAAATAGAGACTTGGCTCAGTACGGGCATGACAGCTTCATTGGCAAGCTCGCCAATAAGATCATTTCTGCCCAAATCGATGAACACTGGGACGGTGTCAATGTTGGTTTCGATGCGATAACGATCAATACCATTAAGGTGAGAATATCCAAGGGGGATATCTTTAGTATCAATCAATGCTTGCAACGCCGAGGAACTACTCTCATTGGTCGTAGACTGCAGCAAAACAGTACCAGTTTGTGCGTGTGTGACGCGAAACACGAGGTTATTGTACAAAGCATCATAGCCCCATTTCTCAGCCACGCTGTCAGATTGATATATTAACTTATTCGTATTATCAAAGTAGAGTTGCTCTTGAATGTCTTCACTCATACCAACCATGCTTTGCTCAACAGCAAGATTGGCATAATTTGTGGAGAATAAATATAAACTAACACCAATCAAGCTGAATACTGCAGATCCAATAATAAAAAAATGCAGAAATATCTTTTTCGCGAGAGAAAGTTGCTTCATGTCAAAATATATCCTATACCGCGCAGTGTATTGATAGTTGTTTGTGCATTGGACGATTCTAGTTTTTTGCGGATCCTGTGCACTGCAACTTGGATTGCATTATCCGTTACTTCGAAACCCATGGCATAGATAGCATCGTAAAGCGCATCTTTGCCCACGGTTAAACCTGCATTTCTGATCATATATTCTAAAATGGCAACTTCCGTTTTCCCCATCGCTAAATTTTCACAGCCAACGGTGACACGACGTGCCTTTGTATCAACAGCAAGATTGTTATGTGTTAATAGATTTCCGGTGTAGGTACTCGGGCGACGCAGCAATGCTCGAAGTCTTGCCTTAAGCTCGTCAATCGCGAAGGGTTTATTCAGGTAGTCATCCGCACCCAAATCAAGTCCTTTGATGCGATCATCGACACTGCCACGCGCGGTGAGGATCAAAATTGGTAATCCATTTTGTTGTTTTCGAATTGAGCGAATAACCTCTAAACCATCTTTATCTGGCAAGCCTAAATCTAGTATGAGGGCATCATACTGCCAGCTTTGCATTAACTGTTCATTTTGTGCAGCAGTTGCAGCAATATCAGCGGCGTGACCATCTTGAGTAATTGCTTGCTGTATAAATGTCGCAAGCTGCTGATTATCTTCAGTGATTAGCACTCTCATTGAATTAATATTTCCTTATTTTCTGTTTCTAGTTGTGGTTTTTGAAAACGTTTACTTGATAGTAAAAACTTCAGTATAAGCGGCAATATCAGCATCGTAAGCAAAGTTGAAGTCAGCAAACCTCCAATTACTGCAAAGGCTAATGGTGGCCACAAAGGGCTTGCACTGGAAGTTAGCGGCAACATGCCAACTATGGTTGTTAATGTAGTTACTATAACAGGACGAAGACGCGTTTGTACCGATAAACAAATTGCCTGCGATAGCTCTGTGCCTTGATTTAAATGTTCAAGAGTATGCTCAATCAGCAAAATTGCGCTGTTCACTACAATACCCATAAGCGCGAGCACACCTAATATTGACATAAAGCCAAAGGGTACTCCGACGATAGATAACATAGCCGGCGCTCCTACAACGCCGAGGGGAATAGTTAGCATCACCAATATTGCTAAACGATATGAATTAAACTGCAACATTAATGCCCCAAATAACAATGCGACTCCAAAAGGAAGTGTTTGTAGTAAAGCGCCATTAGCCTGTTCCGATTCTTCCAATTCCCCGCCAAACATTAACGTCACTTGATGTTGCTGCGCGATTTTTAGCAAGGTCGGTTGTAACCCTTCGAGGATTTCTTCTTCGTCACTTCCCATAGCGACATCTGCTTTTATAGACATTACAAACTTGCCATCGCGCCTTTCAATAAATGGTGGTGTGCCAATAACCTCGGCATTCAAGACCGCAAATAGGGGTGTGCTTAGTTGGTTGGGTAGCATGATTTGAGTATTTAGAATATCAGTACTACTTTGATTAGAAGTAGTGTCAACAATCATCAAATCTATCGGTTCGAAATTATAATCAAGAGTTGTTACTTTTAATCCAGAGCTACGCCATGCGATATATTCGGCAATATCGCTGCGTGCTAAACCCAAGGCTGATAAGGTAAGTTGCTGAGCTGCTAAGTTAATGGTAGGAGCGCCCAAACTATAATTACGATATGGGGAGGTGATTTTAGGGTGCTGTCTGAGGTGCATAAGCATAGCTTCAGCGCTTGCGAATAGAGCATTGCGGTCATTGCCACTCAACCTCAACTCAATCGGGCTTTCAATAGGAGGTCCTTGCCCGAGCTCACGGGCGTTGATTAAGATTTCAGGAAATTGCTTGTTTAAATTACTATCGATGAAGCGCGAAAATTCAGGCGGGTTAACATCATCCTGCAACGTTAGTACAACTCGAGCAATATGGGATTCATTTGGTTTTTGCGCAAGGTTATAGTAGAACCTTGGACCTGAAAAGCCGCTAAATACCATCGCTTCGCTGACTTCAGGATACTGAAGGGCATACTCGGCGATTTGATTTGCTGTCTTGGTTGTTGTTTCTATGTGGCTAGCTAACGGCAATTGGACGTCGATATAAATCTGATTGCGGTTAGCATTTGGGAAGAACTTGCCGTTGGCATTGGGTAGCGAAAGTAAAGTGCATAGCATGGCAGTCGCGGCCACAATCGTGTATACGGGATGTTGTAATGTTTTATGAGCTAGCTGATAGCCAAATGTTGAAAGTTTCTGAGTAACGGTTTCCTGCCACCTTTCTAGCCAAGGGATGGAAATAGGGAAATAAACAAAAAGTACAGGAAGCAGTAGTAAAGCTGCAACATAACTCAATGAGATGCAGATGATAACGAGCACTGGAATAGTAGCAATGAAATCAGCGACACTGCCTTTTGCCAACAGCATGGGAACGAAGGCTGCGATAGTAGTCATTGTTGCCGCCGCAAGCGGTTTTTTCAATTCGTTCACAGAGTGCGCCAAGGCAGATCTCATCGTAAACCCTTTGCTGCGTAAATAACTCAGTCGCTCAGCTACGATAATGCAGTTATCAACCATCAAGCCCAATGAGAGTACCAAGCCAGCAATGGTCATTTGGTGAATAACACCATCGAAAGTAGTAAATAACGCCAGTGACGAAAACACGATAGCGGGTACGGTTAAACTGATAACAATCGCACTTTGCACCGAGAGAAATAGTAATAAAACAACGCAAATAGCGATACAGCTTTGAATTAGAGAATTTACCAATCCTTCACGGCGTTTTTGAGACCAGTCGGGCTGGAAAATCTCAAGTTTAATGGGAGCATCTGTAAATCGTGCATTAATGTCGGCAATAGCTTGTTTGATAGTATCCCCTGCGTTAGCGATATTATGCTGGTTGGGCGGTAGAGATAATGCAATACCGATGACTCGCTGACCATTTTTCCAAAATTGCTCGCTTGAAGTTGGGGCAGTCCGGTAGCCAATATCAGCGAGAGTGCTGAGTGGGATTTTTGACCCGTCAGGTGTTGTTATTTGTACGTCTTTTAACTGAGCGTCGTTACGCAGGTGATTGACAGGCAATAGCGATAGCGCACTTAGATTTTGCGACAATACGCCAAGGCTATCTTGCTGATTGGCATCCCGTAGCTGTTTTGCAATCTCTGCTGGCGAGAGGGCAAAAGCGAGCATTCGCTCTTGAGAATAGGAAATAGCCAATTCAAGCCCGGGGTCGCCTACTAGCGAGGCACTTCTCACAACGTCGAGATACTCAAGCTCATCACGTACTTCGAGGGCGAGCTTTCTATCTGCTGTTAATCCTTTTCCCGTGCGCACGGTTAAGACTATCCCTTGAGTATCTTGTGCTCGATCTACTACATAGAATTGGCTATCAGCTAAGCTTGCACCCAGTGGTGCTACTTCATCTTTGATGCGTTGCCAAACTAAAGCGGTATTATACACTTGCTCTTTAAGCTCAATATCGATAACAGCACTTCCTGTTCTTATCCGTGCGTGTATGGTATTAATCTCATCAATTTTTGCTAAACGTCGCTCAAGTGGCTTAACAACGACATCATTGAGTTGAGTGACACTAGCACTTGGATTTACAATTTGAATAAAGCCATTTCGATAGGGGAAGCTGGGGTCCTCCTGACTTTTTGCTTTAAACCAGCCTACAATACCTGTGAATACAAGCAGCAGAGTTAGCCCGAGTACTAGACGTGGAGTGAGATAATTAGATGGGAGAAGCTTATCCATAAACTTCCTCCTGTAACCTATTGATAGGTCTGCCAGTAATGCTTGTAAATAAGCGCTGCTGAAGTCGGTTAAATACAAAGTGCGAGAATAGGACTAATAAGCTTCTACTTTTGTTCATGAGACTCACCTTCCAGTAGCGCTAAGTTAAAATTTAACTTGGCCTCCGATGTGATGAGTACGTTTTTACCCATCAGTTTTGGTGCTGTGACTATGACTTGGTTATCATCATTGTCAAAAATAGTCACATCGCGTCTTTGGACCTTGGGTTCAGTAACCAGCACATAGGCTTTCCCCAAGGCATCATAGTGGATTGCGTTGCTTGGCACTTTATAGAGTGGTGTATTGGTGATAGGGAGCTCAAGACGACTATGCAGGCCAACTAGTTCAGAGTCACTCACTTCCAAATCGACGATAAGTTTAAAAAGCTTACCAACGGCATTAGAGGGTAAACCTTTCTCTATAATTTTACCGCTTAGACTTTTGCTTAGCGAAGGAATGGCTATGTGAACGGTTTGGTTAAGTTGTAAAGCAATAAATTCTTGTTCAGGGAGCTGAAATTCAGCCTTTAGCGTAGATAATGTCTGGAGTTGGAAAATTGGCTGTCCCGCAGAGACAACATCACCTGAACGAGCGTAAATATTGGTGACGATACCTTCCTTTCGAGCGAATATTTTGTTCTCATTCAGTGCATTCTTTGCCTCTTCAACCTGAGCTTGTGCTGCTTGGACTTGCTGAGTTGCAATATTAAACGCAAGCCTTGCGGACTCAAATGCAGAATTTGCTATAAGCTTCTCCGTAAAGAGCTTTTTAGCTCGGTCGAAATCAATCTGTGTCTTTTGCTCAGTACGTTTAGAACTGGCTAGTAACGCTTGCTTTTCACGCAGCTGTGCGCTAAGTCTTGGAGAATAGAGGGACGCTAGCACGTCTCCTTTTTTAACTAATTGACCTGAGTAGGCATATAAAGACTCAATTCTCCCTTGTGACAGTGAAGCAACATAGACAACATTACTACCTGTGATACGACTATAAAAATGCTTCGTCGGAATAGTTGTAGCTAACTCTACAGGTACTGAAATAAGCGTCGTTGAGCGTTTTTCTGCAGTAGTCTCTAGGTTTGAAGGATCACCGCAGCCCTGAAGCGTTAAGGTGATCGTCATTATTGCTAATCTAAAAAACATACACATACCCAAGCAAAACTTGTACGTTGCCAGAGGCATCGATAAGGGGAGAATCTTTTATTTCATCACCGTAACTGGTGTAACTAACATCAGCTTTAAGCATATGATGTTTACCAAAAAACCAATCGCTTTGAATACCGACTTCGAGTGCAGTGCTGGATTCACCAAGGTAATAGGGTCGAGAACTTAATGCTTCGTTTACTCTGACACCATAGTAATAATCAACAAGGTCTTCACTTTGAAAGTTCGCAGCGATATACGGGTATACTCTGCCGTCAGCAAATCTAAATGGTACACCATAGCTTACGCTGGCTTCATAGCCTTCGTGTGTACTACTCACGTCATGCATAAATTCGAATCCAAATTCACCAAAGCTAGTATCATATTCTGCTTCAAATCCAGCATCGAAACTCATATCTCTGTCTTCCATGCCAGTAAAGAACTTGCTATCAGCTGCCTCGAATCCATCTAACCGTAATTGAGCACCCACACTGATTTCAAATTGTTCGGCTTGATATAGTTTATAGGTTGCTCTTGGCCCTAGTAGGTTGAAGTCGCCATATTGTATGGCGATGGCCGGTACAAACTCTGTTTCATTTCCAATATCTATATAACCTTGGTCCTGAGCAATAATAGCGCCGCCGATCCCCCATTTTAGCGCTTCTGATTGGGGCTGCTGTTCAGCAAACGCTGACGAACAACAAAAGAATGAAAGAGAAGTAGTGATCGTTAATAGTAATCTAGCCATAGTCAGTATTCCTTGAGTTTAAGTAATCATGTTGATGTGGCTAGAATAGAAAAAGAAACTTTCTCGAAACTTACAGCTCAGTAATTAATCATATAAACTCAAAATTCCTTTGTTCGTATTGCCGTTATGACTGCAAAAGCTTAGTATCAGGTAACTTCGCAAGCATTTGAGTGCTTGGTGTATAAGAATCAAAACCGATTTGCTGGATAATTTGCTATGAAACGCACTGCGTAAATAACGATAAAGTAAAATGCTATTCGGTAATCTAAAAAGAATAAAAGGGCGAACAATGAGTGAAGAACAAAACCAACCGCAGCAAGAGGCGTTAACACCAGAACAACAGCAGCAAAGATCAATACAATGGCAGCGTAGCTGCGTACAAGCTGCACAAAAACATCTCGCGGATAAAGGGGTGTTACCGCAGAGTATTATTGAAAAAGAATGTCGCTATATTGAACCATTGGTTGCGCTTTGGAAAATCAAAGGTCAAAACGGCAAAAAGTATTGGGTGATCACAGGTAATCTACCGACGGATCATATTGAGGCATCAGCAGCCGCTACAGCACGTGAAGCACTGCGCTATTTTTCATTCCATTGGCAAATGAAAGCAGAAGAAATTATGTCTGCAAAGCCAGTAGAAAAAACACAAGCCCAGTTTGCTAATCTACTGGTAAACCGAGCTCACGGTCTATATGACCTTTTCGCTAAAGATGAACTTTGGGCTAATGAAGCATCGTAAACGGATCCATCTTGAGTGATTGGATAGGGCATTTCAAGCGCTGTCTTGGAATGCCTGCTTCCATAAATACGTGACCATGTGTAGAAAACCCTGATTGTAAAAATTCGGGCACTTCATCCAAAATGCATTGGATAAAAACATCTTCAAAGCCTTTGTCTTTTGCCAAGTCAACAAGTCCCCCAATCAATGAGGCATAAGCTTCTCGATTACGGTGAGATTTGAATATCGCGATACGGCTTAACAAGCCGTCTTCACACAGTCGTCCTGTGCCAACTGGACCATCGAATTCGTCAATAATAATTAAGTGTTCAGCAGTGATATCCTGCTGATCAAACTCAACTTCTTTAGGAATGTGAAGTTCATACACAAATACGCGCTCGCGTATCGCTTTGAGCTCCAATTTTTTGGTTTGCCAAGTTACTCTACTGATCCTATAACTCATACTGCCCCCATCTACAGATTGCACCTGCATTCCCTGTTTAGCGACAAGCTAGAGCTTGCGAAAACCTTGAAGATCAAAGCTTTCGCGGCATATTGTTGTTTTTGTGAACGCGGCTATCTTGTTCTAACAGGCTCTACTCCCAGCCCTCATCGAAGTCAGCATCGGCTGGATCACTGTCTTCAACGAAGTAGGTCCCATCATTAATCAGTTTAGTTAACGTTTGTTTAAATTCCAAACTATTTAATGCAGGAATTATTGCATTAAACTCAAACTCAACATGATCGCTTAGCTGCTTTACGGCATCTAAACAATGATGGTCTAATTCATAGTTTTCACCATTGACACTGAACAAAATATGATCGTCACAGATTTGGTAAATCGCACGTACTCCACCAGCGCGATAAACCAATGGGTTATCTTTGGCGATCTCGAGAAGCTCCTGAGGATCAATTACGGGGTCTAATGGCGCGAGATCCATCTCATGTTTTGGTTCGCTGAGTGTTTTTCCAAGCCATTGACTGTATAGTGCTTTATCTTCAAGTAAAGCATTGAGCAGAGACTTTATCTGTTGTTGGTCGTCGCAGGTCACTTCGCCAATAGACGCTCTTAGTTGTAATTCTGGATCGCTAAAACGGCGTTTTCCAGCTTCCATATCAATTACGTGATCAGCAAAGCTTGAAAGCAAGTCTTTTTGATCAGGCGCTCTAAAGCCAACTGAGTAGTTTAAAGCATCCTCAACTGCATAACCTTCGTGAGGACAAGCTGGTGGAATATATAAGATATCACCCGGTTCAAGAACTGCATCAATGACCGCTTCGAATTGCTCTACTTGTAATAGACTCTTGTTGCGCGCAAATTGCTTTAGGCTGTTGTCGCGTTCGCCGACTCGCCAATGACGTTTACCTTGTCCTTGAATTATAAAAACATCATATTGATCTAAGTGCGGACCAACGCCACCACCAGGCGTCGAAAAGCTGATCATCAGATCGTCTATACGCCAATTTGGTATAAATCTAAACGCTTCTATTAATTGTGCGGCTTGTGGGTGCCAGTGATCAACGGCTTGGACCAACAGGGTGCTGTTGCTATCGGTGAGTAAATCAAATTGTTTAAAAGGGCCGTGATGGGCTTCCCAGTTATCATTGTGATTAGTAACAATTCGAGATTCTATGCATTCTTCAGTTGCAAGGCCGGCAAGTTCTTCTGGCTCAATTGGGTCTTCAAAGTCTCGGAATCCTTGCTTGATGAGTAGTGGCTTCTTTTGCCAATACTGGGCAAGAAATTGTTCGAAGGTAAGGTCATTTATTTGCAGTTGATACATAGGGAGATTCCAGTAATAAAAAAGCGAAAGAGTGCACTCTTTCGCTTATTCTATACCAAGTAGTAAGAAGCTGGTGTCGCTTTATACTTAGTTTAGTTCGTCAATGAACGCTTCAGCACGACCGATATAGTTTGCTGGCGTCATTTCTTTCATTTGTGCTTTTACTTCATTTGGCAAGTCTAGGTTATCGATGAAGTCAGCCATGATTTCTTTGTTTACGCGTTTACCACGAGTAAGATCTTTTAGCTTTTCATATGGTTTTTCGATACCGTACTTACGCATTACCGTTTGGATTGGCTCTGCTAGTAGTTCCCAGTTATCATCAAGCTCAGCAAGTAAACGCTCAGCATTAACTTCTAACTTGCTAACGCCTTTTAGCGTTGCTTGATACGCGATAAGCGCATAACCCATACCAACACCTAAGTTACGTAAAACTGTTGAGTCAGTTAGGTCACGTTGCCAGCGTGAAACAGGTAGCTTTTGTGCAAGATGCGCAAAGATAGCGTTAGCAATGCCAAGGTTACCTTCAGAGTTTTCAAAGTCGATAGGGTTAACTTTATGAGGCATTGTTGAAGAACCAATCTCACCAGCAATGGTTTTTTGCTTGAAGTGGTTTAGCGCGATATAACCCCAAACGTCACGGTCAAAGTCAATTAAGATAGTATTGAAGCGTGCAATCGCATCGAATAGCTCAGCGATATAGTCATGCGGTTCGATTTGCGTTGTGAACGGGTTCCAAGTCAAACCTAGGCTTGATACAAAACGTTCACTGTGTGCATGCCAATCGTAATCTGGGTAAGCGCTTAGGTGAGCATTGTAGTTACCAACGGCACCATTGATTTTACCCAGCATTTGTACGTTAGCAATTTGCTGGCGTTGACGTTGCAGACGAACATACACGTTTGCAAACTCTTTACCCATAGTTGATGGTGAAGCAGGTTGGCCGTGTGTACGAGTCATCATTGGAATTGACTTATACTCAACCGCTTTGTCTTTGATTGCGCTCAGTAGCTCATCACAGTATGGCAGTAATACCGTGTCACGCGCTTCTGTTAGCATTAGGCCATGAGAAAGGTTGTTGATGTCCTCAGAGGTACATGCAAAATGAATAAATTCATTGACGGCATTTAGCTCGGCATTGTCAGCTACTTTTTCTTTAAGAAGGTATTCTACAGCTTTAACGTCGTGGTTAGTGGTGCGCTCAATCTCTTTTACGCGTGCTGCGTCTGCTTCGCTGAAGTTTTCAACGATGCTATCAAGAAGTGCGTTGGCTTCATCGCTGAAAGCAGGTACTTCTTTAATGGCGTCGCTGCTCGCTAGCGCTTGTAGCCAACGAACTTCTACGATGACGCGGTATTTGATCAAGCCAAATTCACTGAAGATGCTTCTCAGTTCTTTGGTCTTGCTACCATAGCGACCATCCACAGGAGAGATAGCGGTTAACGCTGAAAGCTCCATAATAACTCCTAACTATTTGTTTTTGAACGATACTTGGATAGTGGTATTTGAACCACTACGAATTTTATACCAACTTGATTAATTAAGTGGTCTACTTTGAGGCGATAAAATCTAGTCGATAACACCGCTTCCGCATCCTGCTCACGCCAAGCTACCTACATCCATATAGGCAAGGCAAAATTTTGCTATTTAGTGTTCTAAATAAAAAATTTTTAACGCTGTTAGCGTCAGATTTGCTCCCTTCAAATTGAGCAAGTATTAAGACAAATTGGTATTACATATAACTTTTTGCAGCAGTAATGATTTTCTTTTTCGCAAAAAAGAAATGGCGACGTTTACCGCCGAGTTGGCGCCACAGTACTGCACTACGGATCCCCGCGAGTAATAGTGCCCGAATTTTTTGTTGTGTTGCTGTTTGTTTTAATAACTCAGGCTTACCGAATACTTGGATCTTAGGACCAAGAGGGCTTATCACTTGACCGTAAATGTCGGCAAGTGCGGCAACAACTTGACTTTCACAGATATCAAAGTGTAATAACTGGCGCTCAACTTGCTGAATTTTTTGTGCTAACAAATCAAGAGATTTGCTATCGTTACTTAGCACTCGCTCTAATTGCATCATCGCGCCAACATATTTAACCATTTCAACGTCTTTTTCGCCGCCAGCCGAAAGCTGTTCAATTAGTGTTCGACAGCCTGTTTTGATGGCAAATTTGTCTGGGTAAACGTCCTCTGGGCGTTCAGGAGAAGTGTTAATAATGCTTTTTAAAAAGCCCTCAACTTCGTTTTCATTGAAGGTGCCGTAACGCGCACATTTTTGTACCAGTTTACTGATCTGACACATTGCCGCCAGAGGCATTACGTATTGGTTTTGCATTATTTAATCACCGACTCAATAATACCGCCGCCAAGGCACACGTCATTTGCGTAGAATACCGCAGATTGTCCAGGAGTTACGGCTTTTTGTGGCTCATCGAATAGCACACGTGCCATACCATCTTGGCCAACTAATAACGTACAAGGGATGTCGGTTTGGCGATAACGTGTTTTTACCGTGCAGCGAGTTGTACCTTGCGGACCTACGCGGTCGACCCAATGTAGTTGATTTGCGTTTAAACCGTTGCTGAACAGGCGAGGGTGGTTTTTACCTTGACCAACAACCAGTACATTACGTTCGATATCTTTATCGACCACATACCAAGGTTCGCCGTTGCCTTCTTTTGAACCACCAATTAATAGGCCCTTACGTTGACCTAGCGTGTGGTACATCAAGCCTTCATGCTCACCAACATGATTACCTTCACAATCTTCAATCACACCAGGCTGCGCGGGCAAAAATTTGGCAAGGAAGTCTTTAAATTTGCGCTCGCCGATAAAGCAGATCCCGGTTGAATCTTTTTTATCGTGCGTGATTAAGCCTTGATCTTCTGCAATTTTACGCACTTCTGGCTTTTCAATTTCACCCACAGGGAAGAGTGTTTGCGCAATATGTTCATGGCTTAATGTGTAAAGGAAGTAGCTTTGATCTTTGTTCTCGTCATCTCCACGAAGCATAACGAATTTACCGTCACGCTCCGCGCGACGAACATAGTGGCCAGTTGCGATATAGTCCGCGCCCAACGCTTCTGCTGCAAACTGTAAAAATGCTTTAAATTTGATTTCTTTGTTGCACATGATGTCTGGGTTTGGTGTACGGCCAGCCTTGTATTCTTCAAGGAAGTGTTCAAACACATTGTCCCAGTATTCAGCAGCAAAGTTCACTGTGTGTAGCTCAATACCTAACTTATCACACACTGCCTGAGCATCTTTTAGATCTTCAGCTGCTGCACAATACTCATCATTGTCATCTTCTTCCCAGTTCTTCATAAACAGGCCTTCAACTTGATAGCCTTGTTGTTTTAAAAGGTAGGCAGATACAGAAGAATCTACACCGCCGGACATTCCGACAATGACTTTAATGTGACTATTATCGCTCATAATTTCGCTATTAATCTTAATGCTCAGATAGAAAGCGCTTATTATACTCAAATCTCTTTAAATTGCACGTCCGTGAGGCGTTCAAGCGCAGGAGAAAAGTCCTAGTAGGAAATGCTAAAGCACTCGATATTCACCGTTTTTAAGATCGCCCAGACTATATTTACCTATTTGTGCGCGAATAAGTCTAAGCGTGGGATGACCAATATGTGCCGTCATACGACGAACTTGTCTATTACGTCCTTCTTTGATGGAAATAGAAAGCCAGGTTGTCGGGATATTTTTGCGTTCTCTAATCGGCGGGTTACGTGGCCAAACATTGGGCTCAGTTATTACTTCTACTTTGGCAGGTAAAGTTGGACCATCTTTTAGTTCTACACCGTTTCTAAGCGCATTTAGGCTTTCGCTACTTGGCTCTCCTTCGACCTGAACCCAGTAGGTTTTATAGGTCGATTTTTTAGGAGAAGTCAGGGTGTTTTGTAATTTACCGCAGTTGGTCAGTAGCAATAGTCCCTCACTATCTCTATCCAAGCGACCTGCTGCATACACATCTTTGATATCAATAAAGTCAGCCAATGTTTGACGATTTTGATCATCAGTAAACTGACACAAAACATCAAAAGGTTTATTAAATAGAACGACTTTTACTTGCTCTGGCGGTAAGGCGGGTTTTGACTGCCGATTAGTTATTGATTTTTTCCGCGTTGTGGTGTGCCTAGAGAATGCGGGCTTGTTAGCATGTGATTTTCTTTTGTTATTTGTGCTGGCTCTACTACTTGTGTTCATCGCCACATTCCTAAGGTTCACGAAAAATGGCATTTTAGCGTAATTGCTCGCGAGTGTCGCCTGAAAGCAAAAAAGCGACCCTTGGGCCGCTTTTTGACTGTTATCCGAAGATTACAGTGACGCTAATACGTCGTTAAATACCGCAGAAGGACGCATAGCTGCGAACGCTTTGTCATCTTCTGGCTGGTAATAACCACCAACATCCATTGCTTGACCTTGTGCTTCATTCAGTGCTGCAACAATATCAGCCTCTTTTGCTGTTAGTTCCGCAGCAACATTTTCAAACTTAGCTTTAAGCTCTGCATCTTTGTTTTGTGCAGCAAGCTCTTGAGCCCAGTACATTGCGAGGTAGAAATGGCTACCACGGTTATCAAGCTCTTTCACTTTACGTGAAGGTGACTTGTTTTCATCTAAGAATTTAGCCGTTGCTGCATCTAATGTATCTGCAAGTACTTGTGCCTTAGCATTACCCGTTGTTTGGCTCAAATGCTCAAAAGAAGCAGCAAGTGCAAGGAATTCGCCTAGCGAGTCCCAACGCAAGTGGTTTTCTTTTTCGAACTGTTGTACGTGTTTAGGCGCAGAACCACCCGCACCTGTTTCGAATAAGCCACCGCCATTCATTAGTGGAACGATAGATAGCATTTTTGCACTGGTACCGAGCTCTAAAATTGGGAATAGGTCAGTTAGATAGTCACGTAATACGTTACCCGTTACTGAAATAGTATCTTCGCCTTTTTTCATGCGCTCTAGTGAGTATAGCGTTGCATCTACTGGTGCTTTGATTAGGATTTCAAGGCCATCAGTGTCATGCTCAGGCAAATATGCGTTTACCTTTTTGATAAGTTCAGCGTCGTGAGCACGGGCTTCGTCTAACCAGAAAACGGCAGGTGTATTCGTTGCGCGAGCACGGTTAACCGCTAGTTTTACCCAGTCTTTGATCGGTGCATCTTTCACCTGACACATGCGCCAGATGTCGCCTTCTTCTACTGTGTGTTCAAGTAAGGTGTTACCTGCAATATCTACAACACGAATTGTGCCAGCTGATGGTGCTTCAAACGTTTTGTCGTGTGAACCGTACTCTTCCGCTTTTTGTGCCATCAGGCCGACGTTAGGGATGGTACCCATAGTACGTGGGTCAAATGCACCATTTTCTTTACAGAAATCGATAGTTGCGCCGTACACACCTGAGTAACAACGATCAGGGATCACAAAAGCCGTATCTTGTTGTTTACCTTCAGCATTCCACATCTGGCCGCTTGAACGAATGGCAGCTGGCATTGATGCATCGATGATCACGTCACTAGGTACATGCAGGTTTGTAATACCACGGTCTGAATCTACCATCGCGATATCAGGTGCTGTCTCGTAAACTGCTGCAAGGTCAGCTTCGATTTCTTTGCGCTTCGCGTCGTCCAACGACTCAATTTTTGAGTACACGTCGCCAACACCGTTGCTTGCATCAACACCGATTTCAGCAAATGTCGCCGCATGCTTTTCGAATACGTCTTTGTAGAATACTTTTACAGCATGACCAAAGATGATTGGATCTGACACCTTCATCATGGTTGCTTTCATGTGTAGCGAGAATAAAACGCCTTTATCTTTTGCTTCTTGTACTTGCGCTGCTAAGAATTCACGTAGTGCCTGTACACTCATACGAGAGGCGTCAATGATTTCACCTGCAAGTAGTGGTGTGCTTTGTTTAAGTACGGTGATGTCACCATTGCTCGCTACGTGTTCAATACGAACATCAGTCGCTTCAGTAACCGTTACCGACTGTTCAGAACCGAAGAAGTCACCGTCAGCCATTGATGCAACATAAGACTGTGAATCTTTAGACCAAGCACCCATTGAATGCGGGTTTTTACGAGCGTAGCCTTTGACTGAAGTTGGGGCACGGCGGTCTGAGTTACCTTCACGAAGTACAGGGTTTACTGCACTGCCTTTGATTTTGTCATAACGTGCTTTAACATCTGCTTCTTCGTCTGTTTTGGCTTCAGAAGGATACTCTGGGAGCGCGTAACCTTTAGCTTGCAATTCTTTAATCGCTGCACGAAGTTGTGGAATTGAAGCACTGATATTAGGTAACTTGATGATGTTAGCTTCAGGCGTTTTAGCAAGTGCACCTAGCTCAGCGAGTGCATCACCAATACGTTGTTCTTCTTTTAAGTACTCAGGGAAAGTCGCAATGATACGTCCTGCAAGTGAAATATCGCGAGTTTCAACTTCGATATTTGCAGGCTTAGTGAATGCTTGGATGATTGGCAATAGCGAGTAAGTTGCGAGAGCCGGGGCTTCATCTGTTTTGGTATAGATAATTTTCGATGTCATCATCATTCCTAGATAGTTGTGGGCTGTTACGCCGTTCAACAATTGCTAATAGGACTAAGCAACGCAATTTTCACACTCAACAACGTGTTGTTGTAGCCGGTTTAAACTGGACCAGTTCACTAAGCGATTAGTGAAAGATGCAAAAAACCTCGACAATCCTCGTTAGGATCTATGTCTAGGTAGCGCAGCATTAGCAAGTTTGTTAGGTATTTATACTTTTGGCTTATCACAATAACTGGTATTCATTCAGCATTGAAATGCATCAAAGTAGCAATATCTAACCAACCTGAAATTGACTTTGCAAGCGTGCTTTAGTCTAACAGTGTTTGCATATGGGGGCTAATTATTAAATTTAAAGTGCAAAAGTGAAAAGTTATAACAAACTTGATAAAGGAAAGGCTGAAAATTTCTTTTAGATTTGGTGGAGCGATTCAAAGAGAGGAATAAGCGAGCACTCATGTAACCCGCTTTAGCCAAAAACTACTTAACACTTATACAACATCTTCCGTAATTGGAGCGATGTTGGTTGCGTGTAGACCCTTAGGTCCTTGTTGTAGCTCGAATGATACATCCTGACCAGCTTTAAGCGTCTTGTATCCATCCATTACAATCGTTGAGTAATGAGCAAAGATATCTTCGTCACTGCCGTCTTCTACGATGAAACCAAACCCTTTGGCGTTATTGAACCATTTGACTTTTCCGCAAGCCATACTTCTACATCCTTCTATAAGTTGACTAAATTAAAGTTAATCTACTCTTTTAATTTTGCTAAACTGCCCATAGATTAGACAGTCATGTAAGACTGTAGTTTATATGAGCAAGCAGTCAAGTTTTTTGCTCTTTTTTTTAACATTTTATTTATTTCTCAAATCTATTTGCTTGAGTATATAAGACAAGACTATATTTATTATGAGTGGGACAAAAGATTCTGGTGTATTGGACGCCGTTCGCGAGGAACAGAAGCAGCAGCTTCAACCGCCGCGAAAATATAAAGTGATTTTGAATAATGATGATTACACGCCCATGGATTTTGTTGTCGAGGTATTGACGACATTCTTCAATATGGATAGCGAGAGAGCAACTGAGGTGATGCTTGAAGTGCATCACAAGGGAAAAGCGGTATGTGGAGTATACCCTGCTGACATAGCCCATACTAAGGCTGAGCAGGTAAACCGATATGCTCGTGACAACGAGCACCCGCTGCTCTGTAGTTGTGAGCAGGAATGACCTATAAATTTCTTGTTGGGGGTTGCCAATGCTAAACAAAGACTTAGAACTTACTCTTAATGCCGCGTTTCGCGAGGCTCGTTCTCGCCGTCACGAATTTATGACGGTTGAGCATTTATTACTTGCATTGATCGATAACCCTTCTGCTAGTGAGGCGCTTGATGCTTGTGGTGTCGATATGGATACCTTGAAGCGCGAGTTATCAGAGTTTATTGATGAAACTACGCCTGTTATTCCTGATTTAGAGGAAGACAGAGAAACACAACCAACACTTGGTTTTCAACGTGTGCTACAACGCGCTGTATTCCATGTTCAATCCTCTGGTCGCTCAGAAGTGACTGGAGTAAATGTACTTGTTGCTATTTTTTCTGAGCAAGAAAGCCAAGCTGTTTATTTACTGAAAAAGGCTGACGTGAGCCGCTTGGATATCGTTAATTTCATTAGTCATGGTATCTCTAAGATTGAAGATGATCACGAGCAAGAAGATCATGAAGAAATGCAAGACGATAGCGGTGAAATGCAACAGGAAGAGAAAACCAAGCTGGAAAATTTCACTTCTAATCTAAATATTCAAGCGGAATCTGGCCGCATTGATCCGCTGGTTGGTCGTGATGAGGAAGTTGAGCGTACGGTTCAGGTACTGTGCCGTCGTAAGAAAAATAACCCATTACTCGTTGGTGAAGCGGGGGTTGGTAAAACCGCGATTGCTGAAGGTTTAGCGTATCGAATAGTTAATAATCAGGTACCCGATGTAATTGCCGATGCAGTGGTTTACTCTCTGGATATGGGGGCATTACTTGCGGGTACAAAATATCGCGGTGACTTTGAGAAGCGCTTTAAAGCGCTACTAAAAGAACTTCAATCGAAACCTCATGCGATATTATTTATTGATGAAATCCATACCATTATCGGCGCTGGCGCTGCTTCAGGTGGTGTGATGGATGCGTCTAATCTAATTAAGCCACTATTATCGAGTGGACAGCTTCGCTGTATGGGCTCAACAACATATTCTGAATTCAAGAATATTTTTGAGAAAGACAGAGCGTTAGTGCGCCGCTTCCAAAAAATTGATGTGGTTGAACCAAGCGTCGAAGATACCACTAAGATTTTACATGGTTTGAAAGAGCGTTATGAAGAGCACCACGGTATTCGTTACACGCAAAAAGCGTTAAAAGCGGCAGCTGAGCTGAGCGCTAAATATATCAATGAGCGCCATTTGCCTGACAAAGCAATCGATGTCATTGATGAAGCGGGAGCCAGTCAGAGGCTACAGCCAACTTCAAGACGTAAGAAAACGATTAATGTGTCGGACATTGAAGCGATTGTGTCTAAAATGGCGCGTATTCCACAGCAAAGCGTGTCATCTAGTGATAAAGAAACGCTCAAGAATCTTGATCGTAACTTGAAGATGCTGGTGTTTGGCCAAGATGAGTCGATTGACGCGTTAACATCAGCAATTCGCTTATCACGTTCCGGTCTTGCTAATGAAGACAAGCCTGTAGGTTCATTCTTGTTTGCAGGTCCTACAGGGGTCGGTAAAACCGAAGTAACCAAGCAACTTGCTAAGTGTATGGGCATAGAATTTATTCGCTTCGACATGTCTGAGTATTCTGAGCGCCATGCCGTTAGCCGCCTGATAGGTGCGCCTCCTGGGTATGTTGGCTTTGAGCAGGGAGGTCTGTTGACCGAGGCTGCAATCAAGCATCCTCATGCAGTGGTGTTGCTCGATGAAATAGAGAAAGCGCACCCAGACATCTACAACATTCTATTGCAGGTTATGGATCATGGTACACTAACAGACAACAATGGTCGTAAGGCAGACTTTAGAAACATTGTGTTGGTGATGACAACAAATGCGGGTGTGCAAGAGACTGTTCGTCAATCGATTGGATTCCAGCAGCAAGACTACTCTCATGATGCCATGGTAGAAATCAATAAGGTGTTCACACCAGAGTTTAGAAACCGCTTGGATAACATCATTTGGTTCAACCACCTAGAGAAAGAAGTTATCTTGCAAGTTGTTGATAAATTCATTGTTGAATTGCAAGCGCAGCTTGATAAGAAATCGGTTAATCTGGAACTTACGGCGCAAGCACGAGATTGGCTGGCAGATCTGGGTTACGACAAGGCAATGGGGGCTCGTCCAATGGCGAGGGTTATTCAGGACAACCTGAAAAAGCCACTTGCCAATGAAATCTTGTTTGGTCATTTGTCTGATGGTGGGACAGTGAAAGTTACAGTGAAAGACAACAAGTTATCCTTTGATTACCAAACGGAAGCGGTGTCAGCATAAAACCTCTGAAGTATTTATAAAAGGCCCAGCGTTGCTGGGCTTTTTGTTATCACTCAGTTTGATGCGGCATTACCGTCTTTTAAACTCAGTGTTAGTCGTTCGTGTATACTAATTGCTTGAATGAACTTGGTATACCTAAGTAACATCAGTATGTTGAAGTCGCTTGGGTATCAACGAGTTTACGGCATCAACTTAGTATAAATCTACACACGCAGATTAACGAGCACGGAAGACGATGATGCTCCCTTTGAACGTTGGGATTAGAATAAAAAGTTTCACACGACAAAAAGCCCAGAATAGCTGGGCTTTTTGTTATCACTCAGTTTGATGCGGTATTATCGTCTCTCAAACTAAGTGCTAGTCGTTCGTGTATACTAATTGCTTGAATGAACTTGGTATACCTAAGTAACATCAGTATGTTGAAGTCGCTTGGGTATCAACGAGTTTACGGCATCAACTTAGTATAAATCTACACACGCAGATTAACGAGCACGGAAGACAATACGTCCCTTTGATAGGTCGTAAGGCGTCATTTCAACAGTAACTTTGTCACCAGTCAAAATACGGATGTAGTTTTTGCGCATTTTTCCAGAAATATGTGCAACAACCACGTGACCATTTTCTAGTTCAACACGGAACATTGTGTTTGGTAGCGTGTCAAGGACCGTGCCTTGCATTTCAATTACGTCTTCTTTCGCCATGTGTAGCGTATCACCTCTTGGTTAAATTAAACGATGCAGATTTTGCCCAAAAGCGGGGAATAAGTAAAGTTACAAGCTGATTTTTTGTTAATTTGGTCGTTTATTCAGCCAGTTTTACCAAAGTTTTTTGCTTCTATTCCTAACGCATCTCAAAATCTGGAGCCTTGTTGATAGGCAAGGGCGCTATTCTAGCATAGGAAAGTCTGCTAGTAACGCATGTTTTTTGTCCATGCTATAGGATAGTTGTGGTGTAAAAGGAGGTGTATTCCTGCATTTGAGCAAACGTATGCAGGAAAGCTAGGTATTAAGCACAAGGTTGTGAGACATCCGGATCAATATCTTGCCAAATATCTTTAACTAGCTTTTGTGCTGGAACAAATTGGGTTTTGTAACGCATTTTCTTGCAGTCGTCGATTTGATAACCCAAGTACAAATACGGTTTATTCTGTTTCGCTGCCTGTTCGAGCTGAGCCATGATCATGATAGTGCCGATACTTAGTGATTCATACTCAGGATCGAAAAAGGTATAAATAGCAGACAATGAATAAGGCATTGAATCAGTGACGGCTACTGCAATTAACTTATCTTTGTGCCATAGCTCGATAAAGACGATGTTCATCCAACGACAAAATAAGAAGCTTTCGTACTGGAGACGGTTAGGTGGGTACATAGAGCCATCGCTGTGACGTAGGCTGATATATTTTTCGTATAGCGGATAGTATTCAGGACGCTCCTGGTGGCTAATAATTAGCTGATAATCTTGCTTTAATTTATTGCGTTTGCGTTTTTGAGATTTACTCGGTTTAAATTCTTGAGTTAATACTCTTACTGATTGACAAGCTGAGCATGCGGGACAGTGTGGACGATAAATCTGGTCTCCACTGCGGCGAAACCCTAATGCTAACAATTGTTCAAATCTATCTGGGCTGTAACAATTTGGGTCTAGAATAACCAGTAACTGTTCCTTCTGCTCAGGTAAATAACTACAACTAAATTGTTGGCTCAGTCCGATTTTAGAAGGAAAGTGTTCATTCATAGATAGCTTTCAACTCCTGAGGCTGCCACATTGATGATGGGATCTCAAATCGATCCGCCAATTTAAGTCTAGTCAAAAACTCGCTCCTTGGTACAACTTTTAATCCCAAACTTGTTAAATAAGGATTTTCAAGTTGGCAATCAATAAAATGTGCCTGATGGGCTTTGAGCCAATTTACCAGTGCCCACATCGCCATTTTGGACGTATTAGGTAAGGTGTGGAACATAGATTCACCACAAAATACACCAGACTGCATGATGCCATATAGCCCGCCAACTAGGTTACCTTGATCCCATATCTCCACACTATGTGCTAACCCCTGAATGTGCGCTTGCTGATACGCAGCCAACATCGCATTTGTGATCCAAGTTCCTTCAGCGGCCATTCGTTGATTTCTACAAGCTTCAATCACTTGTGAAAAGGCGGTATTGATAGTGACGGTTGGACTGAGTTTACGTTGCGCTTTTCTTAGTGTTTTACCACAATGAAAATCTTGAAGCTCCAAAATCCCACGTTCGCTCGGGCTCCACCACATGATTGGTTCACCTTCATTGAACCAAGGAAAGATCCCATTGGCATAAGCGTTTTTCAGACGTTTTACTTGTAAACAACCACCAATAGCAAGCAGTCCATCTGGTTCAGACAAGGCATAGTGATTTGGTGGAAAACGAAAGTCATCGCAAGCGAGGTGGAACAGTTGTTGGATCATTGAACAAACTACAAGATTGTTATTTATTTCAATATAGCAAATTAAGGCAAGGAGGGAAGAGGGTCAGTCTAGACCGACCCATTTATCTATTATTTTTGGCTATCTAAGAAGCGCTCTGCGTCTAGTGCTGCCATACAGCCTGTACCTGCAGAAGTAATTGCTTGACGATAAATGTGGTCAGACACATCACCTGCTGCAAATACACCTTCAACACTGGTCTGTGTTGCGTTACCATTTAGGCCCGACTGCACGACCAAATAACCATCTTTCATCTCTAGCTGGCCCTCAAACATATCTGTGTTTGGTTTGTGACCAATCGCGATGAAAACACCAGCAAGATCAAGTTGCTCTGTCGCTTCGGAATCAGTATCTTTGATACGAATACCAGTAACACCCATATCATCACCTAGCACTTCATCAAGTGTGCGATTTAGGTGTAACACAACATTACCGTTCGCTGCTTTATCCATTAGGCGATCGGCAAGAATTTTCTCACTGCGGAAAGAATCGCGGCGGTGAATAACATGTACTTCTTCAGCGATGTTTGATAGATAAAGTGCTTCTTCAACCGCGGTATTACCACCGCCAACAACCGCAACCTTTTGACCACGATAGAAAAATCCATCACAAGTCGCACAAGCAGATACGCCACGGCCTTGGAACGCTGTTTCAGATTCAAGACCAAGGTATTTTGCTGATGCACCTGTTGCGATGATTAACGCATCACAAGTATAAGTACCTTGATCGCCAGTAAGTGTGAAAGGGCGCTTCGTCACGTCAACTTTGTTGATGTGATCGAAAATGATTTCAGTTTCAAAGCGCTCTGCATGCTCTTTCATACGGTCCATAAGTGCTGGACCCGTTAAACCATGTGCATCACCAGGCCAGTTTTCGACTTCAGTTGTTGTAGTCAGCTGACCACCTTGCTGCATACCTGTGATTAATACTGGGTTTAAATTTGCCCGTGCTGCGTATACCGCGGCAGTGTAACCCGCAGGACCCGAACCTAAAATCAACAGTTTGCAGTGTTTTGCATCGCTCATGTAATTTTCCTAACTAAATTCTAAAAAATGCTATTAAGCAAAAGTTTGTTCGATTCTATGTAATTCAATAGGGAAGTAAATAAAAAACCGTAATCCGATTTGGTATAAATTGGCAAGTTGTCAAAAAATTTGTACTGTTTTGTTTTAAATCGACTACAGATTGAGCAATCTTGTTCTGGACTAGCAAAAAACAGCAGTATTTCATGACCTCAGGTTTTTTTTTTGATATGTTTTAGAGAATTTTGTTTTGCTATCAAGAGTTGATAGCCTAATTGAAAAGGTACATATGGCATTTTGGCAGAATACCCCAGGCTTTGGGTTAAGTGCACAAGATTGTGAGGTGTTAACTGATGCTAAGCAATATCATCAGACGCTTTTACAACTGATCTCACAGGCAAAAACGCGTATTTATATCACCGCACTTTATCTTCAAGATGATGAGGCGGGTCGCGAGATATTGCACGCATTGCACGAGGCTGCACAGCAAAATCCAGACTTAACGGTAAAAGTGTTGGTTGATTTTCACCGTGCGCAACGTGGCCTCATTGGTGCTGAAAAGTCAGAAGGCAATGCCAAGCTATATTGTGATTTAAAAGAGCAGCTGGGCACTCAAGTTGAAGTGTATGGTGTGCCGGTAAAAGCAAAAGAGCTTTTTGGCGTGTTGCATTTAAAAGGCTTTGTTATTGACGACATCCTGCTTTATAGCGGTGCTAGTTTAAATAATGTCTATTTGCATCAAGATGAAAAATACCGCCTAGACCGCTATTTCGTGATTAAACAAGCACAGCTCGCGGATAGCTTTTGCCACTTTACCGATCATGTGCTGATAGCGTCTGACGCAGTACCTAGACTCGACATCCGCCCATTACCTACTTTACTCGACATTCGTACTGAGCAAAAACAGCTGATGAAACAGTTGAAAAAGGCCAGCTATGATATTTCAAAGGCGAACAGTCGAGAAGGTCTAACGGTTCGTCCATTTTTAGGTTTTGGTCGTAGAACTAATAAGCTAAACCGTCTTATTAAGGCGCTTTTCGATACCACAGAACAAGAGTTAGTACTTTACACTCCTTACTTCAATTTTCCGGCTCCTCTACTGCGCTCGCTACGTCGTTTACTGAAAACAGGTAAAAAGGTGACAATAGTGGTGGGGGATAAAACGGCAAATGATTTCTATATCAGTCCAGAGCAGCCATTTAGCCGAATTGGTGCGCTTCCTTATTTGTACGAAACCATTTTGTATAAATTTATCAAGTCGCAACGCCGCTTCATAACTGCCGGATTGCTGGATGTGTATCTGTGGCAAGATGGCAATAACTCGTTTCACTTGAAGGGAGTGAGCAAAGATGGCGATACGCATTTAATGAGTGGTCATAACCTCAACCCAAGGGCGTGGGGGTTAGATATTGAAAATGGCATTCTAATAGAAGATCCCGACAAAGTATTGTTGCCTCAAATTGAGTTAGAAAAGCAAGAGATCTTAAAACATTGCCGTCGCATCGAAAGCCACGATGATCTCGAGACACTAGCGGATTATCCAGCACCGGTGAAAAAACTCCTTGGTCAGGCCAAGCGTGTGAAAGTCGACTTTATCATCAAGCGTTTTATTTAACGCAAGAACTGATAATTTTAAAAAAGGGACGAGCGTCCCTTTTTTTACTTTCTTATTTTTGATTATATGCTTCGTTGTGTGAGCTCGCTGCGCGACCTGATGGATCGGCATTGCGCTGGAAAGACTCGTCCCAAGCAAGCGCTTCGGGCGTTGAACACGCCACAGACTTGCCGTGAGGAACACACTTAGCTGCCGCTTCTCCTGGGAAATGCGACTCAAAAATGGTGCGATAATAATAGGCTTCTTTGCTATCCGGTGTATTGATTGGATAGCGGTAGTGGGCGTTTTCAAGATCCGAGTCGCTCACTTGCTGACTAACATACTCTTTTAGTGAATCGATCCAGCTATAGCCTACGCCATCAGAAAATTGCTCTTTTTGGCGCCACAAGACGTCATCGGGTAAATAGCCATCAAACGCCTCACGGATAATGTGTTTTTCGATACGGCCATCTTTACACATTTTGTAGTCCGGGTTAGTACGCATGGCAATATCGACAAATTCTTTATCTAAGAAGGGCACACGTGCTTCAACCCCCCAAGCTGCCATCGACTTATTTGCACGTAAGCAATCAAACATATGCAGTTTCGAGACCTTTCGGTTTAGCTCGTTGTGAAACTCCTCAGCATTTGGTGCTTTGTGGAAATACAAATAGCCGCCAAATAGTTCATCGGCCCCTTCACCCGATAGCACCATTTTAATGCCCATTGCTTTAATGTAGCGTGCCATGAGGTACATAGGAGTAGAAGCGCGAATGGTTGTGACATCGTAGGTCTCTAGGTGATAGACCACTTCTTTAAGGGCATCAATCCCTTGTTGTACGGTAAAGTGAATGGGATGGTGAACTGTGCCGATTTTATCTGCTACCTTTTGTGCTGCAGCGAGATCGGGTGAACCTTCCAAGCCAATGGAAAATGAGTGAAGTTTTGGCCACCAAGCATCGGAAGCATCATCATCTTCGATACGCTTTGCTGCAAACTTTTGTGTGATAGCGGAAATCACAGAAGAGTCGAGACCACCAGACAACAACACGCCATATGGCACATCGCACATCAATTGGCGTTTTACTGCGGCTTCTAGCCCATTTTTAACCGCTTCGGGGCTGGCCTCATTGTCCTTTACTGCACTAAATGCTTGCCAGTCGCGTTGGTAATACTCTCTTGGACCACCTTCTTTTGAATACCAATAATGGCCGGGAGGAAACTCTTCAATTTGTGTACAAATAGGTGTGAGCGCCTTCATTTCGCTGGCGACATAGAGGTTACCGCTTTGATCACGGCCAGTGTAAAGTGGAATGATACCGATATGATCACGACCAATTAAAAAGGCATCTTCCGTTTCATCGTACAAACAAAATGCAAAAATTCCATTGAGATCATCTAAAAACTCAGGGCCTTTTTGCTTGTATAGCGCCAAGATCACTTCACAGTCTGACTCTGTTTGAAATTCAAATGGAACGGTCAGTGCTTTTGCAAGCTCTTTATGATTATAAATTTCACCATTTACCGCCAAAATATGTGTTTCTTCAGGGTTAAATAATGGTTGTGCGCCGCTAGAAACGCCAACAATAGCTAAACGCTCATGAACTAAAATGGCTTTTTCACTTGAATAGACCCCTGACCAGTCGGGGCCTCGGTGTCTTAGTTTTTTTGACATTTCGATCGCTTGCTCGCGAAGTGCAAGGGGATCGGTCTTGATGTCAAGTACGCCGAAAATTGAACACATATTTCCTCATTCCTATTGATGTGTTGATAATATCAACAAATTATTATTGCTCACGGAAGCATAGCTACCATGAGATAGTTTAAGTTCTACCAAAAATAATTTGATAAGTCACACAATGAAATAGAGAAAATGTGAATTTTTTGTGATGTGCAATGGTGCAAACTTGCACCATTGTGGGGCATTTTTTATTAGTGTGTCGTTCCAGCGACAAGCTTAATATCTTGCTTTTGTGTAATGGCACTGGTTAATAGGATTTTTATTCCTTTAACTAGGGTGTCAATGTCCATACTGGGTGCACCAGAGTGGTGCGCCGCTTGGGAGGGCAAGTATGGGATATGTACAAAGCCACCACGGCACGCTAAGTCATGTGTACTAAGATAGTGCAGTAATCCATACATCACATGGTTGCACACGTAAGTGCCCGCAGTATTAGAGATACTTGCAGGAACTCCCGCTTGAAGCGCACTACTTAGCATACTTTTTATTGGTAAAGAGGCAAAGTAAGCATCGGGTCCGTGTGTAACGACTGGTGTATCTATCGGCTGGTTTCCTGCGTTGTCGGCTATTCTGGCATCGTTAACGTTAATCGCGATACGTTCGATGGAGATATCACAGCGTCCACCAGCTTGGCCTAAACAGATCACGATGCTTGGGTGATACTTATCTATCGCTTGTGTTAAAGACTCAATACTTTTGTCAAATTCACAAGGTAACTCTTTTGTGTGGATCAGGTGGCCTTCAATGGTTTCACCTTCTAATAGCTGAGCTAATTGCCATGAAGGGTTGATGGACTCACCACCAAATGGGGTGAACCCAGTAACGAGGACACAAGGTTTACTGTAACTGGACATTAAAAAACGACTCCGTACATAAGAAAAATATTAATCACCAATAACGTTATAGCGGTTGGTATTTGCACTTTAATGACTTGGTATTTATCTTTTAAATCTAACAGTGCCGCTGGCACTATGTTGAAATTAGCGGCCATCGGTGTCATCAGTGTTCCACAATAACCCGAATACATGCCAATTGCGACGAGCGGCGCAGGATCAGCGCCATGCCCCTGGATCAAAAATGGTAGCGCAATACCCGCCGTCATTACCGGAAATGCGGCAAAAGCATTGCCCATTATCATGGTAAAGAGTGCCATGCCCACACAGTACAGTACAACGAGCATAAAACGGTTATCTGGCGAAATAAATAATGTCACTAAGTCTTGGATTGCAGTGCCTGTGTTAGCGACGATAAATACGCCGCCAAGCATTGCAAGCATCTGTGGCAATATCGCTGCCCAGCCTATTGAGTCGACCAAGCGACGAGACTCAGAAAGTGCTTGTAGTGGACTGCCTTTGGTTATTTTCCAGCTCACCAGCAATGCGATGGTGCAAGCGAGTGTCAGTGCTGAAAGCGTCACGTGATCTTGATCGAATAGATAAAAGTCGCCGAGCTGGATCTCACTTAAGATGATAGTACAGATCACGGTAACTATTGGAATAAGTACAGCAGGAACAAACAATTTATTACCAAACCGATTTGCGTCTTCTGTTTTGGCTCGTTCGCACGGCATTTCGTAATTTCCCATGGAAACCATATTCATACCTGCAAGCAGTGCGATGATCACCACGTTGATGCCAATCCATAAATATGTATTTCGCTCACCAATCAATGCGATAGAAGCATCGCCAAAGATAAAAACAGTGCCAAATAAAAACCAAAATAGTGCCGTCGTGAAACGCTTAGGATGGGCCTTATCTTGTAGCGTTTTTACCACCAGAAACATCACGATAAAACCAATCAATAAATAGATGTTGTCAATTGAAAGTAGGCTAGATTGCGCGTCAGAAGTGTTCATTAAGCTCATAATGACTCCTCCTTAAGCGCTGAATTTGTGTTGCTAGGTGTTTGCTCTTCTTCGCTTTGTTGCTGCTGACAGCGCGCAATTTCTGCCCGGATTTTTGCTTCAAATCGCGCTAAACGGAAGAGATGAACAATGAGCGCGGCAATTGCAGTTGGTATTGCCCAAAGTCCGATATGTAGCGGTTCAATCCCGGCAATGCCGTTTTCTTTTAGAAATGCATCCATCAGTAGTACAGCACCAAAGGCGATAAAAATATCCTCGCCAAAGAACACGGCAATGTTATCGCAGGCGGCAGCATGTGCGCCTATCATGTCTTTTACATCTTGTGGCAGGTCGCCGTATTGGTTTGCCGCAGCGCCGATCGCCATCGGAGCAAGCAGTGGTCTAACGGTTTGCGCTTGGCCCGCTAAATTGATTAACCCCAGCGCAGCGGAGCACTCACGGACCACAAAATACATACTTAAAATTCGAGAAGTGGTCGCCCCTTTTATGCCCGCAACCCAAGCTTTAGCGCGTTGCTGTAAACCGTAACGCTCTAAAATTGCAATCACGGGTAAGATAAGTAAAAAGCTCGCAAGCTGGCGAGAGTTCATAAACTTTTCGCCAAAGGTGGCAATTAAGTCGACAAAGTCTATTCCAACGGCAAAACCAGTAACTAGACCTGCCGAGGTGACAACCAATAAGGGATTAAACCTCAGAGCAAAGCCAATAACAATCACGGCAATGCCCGAAAGGGGAAGGAGATTTAGCTCAGTCATTTTGTTGTTCTTTATTTTTAAGCGCTAACCTTAGCTGATTGAGATGCGCCTGTGCTCGGTGAGATTCCTTTGCTGCATCTATAAGGGATGTTGATTTTAAATGGATACAATCACCCGCGCCCAATTGGCTCAAGTGGCGCATATCGGCTTGAATGATGGTACCAATAATTGGATAACCGCCTGTGGTTTGGCAGTCATTCAATAGGATAATGGGCTCGCCACTGGGGGGCAGCTGAATGATTCCAGGGTGGACAGCTTGGGTTGCAATATTGTGTGCATGCACTAGGCTGCTATGGCCACTTAGGCGAATACCCATACGATTACTGCTGGGATTTACTTTCCAAATGGTGTCGTTTAATACACTCAGTGTCTGTTTGGAAATTAACTCGAGATGCGGGCCTGGGATAAAGTGAATGAGCTTTTCATAACTGGGCTGTAGACCACCAACGGCGCTTTTGGCAGTGCTCGGCGTGTAGCTTAGTTTGTCCCCTTGTTTAAGAGCTCGGCCGCATATTCCCCCAAAGCCTGCCATGAGATCGGTTGAATAACTCCCAAGCAGCTTGTCTATGTTGGTAAATCCACCTTCGACCACCAAATAAGCGCGTAAACCATCGCGATTTTGTTTAAATGTCAGCTTATCTCCAGCTTTAGCGCTGTAGCGCCAGCAAGGGTATATCGCTTCATCGTTTAAAGCGGCATTGAGATCTGCCCCCGCGATAACAAAGTTAGTGGGGGCGTGGAAGTGAAACTCACATAAGCCAATGGTCACTTCAATAGCTGCATTATCATCGTCATTTGACAAGAGTGTATTTGCAAGTTTAAGCGCAACAGGGTCGATGACACCTGCTTGACTTACTCCTAAGTGGCGAAGTCCTTGACGGCCAATGTCTTGAATAGTTGAAAGTGGCCCAGGTTTAATAACTTCTAGCATGATTTCTCCACAAAACGCACGATATCTCCCGGTTGCAGCAAGCTTGCTGATGCAGAATTTGGGTCAAATAGCGTAGTGTTAGTTTGTCCAATTAAATGCCAGCCACCAGGAGATTGACTCGGGTAAATTGCACTGTAGCTGTCTGCGATGGCAATGCTGCCCTTGGGGACTTTGGTAGTTGGTGTGGATTTTCTGGGTAATTGAAGCGCAGCTGGTAACCCTGACAAGTAAGCAAAACCGGGTAAGAAGCCAATAAATTGTACTTGATAATCAACGCTTGAGTGCAGCTCGATAAGCTGTTTTGGTGTCAGTTGTAATCCGTCCGCTATGCGTTCAAAATCCTGTCCGAATTCTTTGCCATAAAACACCTCAATATGATGGTGTGTTGGCTTTACCTCTGCTATTTCTAGGTCTTGCCAATGTGCTTGGATTTTATGTTGCCACGCATCGGCGTTACGGGGGTCTTTTAGATAGGCAGTAACAGAAGACTTGGCAGGCACCACATCAATAAAATCACCGCTACTATCAAGCCATTTCTTGAGGGCGAACAATTGTTGATTAATTGGACTTTTGCTATCAGGCAAACATGTTGTATTTACAACAATTGCTTGCTCACCTAATAGATAACAACTCACATCGGACATAGGCAATAACAGTTGGTTGCTTTGGTAAACGTTATAATTCTTATAACACACCTCGCAATTGAAACGAAGTTATTGCTATCAGTTGCCGTTTTGTTGCAGTTACAAAAAAGCCGTGCTTAAACACGGCTTAAAATCTGAGGATTTATTTAGCAGTTAATAGCCATTGACTTAGAAGGCGAACGCCATAGCCTGTACCACCAGTTGGTACTTCGTCTTTGGCTGAGCTTGAAAGTGCGTTACCGGCAATATCGATATGAACCCAACGGGTGTCACCAGCAAATTGTTGCAGGAAAGTCGCAGCAGTTGTTGCACCAGGACCACCTGAACCTACGTTTTGGAAATCGGCGATGTCTGATTTTAGCTTGTCTTTATAGCCAAGCGGTAGACGCCATACGTTTTCGTTCACAACTTTACCGGCGTTGGTAAATTCTGTAATTAAGCTATCATCTTCTGAGAAAATTGCAGAATACTCGTTACCAACAGCACCAATTTTAGAGCCAGTTAATGTCGCAACGTCAATCATGATCTCAGGGCTATAATGTTTACGTGCATACCACATCGCATCAGACAGCACCAAACGGCCTTCAGCATCTGTGTTGACAACTTCTACGCTAATGCCTTCTGCGGTGCGCAGTACATCCCCCGGTGCGATTGAATACTGAGACACCATATTTGCTGCCATCCCCATCACAGCGACCACGTTTACGTCTGCTTTGCTCAGTGCCATTGCTTTTACTGTACCAAGCACGGCAGCCGCGCCCGCCATGTCAGATTTCATGCGTGCAATCGAAGCACCGGTTTTGATGCTATAGCCACCAGAATCAAACGTAATACCTTTACCGATCAGGGCAATTGGTGTCTCGCTGTTGCCTTTATAGTGTGCAACAACTAAACGAGAGCCGTGCTCACTACCACGGCCAACGCCCTCAAGTGCGCCCATGCCAAGCTCTTTAAGTTCAGCTGGTGCTAATACTTTTACTTCAACGCCATATTGTTCAAGTTCCTTTGCTGCTTTTGCAAAGTCAACCGGGGTCATTTCTGTTGCGACTTCAGAGGTTAAGTCACGCGCTAAAAACACGCCAGCTTGAATGTGTTGTAGTGCTTTATACTGAGCCTGTGTTGCTTGCTTATCGGCAACATCGAAGTGATAGCTTACGTTAAAAGTATTTGGTTCTTTTTTGTATACTTCGAAGGTGTGGTCACGAAGGTTTGCACCGTGTGCAAATTGTGCTGCTAGTTCTGCATTTGAGAGCGCTCCCTCAACGTCTTCGAATGCAACTGCAACATTCTCCAGCTTTTTACCTTCAAATTTAGCGTGTAAGTTACCGCCAAGTTTGGTCATTTTGCTCGCATTGAGTGCGCCTGTTTCACCTAAACCAACAATGAAGATACGCTTATAATCAGAGTCTACTGGCGCTAATACTTCAACTGTTTTGCCATATGCTCCTTTAAAGTCTTCAGCAGCAATTGCGCGCTCCAATTGTTTGCGAGTGTCTTTATCAAGGAACTTTAGGTTACTTTGGCTTTCACCAGCTTGAAAAATTACCAGTGCATCAGCGTCAGCAAGCTTGGTATTGAACTCAAAGTCAGCGGCATTTGCAGAAGTCATGCTGGCAACCGCCAGCGCTAAAGCAGAAAAACGCGTAGTCAATGACATAATCTTATCCTCAGATAACTAAAATTGCGGCGTTTTTACCTTAATCAGAGAAATTTAGACACAATTTGTCGGTGAAGTAACAGGTTTTACCGTTCAGTGACATTAGGTAAGCGGCTTGTCAGCACAATGCCTAATATCGTGATCATAATGTAGAGTGCAAGTAACACTGTAATTGAAAATGCCGAGGCAATGACACCAAGTGCACTTGTTAATAAAAGCACAATACCGATAATTGTGTTACTGAGCGTGACGTAACTGGTGCGTTTGTTTCCTTCAGCCATATCGACCACGTAGGTTTTGCGGCCCACGCGCACGCCTTGATGGGCGATAGCAATAACAAAATAGCAAAGTGGAATGAACCAGATTCTTTCTAGCAGTGAAGAATAAAATAAAGAAGTTGCCAGTAGTATTGCAGTGATAGCAACGGTGATTGTAGCGCCATACATCATCACGCGTTTACTTGATTGGTCGGCAAGACGACCCCAAAAAGCCCCACTGACTAAACTGGCAAGCCCAGACACCGCTAACAAAGCTGCCAGCACCCATGCTCCGTTGCCGATACTCTGCTGCGCCAGCACGGTGAAATAGGGCGGAATAAGCGCGGAACTTAACAAAAACCCACGCGCAAAAATAAACTTTTTCAGTGTTGGGTCTGTTTTTAACAGCGCGAAATCTTGCTTTATTTTATCTAATCCGTTTTCTCCGCCTTCGGTGGCGCCTTCATATTCTTTGATTTGTGAGAACGTTAGCGCACCAATCAACCAAAAGGTTGCAGCTAGTACCAGTGTGATCACAAAGTTGACATTGTTTACTTGAGTGGCAGCGATAAAAAGCCCAACACCAAATGTAACGGTTATAAGTCCACTGACAGAGGCGGCTTGGCCGCTAAGCTGGCCGCGCTTTTGTTTAGGAATAGTTTTACCGATGACATCTTTTGACGACACGGAACTTAAGCTGCGGGCTATGCTAAAAATCGCCAGTAATCCAAGTACCAACCAAGCGTACAATTGATTTTCAGTTTGTTGCCATGCAAGTAGCGCCATAAGCAGTACACAAATAGCTTGAGTGAGTGCGCCGAGAGACCAAAGGTGCTTTCGTTTAGCATGCTTACGCACCCATTGACCAATAAACAATTGTGGGATCAGTGAACCAGACTCGCGAATGGGGACTAGAGCCGATATCAAATAAGCAGGAGCACCGAGTGATTGCATCAGCCAAGGTAGCGTGATCTTTGGGTTGAGTAGGGCATCTCCCAATTTACTAAATAGTTGACTCAATAAAATAAGCACGTAGTTACCGGGAACTTCTTTACACGCCTTATCGTCAATTGCCTTACAGGCACGCGCTTCGTCATCATTGGTTAGCTTTTGATAGAGATTCTCACTTATTTTACTCACACCTATTCCTTTATTTTGCAGTTTTGCAGACAGCACTACTTCACTATCATGAACGACTTTAGATGAAATGATAATTAACCTTAGACGGTCTCATTTAATACGCAGTAAATCATATTAAGTTCAATAAGTATGAAGTGATAATCATACTTAGTTGTGACGTACAGCATTGAGAGGGTAGTGATGAGAACATTACAGGTAGCCGCATCGATAGGATTTATCATGATGTTAGGTGTAGGCGTATCGGCGCTCGCGGGGACAGATATGCCCAAGCCTAAAGTTGATGGTGCTAGTAACCATATTAAAACGTTAGTGTTAGGCTCCGGTTGTTTCTGGGGTCCCGAAAAACGCTACGAGAAAATGACGGGCGTGATAGATGCTGAGTCTGGCTATGCCGACGGTAAAGGGTTTAAGCCAAGTTATAGAGAAATTATTAAATCGAGCCGACGCTTTGATGAAGACAACTATGCGGAAGTGGTAAAGGTAACTTACAACGCAAATCTTATCACCACCGATGCGCTGCTAAAGTACTACTTTGAAAGTCATGATCCAACCCAAAAAAACCGTCAGGGTAATGACGTTGGAACGCAGTATCGTTCGATCATTCTCTATACTGACGATCAACAAAGTGACAAGGCCCACACATTAAAAGCGCAGTATCAACATTTATTATCTGAGCAAGGCTATGGCGACATTCAAACCAAGATCAAGCCACTTAGAAAATTCTATCCAGCGGAAGAGTATCATCAAAACTACTTAACCAAGAACCCTAAGGGATACTGCCCAGATCACAGCACGGGAGTGACCTTTGAAAAGGTGGCGAAAGATAAAGCTGATAACACTATGCTAGCCCAAGGTAAGCATATTGTGATTGTTGATGCTAAAAGCTATTGCCCTTATTGTGAAAAGCTAAAAAAAGAGGTGTTAAACGACTATCAAGGTGATATCCCACTTCATTTTCGCTATGCAGATCAACTCGAGGGGCTAATGATAAAAACCGCGACTTGGGCGACGCCAACAATCTTATTTATTGAAAATGGTGTTGAGTCCCTTGGCTTTCAAGGTTTTATGGCGAGAGAAGAGTTTTATAAGGCACTCGGTGCTTTTAAGCTGGGTCGTTCAGAAGCTTTTGACATTGCCTTTCAAAAAGGCACAGAAAGACCATTTTGCAAGCAGTATGATATCTTTAAAAACACACCAGATGGCGTATTTATCGATAAATTAAGCGGCAAGATTCTTTTTGACACCCGAGATAGATTTAACTCAGGCACTGGGTGGCTGTCGTTTACTCACCCAGTAAAAGACAGCGTGACCTATCACAAAGATTTAAGCCACGGAATGGTAAGAACCGAAATACGCTCAAAAAGCAGCGGCATTCATTTAGGCCATGTATTTAAAAATGAAGGGCCAAAGGGTCAAGACCGCTATTGTATCAATGCCCAAGTACTTGAGTTTAAAGCGAGAGAGGCGCTTTAGGTATTACGCCTAAAGTCACTTTTTGCTAAGGAGGCAGACATAAACCAAAGTCGAAGTTACTTTTGTGTATTAAGAGAACAGATTTACTTGTTAACTTTTCAAAGTGGTGCTTTGGTTGCTTCCTCCTAAAATTTGATCTGCCGTTCATGTGGCCATTTATACTAATTTGGCTCTAGACTAATATGGTAACAGGTTGATTTTTATTAAATATCCAGTTAGCTTCGGCAATATTTATATATAAAATACGCAAAAGGAATTCTTATGCACCGTATACATATTCTGTGTCTAATTTGTTTGTGGCGGTTCATTACGTCACCGACAGCGGCTGCCAATGAAACTCCTCACCAAGTCAAAGCACTCAAAATCACTACGCTGTCGACCATGCTTGCGGATAGTGGCATTGGCGAGTGGGGATATGCAGCACTAGTTGAAGTGGACGGCCGAAAAATTCTTTTTGATACTGGTAATCGGCCGCAAACAGTACTGCAAAATGCGCGAGACTTGCGAATCGATTTGTCTGATGTAGAAGATGTAATTTTAAGTCATAATCATGGCGACCACACCGGTGGACTAGAAACGTTAAGGACCGAGCTGAGTAAAAAGAATGCAAAAGCGATGTCTCGCGTTCATGTTGGTCACGGTATTTTCGCAAAACGTGCAGGTAGAGAAAACCGCATGCACGCGATGAAGCTCGCGCTTGAAAAACAAGGTGTGGTTTTCAAACAATACAGTGAGGCGCAGGAAATTTACCCAGGTGTTTGGTTAACAGGCAATGTTGAGCGCATTCACCCCGAACATAATTGGAGTGGAAATAGCAAAATTGAAGGTAAGCACGGCGATAGAGAAGATAACATTCCAGAAGATATGTCACTGGTGATAAATACCAAAGATGGCTTTGTATTAATAGCTGGTTGCGGGCACGCGGGTATCATCAACACGATGGAACACATAGTAAAAACGATCCACCCCGCAGATATTACGACGGCGATAGGCGGATTCCATTTAATAAATGCGGATGATAAACACTTGGCATGGACAGCAGGTAAATTACAGCAGTTTGGCTTAAAGAATATGATGGGTGCACATTGTACTGGTATTAACTCGCTATACGTGCTGCGTGAATTGATGAAGTCAAACCGCAAGCAAATGGTGGTGGGCTCTGTGGGGGACAGCTTTACTTTAAGTGAGGGCGTAAAGGCTGGCTATATCGCTCGTTGAGCCATTTGGATTTATTCCGCTATTTGGCTTTTTCAGCTACTGGCGTTGGTGATTTTGGTTATCACTTTCGTTAAACATAGGAAAGTTAAGTACACGGACAAGTGAAGCGAATTTAGTCCAATCAGTAATGTAATCACTGACATTGCGGGATTACACCGACAGAGATCGATGAGCTTGACCTGAATTATTATCATGGAAATATCTTTCAGAGTGGTTTTTTATCGCACTATATTTTTGTACTTTGTCAAAGATATTGGTGATTTAGTTAGGGTATTCAGCGAAAAGGTAATGTGAAGGCTGAATTTAGCCTTCGTAAAGTGTTTAGTGTAGGCACCTTTTTTCACCCATGCATAATATTGCAATGACAGGGACAGCTAATAAAAAAATAGCGCCTTCTGCGATATCTCTTAGTGGTGTCGTAATCGCTGCTGATGCCTTTTCTGAAAAACTTTGTGCAACGCTAAAGTGGATTACGAGTGGGTGCTCAAATTGTTTGAAGTGAGCAAAGTTCAGGTCCCGATTATCATATCTATCACCAACAAGTTTGACAGAAACACGACCAGACTTAAAACCATAGTCTTGGGCTTTTGCTTCTATATCGTTCGGTGTATTAGGACTTAAAAGAATATCAACCTTTCCTTCTACGCTTCGCATTGAACTGATGTGAAAGTCATTTCTCTCAAGAGAGATAAATGCCAAAAGCGGGCTATCGAGTAGCTTGGCTAAGGTGGGATCAGTCCGCAGTATGTAATGATGCTCTTTTCCAACAAAGATGAGATGTTTACCGTCTTCAGTTTTTAAAAAGGTCGAGATTTCATCTTGATAAGACGTGGTTTTAGTGATCTCATGATAGGTTGAACATGCCGTTGAAAAGCAGAACAATATCATTGTGAGTAGGGCTAATTTGAGGGTGTGTATCAGTTTTGTCATTTTCCTTCCTTGACGTACTTTTTTATTCGTCGCGAACAGTACGATAATCGGTACGAGATTGGCAACAAAAATTTAATTATTTGACGCGAATTACATTGCTAAAGTCATAAAATAGGCGTATACATCGCGTCGAATTCTCGCTTTCTTTTTTAGGTGTATCTGTGGACTTTTTTTGGGTGTTGTTACTCATTAGCTTGAGTGCAGTTTTCGCGCTGTGTGAAATATCATTGGCAGCGGCACGCAAAGTTAAATTACAAACCTTATTTGATCTTGGTGACGTTAGAGCCAAGAAAGTATTGTATTTGCAGGCCAATGCGCATCAGTTTTTTGCTGCGGTACAGGTGGTACTCAATGCTTTGGCGATTGTCGCGGGTATGATAGGCGAGTCGGTGTTTACCCCTTATGTATTGCAACTACTAAACTGGGTTGCAAGTTTTATGTTTGCCGATGTTGCGGCACATGCCTCGATGTTATTGCAAATATCCACTGTGGTGTCGTTTTTACTGATCACATCGTTATTTGTATTGTTTGCTGATCTATTGCCAAAACGAATAGCCATGGTTATCCCTGAAACTATCGCGATGCGATTTATCCATCTAATGCTCGCCAGTGTATGGATTTTTAAGCCTATTATCTGGCTATTTAACGTGTTCGCTGATTGGATAATAAAGCTATTCAATTTACCAAATGAACGTGACGAACAGGTAACCCGTGATGATATTTATGCGGTGGTTGATCAAAGTGCTGAGCAGGGTGAGCTGTGCGAGCATGAGTACAATATCATTGGCAATGTGCTCGACCTTAACCAGACTAATATTACCCAAGCGATGATCAATCGCGATGCAATCGTGTGGTTAGACATTCAAGAATCAGAAGAAAACCTGAGCACGTTAATTCAAGCGCACAGTTTTCAACAATATTTGCTGTGTGACGGCTCGCTCGACAAAGTGATAGCTGCACCTGAAGCCAAACAACTGCTTAGTAATATTTTGGCTAAAAAGCCGTTACTGGATGGTCAACAACAAGAATTCCATAAGCCGGTAATTTTACTTGATACTCTAAGCCTTTCCGATGCGCTAGATGGGCTGAAAAGTCATGAAAGCAACTGTGCGGTGGTGATCAATGAATTCTCAACAGTGGTTGGGATGGTAACGTTATCCAGTATCTTGAATTTAATTGCACTGAAAGACGACCAAGCAATAGAAGCCCAATTTAGACAAAAGGATAATACCCGATGGCTAGTGCAGGGCGATATGTCGATTAAGGACTTTCAAGCTTCGGTGATTGAGTACGAGTTTGAACCGATTGAAGCCATAGAAACCTTAGCCGGTTTTGTGATCCACAGGCTAAAGCATTTTCCTGCCGAGGGAGAGTCGTTAGAAGTTGATGGCTTTAAGTTTAAAGTCATAGAAATTCAAGGATTAGCCATTAGGCAAATTGAAGTAACTAAAGAGCCCCAACTATAAGGGGCTCAGTGTTTCTAACACCGCGTTAATTTCTTTTAGCACCAAAGCCGAGGAATCCTGCATAAAAAAGTGCCGACCAGGTATCGCTTTAGGCGTGATACCTTGTTTAAAGCAACTTTCCCAATGGTGCATATCCGTCCCCGTAGCTGCTTTATCCCGTGTACCATATAACACGGTTGCAGGCACGTCGAGTTTACAAGCCGAGTCGTATTGATAGGTCTCTCCCAGCTTAAAGTCCGCTTTTAACGTTGGCAACATCAGTTGTTGCAGTTCGATATCATTGAGCAAAGCCGGTGGTAAACCGCCCATTAAATTTACCGCCGCAATGAACTTCTTATCGTCAAGAGTATGGTAGGGGGATTTTCTTATCGCATATTGTGGTGCCTTCCTTGCTGCAATAAACAGGTGTTTAACGATATTGCAGCTGCTGTGTTGAAGTGCTAAGGCAAGCTCATACGCAATATAAGCGCCATTGCTATGACCGTAAAAAACGCTAGGTAATGGTGTTGCTTTGCTCAAAATAGATGCTATTGCTGCGACCAAGGTATGAATATTATCAATGGCAGCTTCATGACTTCGCTCCTTTCGCCCGGGTGCTTGGAGAGCATATAAAGCGACATCTTCAGGCAGTTTTCCTGCCCAGTTTTGATAAACAGCTGCATCTGCGCCAGCAAAAGGAAAGCAAATGAGTTGTTTGCGAATGGTGTTAGGCTTATTGAGTAAGGAAAACCATTTGGAAGTAGAAAGCTGGTGGTTTATGCGCTCTTCTATTTTATTGGTAATCACGATACCTCCTTCACGGAGTAATCGGTAGCACTTATTTTGCTAGCAATGAGCCCTAAATGATTTCTAGCTAAATACAAGCTTAAAGCTGCTTGAATAAGCACAGTTATCACAGACAGATGCCATAGTAACTCTACGGAAACTCGTTGTGTAAGTACGAGCCAGATAACAGGTAAAACAAAAGTGAATAGTCTGGAAGCATTGCTTATAAGAGAGGGGAAAGTATTACCTGTAGCCTGAAATATTCCCGAGCAACTATAAACGATACCAGTGGCGATGAAGTTAAATGCAACAATCTCCAGAAAGTACTGCGTTTGATCGATGACATTTGCATCATTTGAGAAAGGAGTGGCAAGCAGGGAGCCGCAGTTTATTGCGATAACAGACATGAGCAACATAATGATTGAAACACAGCACATTACCCAAAAAAAAGCATATTTAAATCGTGCTAAGTTATTTGCACCAAAGTTTTGCCCTGCAACTGCAGGAAGCGAAAAGACAACAGCCATCATGGGGAGAGAAAGTCCTTGAATTATCTTTGAACCGATACTGAGTGCTGCTTGGACATCCGTTGTGAGATCTTTGATTGCCCAAAACGTCAGCGAAATGTAGCAGAAGGTTAGCGTTAACTCGAGCCCAACGGGTCCGCCTATAACGAGTAGTTTTTTGATGGTAGAACGATCAATTTTCCATGCTTTTAGATCAATTCTTAGATAACCATCTGCTTTTCTGAAATATAAAAGGGTAACGACAATAGCTAATATCATGGAAATTGAACTTGCAAGTCCAGCCCCCGAGATCCCCATGGAAGGGATGAAACCCCAACCGGTTATAAGTAAAGGGGATAGCAAGATATTGAGAAGGAGAGATCCGAGCTGAGCAAACATCATAGGTTTAACTATTCCTATACCTCGCATCGCTGCTCCCAAAGTAATAAATAAAAATTGCATTGCGAGACAAGGAATAAACCATTTAGTGTAAATCATAGCCGCTTCTCGAACTGCCAAGTCTGTAGTGGTATGTTGAAGGTAAAATTGGATCACAAATAGCCCAAAAAATAGCACCACCAATCCTAATATGCAGGACAATAAAATCGCTTGATTGAAGATTGAGTTTGATTCAGCTTGGTTTTTCTTGCCCACGGAGTTCGCAATTAACGTAGCGGTTCCAACGTTTAAAATCTGGCTAATCGCAAAAATAAAAAAGAGTACATTGCCAACTAAGCTGAGAGCCGTCGTTTCTGCATCACCTAGCTGAGATACAAAATAGAGGTCGGTAAACATATAAAGTGTATGGACAAGCATACCGATAGCCAGTGGCAAGGCCATTGATATGATATGTTTTGGAATTGAGCCTTGAGTTAAATCTTTCACACTATCATCCAATATCATGGGTTGTTGATGGCACTTTTTTCGGCCTATTTGCCGTGCGTTTATCAATATTGCTGTAATTTGGACGTTTGCCTTTTGAACTTATAAACCACTTAAAAGGGTGCAAAATACCAAGTCCAATGGCTGAAGGGGCAGGGAACAAATGTGGTTTAGTAACACCAATTTCCTGAGGTGAGCGCTCGGGGTGGTACTGGAAACTGTTAAAGGCTTTATCCCAAATGCTTAGTTCAGAGCCGTAGTTTCCAGCTTCTTGTAAGTTGGTGCTGTGGTGAAACCGGTGCAACTCGGGGGTTGCAATAAGATGATTTAGCCATCCCATTTTGACATTGATATTGGCGTGTATGAAGTACCCTTGCAATACCGTAAATTGACCGGCAATAAATACGCTTTCGGCAGAAAAGCCCAAGAGTAGAAAGATAAGTTGAATAGTAACTGCGCTTATAATTACTTCAAATAGATGTACAACAACATTATTACTTGTTGTGACCTTGTTCGGAGTATGGTGAATACCATGAAAGCTCCACAAAGATAGGTACTTGTGTTGCAATCTATGAAGCCAATATCCCGTAAATGAACTAACGAGAATTGCTAGTAACACATTTTGTGACAGTGTTAGTGCATTTTCCTGAGGTGCCAAATAAATGGAGATGGTGCGAATGATGCCCGCGCCAATCGCGCCATAAATCATCACTAAAATGAAATAACGTCCATCTCTTTGCCATTCCTTTTTGCTTGGATGCCAGCTATGTCGAAAAGGATTTATTCTTTCCATCACAACGAAGTAAAAAATAACGAATAAAACGGTGAAAAAAGTAGTGATACCAAGTTCAAGTTTTTCTGTAATCGCAAGTAAACTAATTGCACTAACTATTAAGAAAATGATTGGGTAGCAGAGTATACTCATAGCTTGAGTGACCCTATTTTTTGTCGCTAAGTTATGCATATTGCTCATTCTCTTTTGGTTGCGTTGCAGTGTTGGCATGGCTTAAAAAGGGCGTAACTCGAAACCTTTTGCTATCTTGTAGACAAAGATATTGGGCTATATGTCTGCCGCTAGCCACGGCCTGAGCTACACCATTTGATGTTCCCCAGTGACCGGAAAAATAGAAATTATCTAAGTGAGGTAAAGTGGGTCCATGTCTGTTGATGTATTTTTCAAACTCTTCAGAGTAAGGAGAGAATGGGTCCCAACCTAATACTGTGCCATTGTAGTTTTTGGTATATCGTTCACAAGTAAGCGGTGTGACAACATCTATAAACTCAACGTTGTTCTCTAATTCCTCAAAGTGCTGAGAAAGAAATTGTAGTATCTTGGAGCCAACGTCTTTCTTGGCGACTTTATATTCTACAGAGCGTCTTCGACGGGTGTGACTATTTCGTCCAATACTGATATGTTCGGATTGAACACTGTTTGCGTTTAAACTTTGCCATGGTTGACTGTCAGTAAGGTAAGTAATGTAGAGCACTGACTTACCTTCAGGAGCCTGCTTTGGTAATAGAGTGCTTCTAACTTGTACAGCTATTCCGCCGTGGTTAATACCTATCAACTCTGATTTCAGTTTATCGTCTATTAGATAGGTTGAATAAGGATCATGATCAGTGTAATCCTTATTAACGGCAATAAATACGGCAACTAAGCTAGGAAAAATGATGCCCTTTGGATCGTTATGCAGTTGGCTATACATTTTATCCATTACAGGGTGAGGGTAAGCACTCTTTAATAAGTGTTGTGTTGTGTTGTAACTATCGCTTGCGCTGATCACGTAATCTGCAAAGTGTTCTTGTCCGTTGCTTAGTCGTACCCCAATAGCTTTATTGTTTTCAACCAAAATTTGGTCGACTTTCGCTTTATAGTGGATTTTTCCACCTAGTTTTTCCACTCTGCTAGCCAACTTTTTAGCCAATCCTAATGAGCCGACATCCGGAACTCCTATCGTTTTATCAGCGGCATTAGCAATATTAAAAGCGAAGGGCATAACTGGAAAGTTCCCAAGTCTGTCATAAATTATCCAGTTAAGAGATTCAGCTAAAATAGGATTATTAAAGCGTTTTGAGTAGTCATCTATACTGATAGACATTGTGTTCATCAATGTTTTCATGTAGGGAAGCAACTTCCACATCATTTTAGCTTTTTCCCACCATGTCATGAGTCCAGTATTTTTTAGAAATGGAAAGTGGGGACTACAACCAGCTAGTTTTCTAATATAGCCGCAAAACTCTTTAATATGCTTGGTATCTTCAGGAAATTGTTCGATTAAACTTAACTCGAGCTTATCGGGATCTGCGTGGAAAGTAACTTTTTGTCCATCTGGAAAAATTACGGTGTTGAATGTTTTAATATGGTAGATTGAAACGTCATCGAGGCAACCAAGTTCATTCCAAATTAATGACATCTCATCTTTGTGACCTGTACCTTTTAACCAACTCAAGCACCAATCAAAAGTAAAGTCCTTTCGCTGCCAAGAAGTACAGCATCCTCCGGGAGTTTCATGTAGCTCAAATATTGTCGTTTCGTAACCATTCATCTGGCTGTATGCTGCGGTGCTTAGACCTGACATGCCAGCTCCGATAATAATGACTGATTTTGTATTTTTTGACATTGTTATTCCTTGTCATATTCGGCGTGCATGTAATACAACTAAGCATCGCCGAATAGTTATCTTGATGGCCTTAAGCTGTTTCGCAGGTAAGTTCTTGAAGCACGGCTGCAATCTCTTGGCACCAGTCGTTGATGCGCTGCTCGGTGAGTTCTGGTTGGTTATCATCATCAAGCGACAAGCCGAGAAACTCACTGCCGTCTTCATTTAGCCCTTTAGACTTGGTGAAGTGATAACCTGAATTTGGCCAGTAACCAATTGCTGTGGCGCCTTGTTCGGTTAGTTTATCGTGTAAGATACCGATACCGTCTTGAAACCACTCGTCATAACCAACTTGATCGCCCTGACCGAAGATAGCCACGATTTTTCCGCTGAAATCCTGTTGTGCTAGGCTTTCCCAACGTGATTCCCAATCATCCTGTAAACCACCGTATTCCCACGTTGAAATACCAAAAATCAAAAATTCATAGTTCTCGGTTAAGGTTAATTCAGTATCTGCTATATCAAAGAGATCGATGGTAAACTGGTTTAGGTGTGCTTTTATTAATTCTGCTGCGGCTTCAGTGTTACCTGTTGTGCTGCCATAAAATAGGCCAATACGAGTATTCATAATATTTCCTTTTAATTCTCTTGGTTAAGCAACATGCTGCTTTTGTTCGCTATAAGATTGAGGTTGGTGTAGTGGGTTTTCACCGATCCAAGCCTGAAACGGCTTGTCATCATCACGGCATACAAAGTGCAGAACATGTCTGCCTGTAGCTGCAGCGCGGATCAACCCGCCGGTTGTCACCCAGTGACCAGCCATATAAAAGTTACTAAGGCCGGGTAGTCCCGTTGTCCCGTTGGCATTTATTTCGTCTTCTAGACTTTCACCACTTTCCAAAAAAGGCTGCCACGCCAATACCGTTCCTTTGCTGTTACGGGTATAGCGAACTTGGGTCAAAGGGGTTGCGATGTCGATATATTCGATATGCTCTTTTAGTCCCTCAAAATGAGTGGAGAGCTTATCGATTATAAATTCACCTAAGGTCTTTTTAGCGAGGCGATATTGAACGCTACGCTTGACCCTAGTGTGATGGCGTTTAGTCGCCGTTGTTTCTTGGAAATTATTTAATTCAGCCCATGGCTCATAAGTTGAGAAGTAAGTGATATAAAGCACGGATTTGCCCTCTGGGGCGATATGCGGGTAGTGTACATTGCGCACCTGCACATTGATCCCCGGGTGCGTCATACCAGGGCAGTGGACAAGATCTTGTTGGTCTAACAAGTGGGTGCGGCAATGGGGATGATGGGTATAGTCTTTGTTTACCCCCAAAAATACAGAGACGTATCCTGGGAACATTTGACCATCTGTCTCTCTTAACTCGTCGTATAGCTTGTCTAACACAGGACTGGAATACTGGCCATCAAGCATGTTTTTTATCACATCCGTACCGTCACATGCTGAGATCACGATATCGGCATACATTTTTTGGCCGTCGCTGAGCTCGACACCGATGGCTTTGTTGTCTTCGACCAAGATTTTGTGTACTCGGGTGTTGTATATGACGTCACCCCCCAACTTTTTATATCTTGCTTCCATCGATTGTGCGAGACCTAACGAGCCACCTTCGGGCACACCTGCATTTTTTTTCGCCGCGCAGGCCAAATTAAAGTAGAAAGGTAATAGTGGGAAACTGGGATGTTGCTCATAAAAGATAACGTTAAATGCTTTTTGCAGCAGCGGATGTGAAAACTTAGCGGCAAAGTCTGACATCAATGTCGCCATGGATTTGCGGATTAAATTAAATTTTTTGATGAACGGCCACATCATCTTTAGCTTTTGCCAGCGTGACATAATGCCAACTGGCACCAGAAAGGGATAAGCGTCTATCATTTTGACGAATTCACGAATGCCATCGCAAAATTGTGTGATGAGTTTCTTGTCTGCGGGAGAAATACTTAAGAGGTGGGCTTCGAGTTTATCTGGATCTGCGTAGAAATGTACTTCTCCTAATTCTTCATCAATAACTGAATTGAAGATTTCAAAGTCTCTAATTTCTTTATCATCCAGCGCACCTAACTCTTGCCAGATTTGATTCATGCCGTTGCCTGTGCCACTACCCAGTAGCCAGCTAATACACCAATCAAAAATATAATCTCTGCGTTCCCACGATGTGCAGCAGCCGCCGGGAATATCGTGCAGTTCTAAGATCACGCTCTTGTAGCCGTTCATTTGTGCATAGCTACCGGTTGAGAGTCCACCCATGCCGGCACCTATGATGATCATAGATTGTCTTTGTGTGGTCATAATTCTGTCCTTAAAGTCGTTAGAAAGCCCCAAAGCGAAGGCTTTGGGGCAAGCTGTTACTCCACGTTTGTTGCTATTACCGCTTGGCTTTGGGTATCCTGCAGAATACTATGCATAATTGCGCCGTTGCCTGCCTGCATCATATCTGGCATCAACATCTCCTCATGTTTACCAAAACCTTGATAGGTAATGACTTCGGCGTCTGATGCTGCATCCCAACTGGTTAGACGAGCAGCTTCTGCATGTGCATTTTGCTCGACGATAAAGTGCAGTTTGGCGTGAACCTGACCTAGGTTTTTCACTTCATAACACCAATCGATATAGTCTCTCGCTTGTGCCAGTGTATGCTGGTGTACCGTATTTGAGCCGGTGTGGCGGGCGAAATGTGCTTTTAACTCTTGCTCAAAGTGCGCGAAGTCTTGCTCCCGCATTTTGATTGTTTCAGTGATCCTGAATGAGTCTAAGATCACCACATCCCCGACACGTTGACCTCGGCCTTCCAGCTCCTTAGCAATCTCAAAGGCTAAATTACCGCCAAGGGAGTATCCAAATAGGGTATAGGGACCATGAGGTTGAATTTGCATAATTTGGTCGGCATAGTCGCTAACTTTAGTGTCATTTTCGAGGTAGTTAAAAGAGATCACTTCAGTGTTAGGCAATGCGTCGGCAAATGCCTTGTAAACGATGCTGTAACCCCCCGCTGGTGGCAGCGCAAATAAACGAGTAGATTGACCCGCATTGAAGATAAGGTAAGGGGACGCGCCCGTTTCTTTTCCTGTTACTACATCTTCAATTGCACTCGCCATGCCATGTAAGGTTGTAAATCTAAATAGCTGATTAACTTCCATTTTGATGCTGAAGGCTGATTGGATCCTGACCATTAGCTCAATCAAATATAAAGAGTTACCGCCAAGGGCAAAAAAGTCATCATGAAGACTAATGGATTTTTGCCCTAGCATATTGGACCAAATCTCAGCGAGTTGCTGCTCAAATAAGGTGGCGGGCGCTACGAATGCTCTTACCAACTCGGCGAGTTCAACCCGTGGTAATGCCGCTGCATCGATTTTACCGTTACTCAGTAATGGAAATTGATCAATAGCAACCAGCTTACTAGGTACCATATAGCTTGGTAGCTGGTTCTCTAACTGCTCGAGGACAAACTCAGTACCGACCGCAAGATCCGACTCAAAGTAGGCAATTAATTGGGTTTGCCCGTGTACTTCTATCCCTTTTACATAGCTTCGCTTAATTCCTGGGATCTGGTTGATGCTAGACTCAATTTCTCCAAGCTCAACGCGGTGACCTCGTATTTTTACTTGGTTGTCGATGCGTTGCAGAATATGTAGGTTGCCGTGTTTGTCCCACTTACCTAAATCACCCGTTTTATATATCCGTAGGGTGCAATTTTCTGACACGGGAAGTTGGATAAATTGGCTGGCATTTTTCTCTGGATTATTGAGATAGCCAAGACTTACGCCTTGCCCCGCAATTGCAATTTCGCCGACTGCATTACTCGATACTAACTGGTTTTGCTTATCGAGCAAGATAAGTTGCGTTGCATTGAAAGGCTTGCCGATAGGCACCGTTGCACTGGTTTCTAAGTACTGCTCTGATTCCTCAAAGAAACTACTGTCTATGGTTGCTTCAGATGTACCGTAGGAGCTAAATAGTCGAGCATCTTCTTGTAGCAATCCTTTGAGTGCGCGGTATTCAGCGATTTGCCATTGCTCAGAGCCAACAATCACTCTACGTAAGCTGGTAAATCCAACCTGACTTTGCTTTGCGAATAAGATGAGATTACGAACCACAGAGGGCACAAACTCAACCGTATCAATCTGCTGTGTCTCAATGAGGTCATACAACACCGGCATGTTCAGCATCATATTTTTAGGACACAACACTAAGTGCTTCGCATTGTAAAATGCGCGCGCGAGATCGCCACAAAACACATCAAAGGTTGGGCTGGCCAATTGTAAATGATGAGAAGTAGGTGCTAAATCAAATTGGGCTAACCAGTCCACAGCGATCGTAGCCCAGTTTTGCTGGCTAACCTGGACAGCTTTTGGCGTACCTGTAGAGCCAGAAGTAAAGACAATATACGCGATATCATTTGGCTGATGATTTAACGCCAAATTGTGCTCGCTGATTTCATCTCGTTGGCTTTGGAAGCTTTCCCAAAGTAGTGTCGGATGATCTGATGTTAGCGCTTCGTCGCAAAGTAGTAACGCGCAGCGACTTTGCTCAAGCAACAGCTGCTTGCGCTCATTGGGTTGCTGCGGGTCAATTACCACAAAATGATGACCTGCTTTTAACGTAGCGATACAAGCAACAACTAACGCGATAGATTTTTCAAAATGTAAGGCAATCGTTTGACTAGATTGATTATCTAGCTGCGAATTGATTAGTCGCGCCAACTGATTTGCCTGATTGTTGAGTTCACGATAGCTTAAAGTAGCAGCCAGTTCTCCTGCATTTGTTTCACAGGCAATGCTGAGGGCAGGAAGCTCAGGGCTATGTTGCGCCGCATTTTCTATTTGACTGACCAAAGTTGGTAATGCTGGTGCGTTTTGTTGATTTTCAGCAAATTTCGCCAAGGCATCTATTGCGTCTGGACTTGTTAAGGCAAGCTCTGAAAGTGGCCGATTTGGACTATCAACGACCATTCGCGTTAGTGCGATATAGTCCCGAGCCAGCTGCGCTATCGTTTCGGTTTCGAATAGGTCGGTATTATATTTTAATGTGCCTTTGAACACGCCATTTTCTTCATAGGTCGAAAGCGTAATGTCAAATTGACCTTCTTCTTCAGGCAGTTCCATGAATTGCATAGGAAAGCCCTTATAGTACGCGACATTATTTTCATCCATATGTGATTGCTCAACGCGGTGATTGAGCATCACAAACATGACCTGAAATACCGTAGAGCGGCTGGCATCATGTTCAATACCAAGCTTATCCACTAACAGCGCAAACGGATATTCTTGGTGATCTAGTGCGTTGAGGGTAATGTCTTTCACCTGCGCTAAAAGCGAAGTAAAGTGCGTTTCAGGAGCAAATCTTGCGCATAGCGGTAGGGGATTCACAAAGTAACCATAGACATTTGAAAACTCGGGATTTGTACGACCGGCCACGGGACTGCCAATAATGATTTCATCCTGCTGAGTATATTTATGCATGACTGCGTAATAGATGCTAAGCAACGCCATAAACATGGTGGAACCTTGTGCCTTTGCAAGGGCATTCAACGAGGACGTAAGGGCTTTATCCAACTCAAAATGATATGAATCACCAACGTTGGTGAGTACCGCAGGTCTAGGTTTGTCGGTTGCAAGGTCTAATACGGGGATCTCAGCAGGTAAGTGATTCTGCCAAAACTTATAGTTTGCCGCGCCGCGTGGAGAGTGAACAAAGCGTGTTTCCCAATCGACAAATTTTTCATAGCTTGACGTTATCTCGCTGAGTGCTAACGGTTCACTTTTTGCGAAATGCGCATACAGTGACTGCATTTCATCGATAAACATGTAATTTGACCATGCATCTGAGATGATGTGATAAATCGTCACTGCAAAGTAGTAGCTTTGATCATTTTGCTTATATAAATACAGTCTAAATAGCGGGTCGTGCTCAAGGTCGAAAGGCTGTTCATTGTCTGCAATCATCATAGGTTGAATATCTTCCCAAGACTTACCTTTTACATCAATGATTTGTAGTGCATCCTCACGATGAGTCCAGACTCTTTGATAGGGTTCGCCATCTTTAAAGAAGAAGTTTGTTCTTAACATTGGGTGGCGAGCAACTACAGCACTAAGGGCTTTTTTCAGCGCGTCAATATTCAGGGCACTAGGAATGTGCATCGCGCCGCCGATATTGTAGGAAGCGCTAGTTGGGTTGAGTTGATTGATAAACCAAATCGCTTTTTGTCCATAGGAAAGTGGGAACTCAGCTTCCACATTGGCATCAGATACGATAATAGAGTTAACCTTAGTTTCGGAAACTGGCTGAACCTGTGATGTTTCTGTGGTTATGACTTCAAAGCCAAGCGATTCCACGAGTTTGTCATTAAGCTCTATACTTAATTCGTTGATAGATGCACCACTTAGAAGACGCACAATCGTTAGGGTTTCGCCAAAATGGGTGGTGATCTTATTTCTCAGCTCTGTCGCCATAATAGAGTCAATACCGAGATTACCGAGCGATAGATTTAATTCCACTTGCTCTCGTTTACAGCGTAATACTTGGCTGACAGCATTAGCGAGATGATCGGCAACAAGCGGTAATCGAAGCGCGCTGTCTGTTTGCTGGTATAAAGGAGCAAATTCTTGCTCTTGGTGGCTTTGCTTATCGTTTTCTTGGGTAGTCAAGTGACTAAATAAACTCGGCTTTCCTGCATACCAATTGGTTACTTTGGACCAATCGGCGTCACACACTAAGAGTTGAGGTTGCTCTTGGTCTAGAATACGTTCAAGCACGGCCATCCCCGCACTTGGTGAAATGCAGTTCATACCCCTTTGGTTCTTGTAATGTTCGGCAAGACCAAGCTCTTCAATCATACCAATAGCCCAAGGGCCCCAGTTGATGCTTAGCGCCGGAAGACCTTGATTGCGACGGTAGTGGGCGAGGGCATCTAAGAAAGCATTGCCAGAAGCATAGTTTGTTTGCCCTGCGGTAGTGACTTGAGCCGCGACAGAGGAGAAGAGCACAAAATGTTCAAGGTCAACTTTACTAAGGGCTTTGTGAAGCATCAACGCACCGACCGCTTTGGTGTCAAACACACCGTCAAATGCTCTGGTATCCATATTGCCAAGTAAGGTGTCATTCACGATACCAGCACAGAAAAATAATCCGTTGATCGGTGCTTGTGCACTTAGATGATAAGACTCAAGGGCCGCGTTAAGTTCACGCTCTCGAGTTAAGTCTGTCTGCCATAACGAGACATTAACGCCCTGACTCTCAAGGTGTTGAATAAACTGAACGCGATCATAGTTACGGTCGCTTAAGGTAAGTTCTGACCAACTCTTACGCTCAGGTAATTGACTCCTACCAAGCAAAATGAGGTTTCGTGCACCTCTATCAACGAGTAGCTGACAAACTAACTGTCCGATTGAACCAAATGCCCCCGTGATCAACTGTGCTTTATGGCTTTGCACGCGAGTCGGGAAGGCGGGTTGGAGTGACGTTGCCAGCTCTAAACGAGCAACATAAGCCTGATTTTCCCTAAAGGCAACTTCCCCTTCTTGGCGGTCACTTAATAATCTGGCTGTGATATGTTCGGCATCATTTTGACCATCAATATCGATGAGGCCACCCCAATTATCAACCAGTTCTTGCTGTGCGAGCACTCGGCTAAATCCAGTTAACGAAGCGGACATCACCGCGGTAAGTTGCTCGCTATTAACGAGGCTAGCGTTGCGTGTTACCACGTAAAGCGGGAATTTACAGTCTTGTTCAATTACGGTTTTGGACAGGTTCAACAATGAATGCAGCGACTGACGTTTTTCTTTTTGCAGCTGAGCAAGAGTTAGTGATTCTATCGCGCTGTTATCTAGACTAAAGCAATGTACAACGCCACGAATTTCTTGTTTGCCCAAAGTCTCGATAAGTTGTGACAGGTGATCCCGTGAATCGGGAACCAGCCATGCATGACAATGGTCTCTGTCGATATCAAAATATTCTCCAGATTTAACGATACAGCTAGAGTGGCCAAGCTGAGCTAAACGGTCAGCTACCTGTTCGGCTGTTCCTGATTGATCTGCGAGGAGCACCCAACGTCCCGATGTGTCAGTTTTTTGTATTTCCTGCTCAGGCTCTGCAAGCCAATTAACTTGGTAAAGCCAGCTATCTATGGTTCTGGTGGTGATCCCACTTGCAGCTGAGTCAACGCTTTGTGCAATAAAGTTTTTGATAACACCAAAGACTTGACCAGACTCATCACAGAGGTATAAATCACCGACCGTTTTTTCGTCGTCACGATGAGTGATTTGGGTATAACACCAAAAATCAGTATTGTTCTGCTCGCAAAGCAAGATCTGCTCAAGCATCACAGGTAAGCGGATAGAAAATTGCTGAGCATTAGCACATGCAAGTTCCGTAAATACTAACGTCTGGAAGCATGCATCTAATAGACTTGGGTGTAGGGTAAATTGTGCTGTTCGCTCAAGTTGAGTAGGCCAAGAGATCTTGGCAAGCACGCCGTTGTCTGTTGCCCAGATCTGCTCAATAGCTCTAAAACATGGACCATATTCGTAACCAAACTCTTTTAGGTGTGCATAAAACTCATCGTGCTGCTGCGCGCTGGTGGCAGCACTACGAATAGCATTGAGATCAATAGGCTCAGCAAGGTTGGCGCTTTGTACTCGGCGGATTGTCCCTTGAACATGGCGGGTCATTTTGCCATCTTCAAGGCTTACCACTTTAAAATTCGGTTCATCACGGTGCAAAATGAATTGCACATTGGGTGCATGTTCATTATTCAAAAATAACGCTTTATCGATGACAAACTGGTCGAGTGCATAGCTGCCATTGCCCCAAGTCTCTTTGGCTGCAGCATACGCCATTTCGATAAAGCCAGCAGCAGGGAAGAGGGTATTCCCTTGGATTTGGTGACAGCTTAAAAAACTATCGCGATTTGTGTCGGTTACCGCGTTCCAAACATGTTCAGCTTCACTGCGTTTACGGCCCAAGAATGCATGGTTACTTTGCCCTAAACGCACTTGATTAAAGTACTCAGGCTCGGTCCAAAAGCGCTCTTGCAAGAACGGGTAATTTGGCAACGTAGTGAACTTACCTCGCCCGTTTATGGCTGACCAATTTAATTCAAAGCCTAAACCAAATAGTTGAGCTACAGCGTGGTAATAGGTGTGTTGCTCGTCGGATTTACGGCGCATACTCGAGACGACAACACTTGAGCAACTTTGTTCTTCTGCGGTTTCGGCAATAGATGCGCCAAGCACAGGGTGTGGACCCAGTTCCAAAAATGCTTGATAACCTTGTTGTAATATTGCGCGGGTGGCATCAACAAAGCGCACGGCTTGACGGACGTTGAGCCACCAATAGTTAGCATCAAGTTCAGGCCCCTCAGCAAGTGTTCCTGTTACCGTTGAATACAATGGAGTATGTGCGGTGTTAGCTTGAATACCAGCTAAACACTCGAGCAATTCGGTCTTAATCGGTTCCATAAACTGGCTGTGATAGGGCACTTCAACGCGGAGAAACTTGCAAAACACACCAGCTTCGCTCAGTTGTGTTTCGATACTGTGTAACGCATTTTCTTCACCAGCTAGGGTGACAGAGTTTGGACTGTTTACCGCTGCGATTTCAACTTGGTCGTTGAGATAAGGCGTGACATCACTGTCAGAGAGTCCTACCGCCATCATTTTACCTGTGTTGCGGCATTGATGTTGTAAACGGCTACGATGGACTACGATGGTGCAAGCATCTTTTAATGAGTAGACCCCGGCTTCATAAAATGCTGCTGCTTCACCGGTACTGTGGCCAACAATGACATCAGGCGAAATGCCGTGTTGACGCCACATTGCTGCAAGTGCGACTTGCACGGCAAAGTTTGCCGTTTGAGCAAGCCAAGTATATTGCATGTTTGACGCTGATTCATCGGCAAGCATTTCATCAACCAATGACCAATCTGTAAGCGCTGACATGTAGCTATCACACTCATCGATCATCGCTTTAAAAGTTGGCTCTGATTGGTACAACTCACGGCCCATTGCCCACCATTGTGGCCCCATACCGGTGAAGACCCAGACGAGTTTTTGCTCATCTTTTTTCAGTGTGCGCAGTGTGTTGGCCACAGCAAATTCAGCATCATGACTTAATGTTTGTAGTTGCTGTTGCAGATCCTCTGCATTTTTAAAACAAATTGCATGACGATATTGGTGATGTTCACGGCGCTCACCCAGTGTATAAATAATATCACTGAGTGATGCATCGCTATCTTGTAAAAACTCATTATGCGCTTTGGCAAAGCGATGGATCCCGTATTGATCTCTTGCACTCAGTGGATAAAGCTTTAAGCCATTCTCATTTGCTGGAGGCATTGATGGCACTTCTGGTGCAACGTATTCTTGAATAACAGCGTGGGAATTGGTTCCACCGAAACCAAAGGAGTTTACCCCCGCAACGGCTAAACCTTCATGTTTAGGCCAAGGTGTAAGTTTTGTGGGGATCTCATACGGCGCATTGGCGTAATCAATCTTAGGATTAATTGATTTTAAGTGTAAATGCGGTGGGATCTGTTTGTTTTGAATGGCTTTGACCGCTTTGAACAAACCAGCCATACCAGCGGCTGCCTCGGTATGGCCAATATTGGTTTTTACCGAGCCAATGTAGCATTTATCGGCTTGATCACGGTTGATCCCAAGGAGTGTTCCAACAGACTTTGCTTCAATAGGGTCGCCAACTGGTGTGCCTGTGCCGTGCATTTCAATGTACTGCACTTTACCAGGGTTAATATTTGCTTTGGCATAGGTTTCCTTCATCAAGCGCAATTGGGCATCCCCATTCGGTACCGTGATCCCTTGTGTTTTACCGTCTTGGTTTACACCGGTGGCTAAGATCACCGCATGAATTGGGTCGCCATCCTTAATCGCATCATCTAAGCGCTTGAGCACAACGACGCCAGCGCCTTCAGCACGGACATAGCCGTTTGCGGAGTCGTCAAAAGCATGAGAAAAACCTGTCGGAGATAAGAAACCGCCTTTAGACTCGGATACTGTATATTGTGGTGCCAAATGTAATAGCACACCACCTGCGAGTGCCATATTACTTGCCCCGGTCTGTAGGCTTTTACAGGCCATATCTAATGCGACAATAGAGGAGCTACAAGCAGTATCGATGGACATGCTGGGGCCATTAAAATCAAAAGTATGTGAGATGCGATTTGAAAGCATCGTCATCATGACACCCGTCGCAGTGTGGGCATCAATGTTGTCAAAATCAGGGTTAGTGAATTGCATGATTTTATAATCAAGCGTAAACCCACCCATAAAAACACCGACCGACTCTCCTGCGAGTTCAGATGGCTTTTGCCCACCATCTTCCAAGGCTTCCCAAGTTACCTCCAGCAATTTACGTTGTTGAGGGTCCATAAACTCGGCTTCACGAGGCGTGATCCCAAAAAATGCTGGATCAAACTTATCGATACCATCGATATAGCCACCCCATTTTGAGCTCAATTTGCCTTTATTCGCCTTTACAGACGAATAATGAGTATCAATATTCCATCTCGATTCTGGGGTTTCTATGATGCAATCGACACCATGTTTAATATTTTCCCAAAACAATTCAGGACTATTCGCGTGACCTGGGAAACGACAACCCATGCCAATAATTGCTATCGGTAGCGTGTCGTTTGCGGGGTGAACAGAGCGTTCATTTTCGATTGCCATAATGCATTCCTTGAAGTTATCTATTTTCTATTAATTAGCGAAGTTGCAGCAGTTCATCTTGAGCGGTTGAGTGAACATGAAGCGTAGGGTAGAGCAGGCGTTTATAGATGCCGTAGTAAAGCTGTTGAAGCTGGATTAAGTCGGATGTTGTTGTGTGTTCATCTATTTGATGAATGGTTTTGTTCACCAGTCCGAGTTCTAGTACTGAGGTCGATATTTCAGCAATAAAGCGGCCATCCGACGTTCCCCCTGCGGTCGATAGTTTTGGTGTGAAATGACATTGACTGTTGATTTCATCGCAGACGATAGCGAGGGATGGAGAAGAGATCTCATCATTATTTACGCAGTAATAGGGTTGGCAGGGGTTGCTGGTCGTTAATGCATAATTGAGCGTATGTTCTTCGATGGTTTCTCTTACCAGCTCGACCAATTCATATTCGTCGTATGCGGGTGTATAACGGATATTAAAATTTAGCTGACATTGGCTTGGAATGATGTTGTCGACAAAATTTCCTGAATTTACATGGGTGAATTGCAGCGTGGTCGAGTCAAAGTTATCACAGTGCTTTGGCCAATCCTGCGACAATAGTGCTTGCATAATATTTTGCGCCAAATGGATGGCATTGGTCGCTTTTTGAGGGTAAGCCACATGTCCACTTTTACCATGTAAATTGACGGTAAAAGACAAAGCGCCACGACGACCGACTTTCAGTGTGTCTGCTACATACGCTTCTGAGCTTGGCTCTCCGACCAAGGTAAAATCAAATGCAATACGCTGCTGTTTTAAAAAATGAGCGATCCGCTTGGTTCCGTGTTCCGCTTCGCCTTCCTCGTCGCTGGTGAGTAGCAACCAAAGCTCTTTTTCCGGTACTCCAAACTCTGTCACTAGAGCCTCAATTGCACAGAAAAAGGCGGCAATAGCGCCTTTCATATCAACAATACCTCTAGCGAAGAGACAGCCATTGTGTTCTGTCAGCTTAAAAGGGTTAAACTGCCAATCTTGTGCACTTCCTGCCGGTACTACATCGGTATGACCAAGAAAAGCAAACCTAGCGTCACTATTGTTACCTATACTTGCGACTAAGTTACTCACATCACGAACAGGCAAGTGCTTGATTGAAAAACCCAAAGTCCGTAGTTCTTGTGCTAACCACAGTTGACACCCAACATCATCCGGCGTGATTGATTTGAATGCGACTAACTGCCGTGCAATGTCAACAACGCGGTGGCTGGCATGTTCATCCTCTTCAACACCTTGAAACTCCTCATGTAGAGCCTCGATATCCTCTAGCGCTTCAGAGACAAGTTCGTAACAAGTGTTTGAAGAAAAGCCATTCATCTCAAAAAACCTTAATGCAGAAGTATGATAAATAGGCAATCAAAAGTGATGTTGTACACATTTTAATTACACCCCGTTCACAAGTTGCGTATTCAAACATTGAAATTATTTTGATGCTAATGATTTTATTTTGACTAAATTAACCTAAATAATTTCATTGTTGTTTTTTGTGGATTAATTATTTTTGTTATTTGCAATGTTTTTTATCTGGTTTTTATATTTGAGTTTTATTGAATTAAGTTTAGGGTAAGTGCTCTATGTGCTAATATTTTAAATGTATGAAAAATAATTTCCCTTAATAATCAGTGTTGGATTTTTATTGTTTGAGTTATGTCTTGTGTTATTCGGAATTAAGAAAATCATGGTGTTTAGGTTAATGGAATTGTGAATTTTTAAACTGTGCGAGTTTGTTGTGTAAAGTGCGCTATTAAGATAAATGGAATTAATTTCACTTATTTCTTTTTGTTATTTAATTTGCGTCTAATATGCTTATTTAATCTAGATGAGAAGGGAGCCAAAGTATGTGCCTTGACGTATTAAGGTGAGTTTTCTTGATGAGGCTTTAATGTTGAAATTGTTTTTATAAATTTAATAAATTTATTCTTGAGTTGTCATATTTAATGAATAAAATAGCAAGCGCTATAGAGTTTTTATTCAATATTTTGATTTCTGTTACAGTATTTTGCTGTTTTTTATCTATAGCGCTGACTTAAATTAAGGATGAAAAATGAAAAAGCTAATCACCGCACTCGTTGCATTCACTGTATTGTCTGTATCTGCTCAAGAAGTAGAAGAGGCGAAAGCACTCGTTACTCAACAAAACATTAAAATTGTTGCTATTGGCCAAAGCGGCTGGGATCCAATTTGGAGAGAGCCTACCTGTAGCATTCGAAAAACGGATGAAGATGCTGTAGGTAATGCTTACATGATCAGTCATTACGACATGTGTTTATGCCAAAACAGTAAAAAAGCGAGCTATCTGATTGAAGATACACAAAGCAACCCTAAGCAAGCAGCGGTTATTTGTTACCTAGAGCAGTAAGCTAGTCGACAGCAGCAGAGCAAAGTACTTGCACTTTACTCTGCTTTTATCACGCTATTTCCTTTAAGTTCAAATTAGCTAAATTAACTGACTTTTTGCTTTGGCGTGCTAAATAATTTGCCTAACTTCCAATCGAACTTTACAGCGCTGACGGCTGTTAAGATTAAAACAATCCCAAGCGTTTGTAGCATCGAAATCGTGTGTTCGAATGCAATAAAATCTACAAACAGTGCCACGACCGGATAAATAAAAGAAAGAATAGCAATTAATGTGGTGCTTAAGCGTTGAAACGCATCATACATGATCACATACATAAACCCTGTGTTGACGACGCCTAAGAATAAGATATTACCCCAGCTCGATGAAGTCTCTGGGAAGTGTGCAAAATCAACCCAAGGTAACAAAAATAAGCCACCAAAAAAGATTTGGATCACAGCAACTACACCGGATGGCACTTGGCTTACCTTTTTCGTCATCAGCGTTGTAATGGTATACAGAAATGCAGCTCCAAGTGCTAGTAGCAGACCAAAAACGGCTTGGTTACTCTCTTGTGCAAAAATCACCGCGACTATTTCTTGATACGGGATCCCAACAACCAACCATAATCCCACCACGGCGATGGCCAACCATAAAAGGATTGCCTTACTTGGATACTGACGATAAAGCACCGCGCTTAATAATACCAACATCAAAGGTTGTAGATGGTATGCGATGATTGAAATTGAAAAAGGAATATAGTCAAACGAGGCGAATAATAGCACCCAGTTTCCGACCAGCGCGATACCGCCGAGCAAGATGGTCATAAAAACGGGACCTTTAAACACCTCTTTTGTCAGTTGCTTTGTTACGAGCACGTATCCAAGAAGGCACAATGCGCCAATAACACAACGTAAAAATACCACATTCCAATAGGATTGTTCTGCACTGACGACAAAGTATCCTATGGTGCCGGACAGCACCATAGCTATTATCATCTCTATTGAACCTTTCTCTTTATCTGAGCCAAACATTGTTCACACCTTGCCATATTCAATTCTATACTTGCATATTACTTAGGGTTTGCCGTATTACTAATAGACAATAAAAGGCTAATTTTTCTAATTTCCTAAAAATGAAAGGCAAAAATGCGAAAACTAATTAATAATGAAAAATGGTCGCTTGATGCGATAGATAGCAAGCTTATAAAGCTGTTAGAAAACAATAGCCGAGTGTCCGTTGCTGAAATGGCCCGGGCAGTGAATATGTCTTCACCGAGTGTGAATGAACGCATGAAACGTATGGAAGAGTATGGGGTAATTAGTAAATACAGTATTGAATTAGACCCAGAAAGCTTTGATTACCCGCTGACAGCGATTGTGCGTATTCGTCAGCATCCCGGTAAACTAAAACAACTTGAAGCGATGATCCAAAACATTCCTGAAGTGATTGAATGTGACAAAGTGACGGGAGAGGATTGTTTTTATGTGAGGTTGTGTTTTGAGAGTATGCCTAAGCTAGACGAAATTTTGGATAAAGTCTCGACACTAGGTGATACCCACACATCGGTGGTGAAATCAACAATAGTCAAACGTAGAAACGTGCCATATCAGATCCGCAAAAGGTAATCGTTAAGTATGGCGAGCAGTAAAGTTTTGACGGGATAAGCAATGCGCACCTAAACGTCAACAAATTTATAGTTTGTCACACTTTTTATAGCAATCCTGCCATCAATCTGGTTTTGAGTATGTTAGTATCCGTGCAGCAGTTTTTTACGAGATAGATTATGTTTCAACCAGTTAGCCTCTTTGTTGGGTTAAGATATAGCCGTGCTGCGAAAGGCAATGCATTTATATCGTTTATCTCATTTTTCTCAATTGCGGGTATCGCCCTTGGCTTAATGAGTTTGATCACCGTCAGCTCAGTGATGAATGGCTTTGAGCAAACCTTAAAAGCCGCCATGCTTGATTTGATCCCGCATGTGCAAATTAAGGAAAATGAGCAACTTGATCAAAATAAATTACAAGCCATTGAAAATCATCCGTTGGTTAAACAAGTTTCGCCATATGTTGCAAGTGACGTAATTCTACAAACCAATCAAGATTTGGTGGGCGTGCAACTTCAAGGGCTATTTCAAGGGTATGAAACAGCGTTAGATGATGCAGTGCGTGCCGGCAGTTTAACTCGATTGTACGAGCAAAAATACCAAGTGGCGCTGAGTCGCTATTTAGCCAATAAACTTGGCGTAAGCGTTGGTCAGCAACTCCGCGTGATCATGCCTGAATTCACCACATACACACCGCTTGGCCGCACACCGACGCAGCGCTTATTCACCGTAGCTGCCATATATGATGGCCAAAGCGAAGCTGACACTTATTTGGCATTTGCCGATGGGAAAAGCTTGCAGCGGTTAATGCGCAAGAAGCCAGAGCAATACGACCTTAACATTCATTTATATGATGCTTTTAGCTTGCTAGATTTTTATCAGCAAGCGGACAGCTTGTTGCAGGGGCTCGAGACACAGGATTGGAAAACTCAGCAAGGTACATTGTTTGCGGCCGTTGCAATGGAAAAGCGCATTATGTCGCTATTACTTGGCCTTATTGTGATAGTGGCTGTATTTAATATCATTTCAGCGCTATCTATGATGGTGAGTGAGAAGCAAGGGGAAGTAGCTATTTTGCAAACGCTTGGCTTTACACCACAAATGATAGCAAAAGTGTTTATGGCGCAAGGGATGTATAACGGCGTTTTTGGCACACTCATTGGTGTTGCTGGTGGATTATTGCTGTCGAACAATATTAATGAGGTGCTCCACCTCGCAGGCCTTCAGTTGCTTGGTGGCGCTGAACTTCCGGTCAAAATAGAACTAACAGATTTAACGATTATGGCAGTGGGCAGCATATTGCTAAGCTTTTTAGCAACCTTGTATCCAGCTAAACGCGCGTCGAGTGTGCTGCCAGCAGAGGTATTAAGATATGAGTGATTTAGTCATTGACTGCCAAAATTTGGTCAAAAGCTACCAAGATGGTAAAGCCGAAGTAACGGTATTAAAAGGCGTTGATTTATCTGTAACCCAAGGTGAGATGCTTGCGATTGTGGGTAGCTCGGGCTCAGGTAAAAGTACTTTACTGCATATTCTCGGTACCTTGGATAAAGCATCCACTGGCAGTGTAAAAATTAAAGGTGTGGAAGTTGGCAAGCTGTCACGTAAAAAGCAGGCGGAATTTAGAAATAAGCATTTGGGTTTTATCTATCAGTTTCATCATCTGTTGATGGAGTTTAGCGCGGTTGAAAATGTGGCGATGCCGTTATTAATTGCCGGTAATAAAGCAAAAAAAGCCCGAGAAAAAGCATTACTCATGCTTGATAAAGTAGGCTTGAGTCATCGTGCTGATCATAAGCCTTCAGAGCTTTCTGGGGGGGAGAGACAGCGTGTTGCGATTGCAAGAGCGTTAGTAACAGAACCTGATTTGGTGCTAGCTGATGAACCAACCGGCAATCTTGATAAGCATAATGCTCTGAGAATTTATGACTTGCTGGCTGAACTCAATCAACAGCTAAAAACCAGCTTTGTTGTTGTAACACACGACTTAGAGTTGGCAGATAAGCTTGGTCGTGCAGTGCAACTGGACGATGGCAAAGTAGGTGTGTATCAGCATGCTTAGTTATTTTTTAAGCAAACGCTTTAGAGAGTCTAAACGTCAGCTTGGTTTTATTGGTTTTTTAACCCGTGCTTCTACGCTTGGTGTAATGCTGGGTATGGCAGTATTGATAGTCGCACTTTCTGTGATTAATGGTTTTGAAGAACAATTAGAGCAGCGGCTGTTGTCGGTGGTGCCGCAAGTGAGTTATCAAGCACCTTACGACCCTATTCAAGCGTGGCAGCAAAAAGTAGAGATCTTGGAGAGTCAACGTGGCGTCGTAAGCGCGACGGCTGAAATTAACTTAACAGCTATGCTGCAATACAAAGGCACCTTAAAAGCGGCGCAGTTAAAAGGGATCGCACCGAATAGGCATCATATGGTGTCGAGCATAGGTGAATTTATAAAAGGTGCGGAACTAAAAGCATTAAAACCGGGTGAAGTGATCATCGGCAAAGGGATAGCTGACAAGCTTGGTGTCGTGGCTGGCGATAATATTCAACTCTTGGTTGCTAACAAACATTCGGATAATCCACTCGCTGCGCCAAAGCGATTAACGGCGACTGTGGTGGGACTTATCGATATGGGTGGGCCACTTGACCAAACATTAGCCTTAGTGCCGCTTAATGCATTGCAAGAAGCGATGGACTTTAGAGAAGACCAAGTAACGGACTTGCGTGCCAAGGTGAGTGATGTGTTTCAGGCACAGCAAATTGCGACATCAGCGGGTAGGGCATTACCCGATTTAGTGTACGTATCGTCTTGGTTTCGTACGCAAGGCGGACTGTATCAAGATATTCAGATGGTGCGCACTATCGTCTATCTCGTGGTATTTCTGATCATCGCTGTCGCGAGCTTTAATATCGTTTCTTCTATGGTGATGGAAGTAAAAGAAAAGCGGGCGGATATCGCCATTTTGAAAACCATGGGCGCACAGGACAGTACGATTTTTTCGACTTTTGCGCTACAAGGTGTGACGTATGCAGGGATAGGTGCACTGCTGGGCACTGGGATCGGCATTTTTATTGCTATTAATATTCCCGATATTTTTAAAGCCTGGATCAATATGAGTGATAGCAATCCGCTTGAAGGCGTCTACTTTATTGAATACTTACCGAGCAAAATTATTTGGACAGACATTTATATCAGTTTAGTCACGACTTTTGTTATGGCAGTCGTCGCAAGCTTATATCCCGCTTGGCAAGCTACCAAAACGGATCCTGCCAAGGTCCTGGGAAATGGGTAACACCTAAACCGTAGGTCGGCCTTTAGGCCGACACCTAGGCCATTTATCATTGCATGGTCTTATCCCATTTTCCATGACACACGCACCGTAGGTCGGCCTTTAGGTCGACATCTTTAGACCGACCTCCAACGGGCCGACACCCATAGGCCGAAAACCTGCGAATTACAAGCTTTGAGCGTAATGATAAAGCGCTTTTAAGATTTGCATATTGCGCTCATTACCTTCATTTTCTGCGACTAAATTTTCAAGCTCCAGCATAAAATCTTCGGCTGAAATTGAAGGGTTATCTTCATTATGCATCAACTTGTTTTGGCAATATTTACGCCATTTATCAAGCTCTACAGGTGAGAGCGACTGCGGCCAGTTTCTTGCCCGATAGCGAAACAGCAAAGTGTTAAATTTACTGTCTTCAAAATCCAGTTCAATGGTTGCCAACTCTTCGGGCGATGCATTGCGAATGATTGCAAATTTGGCTTTATCGGCCTTGCTGGTGAAACCATCGTAGAGTTGATAATCCGGATTACTTGGTTTCTCGAATCCCTTTTCATCGCTAAAGACTTCTGCAACCTTATCCCTTAGCTCTGGGCGTGCTTTAAGGTACTTTAAGTTTTCAAGGCATTGCTCGCGGTCAATTCCAAGCCTTGCTGCGTTTTCGGGCAAGAGGGTCTTAGCTGGTGCTACCAGCGGGCATTTATTGATATGTACTAGTTTTAATCCAACCGGTAGCTCATCATCACCCAATTCACTGCGTTTTGTATAAAGCCGTTGTTTGAGTGCCTCAACGTCAAGGTCATTCAATACCTCCGGTGCCTGTGTTAAATCAAAGCAGATCACTGCATTGCTATTGATCGGGTGAAAGCTCATCGGCGCGATCCAAGTGGTGCAACCTTGTTGTGCTGGAAACATAGAAGAAACGTGTACTAAAGGCTGCATATTGAAAACGTCGATTAGGCTCGACACCGCTTTTTTATGTCTGTGATTAAAGTAGAACTCATACAGTTTTGGCTGTTTGGTTTTTATCAGTTTTGCCAGCGCAATCGTTGCGGTAACATCACTCAATGCATCGTGCGCGGCGCCGTGCTCAATGCCATTGGCGACGGTTAAGTGTTCCAGCTTAAAACTCGGATTGCCATCTTCACGGGTTGGCCATTCAATCCCTTCTGGACGAAGCGCATAACAGGCTCTTACCAGATCTATGATGTCCCAGCGGCTATTGCCATTTTGCCATTCACGCTCATAGGGGTCATAAAAGTTACGATAAAGGCTATAACGGGTTAGCTCATCATCAAACCGAATACTGTTATATCCGGCAACGCAGGTTTGTGGTTTGGCAAATTCAGCGTGGATTTTTGCCATAAACTCGGCTTCGGTCAGGCCTTTTTTTAGTGCTAATTGTGGTGTGATCCCAGTAACTAAACAGGCTTGAGGATGCGGGAGATAATCTGGAGCAGGCTGACAATACTCAATCAGTGGCTCACCAATAATATTGAGATCCAGATCCGTTCTGATCCCAGCAAACTGGCTTGGCCTGTCTTTTTGCGGCGTCGCCCCCCAACTCTCGTAGTCGTGCCAATAGATAGTGGGTGTATTCTGGTCGTTTCCTGATGTTTCTGATTGGCTCATATTTTTCATAAAATCAATGGCTTATTGCTATTTTTGTTTTCTCTTTGTTTTTCCATGTTTCTTGCAATTATGCACAAGTGTGTATATAAGTGTGTATATCAAAACTACCAAGTGTGTATATCGTGGTAACTATGGCAATAACAGACGCGAAGCTGCGAAAGCTAGTAAACAAGAAAAAAGATCCTATCGTATTATCGCATAGAGACGGACTAAGAGTAAGACGTAATAGCAACGGAACGGTAGCCTGGCAATATCGTTTTAGATACCTTAGAAGTCAGCAGATCGTCACGATTGGTTATTACCCAGACTTATCTGTAAAAGACGCACAAGATTTAGTGTCACTCTTAAAAGCTTGGATTGCGGCAGGGGAAGATCCGCGAGTAAAACTTAAGGAACGTAGGCAAGGAGATGTAGCTAGACGGACGCCAGCTCAGATAACCGCAGCATGGTTTGACGCTGAGAAATCTAAATTCAAAGAAAAGACGCAAATATTATACGCAAACAACATCAAGAAATGGATCTTGCCGCACTTAACAGAAAAACCAGCGGAAGACATGTCACCTGTAGACTGGCACAAGTTTTTTGATTTTGTAAGAAGTGAAGGCTCAGCCAAGCTAGCGCCGATCATTTTAATACGATTAAAGTCCGCAATAAGGTGGGCTGCTATGCGTGGCGAAATACCCAATAATAATCCTATTTTAGATTTAAAAACTAAGCATGTTGGTGAGCCAAGTACTCAAGGGCAACGCTGGCTAACATTTAAAGAGATTGCATTACTCTGGCGCCAAATTGAGCAGTCGAAAGCAACACCAACAACCAAAGCATGTTTACAAGCTATATTTATTACCGGAGCAAGGCAGTCAGAGGTGAGGTTAATGCGGTGGGAGCACATAGATCTAGAAAGTGGCACATGGACAGTTCCCCCTGAAAACTCCAAGACGAATAAAGCAATTAGAAGACCGCTCACAAAAAAACTGCTATCAATAATAAACAATCAAGGTTTAGTTTATGGCCGCCAAGGAGTTGTGTTCCCTGGTGCAAACCTTTCAAAATCAACCACAGTCCATTCAATTAACCAGTTCTGTGACAGAATGTGGAACCACCTAAATACAAAATATAAAATACCGAAGTTTGTGCCACACGATGCACGACGATCGTTAAGTACGCTATTAAGTGAGCAAGGCGTTTTGCCGCATGTAACTGAAAAAATGCTGGGGCATGCAATGCGTGGTGTAATGGCCGTATATAACAAGCATGACTATATCAATGATCAGCGAGAAGCATACGAGCTCTATTGGCAATGTATTGAACAAGAGATTAATAACTTGTAGTGGGGCGTATACTTAGGAGCAAATATAGCAGCTAATTAGCTATAAATCTTTAAGAATAAAAGATAGCATAAGTTGTAGAATTTTAGCTTTTAAGGTCTTTTGAATGGATATCTCTAGTTTCGCAAGTAAATACAAATCGTGGGTGGAACAGTACAACTGGGACACATGTCTAAATGGTCGTCGGGAGTATGGAGAGTTCCTTAGCTCATTTCTTACAAGCCATAGCAGAGTTATAAATTTAGATGGAGTATATGGCTCTGGTAAAACTGAATTTATTAGGCGTTTATACGTTGAGCTCGCTGAAAAAAAGCACCCCGTAGTTTATATAGATATTTGGGAAAGTGATTTCTCTAACAACCCCTTAGCAGTTATCTGTAGTGAATTTTTACAGCAAATAGAGTTTGCTTTAAAAGAAAAGGCTCCAAATGGCAAGGCAAAGCCAAAATCAGATGCAAAGAAAAAGATTAATGAACTAAAGTCCAAATTTGGTTGTTTTCTTAAATATATGGAAGTTGGAGCTATTTTAGCAGGGGAGCCAGAAGCAGCCACTGTTACTAAGGCTGCATCAGCTGCTGTTACAGCAACACCAGATTTTGATCTAAATACAAAAGCAGACAAGTTAGTCGACTTAGTAAAGCAAAATCACCTTGAAGCGGTGCAGGCGCTCAAAGATATAAGGGAGTTAATTACATACATATCAGGCATTTTAAAAATTATTTACGAATTGAATATGCCCATAGTGGTGCTGATCGATGAGTTAGATAGGTGTAGACCTAACTATGCAATTGAAGTTTTAGAAGTAATAAAGCATTTTTTTGAGACTGAAGGGTGTACTTTTCTCGTAGCTACAAATACCGATGTGCTTGAACACTCTGTAAGATCTGTTTATGGCCAAAGCTTTGACGCTAAACTCTATTTACGTAGATTTTTTAGTAGAAAAGTTAATTTACCTCGTGTCTCTGTAAATAAATATCTCGCTGCCAAACAGTTGGATTTTGATAAATACGAGGAACAAGGTTTAAAACTTTATCCATTTGTTGGAGAGCAACAAAAGAACAATTATTTTTTTGCAGAAGTATTTGAACATAACAATCTAGCACTAAGAGATATAGAGCAAATATTAGATAGATTTCAGATCAGCCTGGACTATGCGGTTAACTATTCAAAAGTGAAATTGACTCACATTAACACCGTGGTTCTTATACTCGGCTTGTTGGAGCAACACCTTGAAAGCGATTCGTTGTATGAGCGATTAAATGAAAATCCAATTTCATTTAGTGTTGCAGAGAACCTACCAACGCCAAATAGAATTCGATTGCATGATTTCGCGGAGACTATGCAGCGATGTGTTACGTTTTTGAAGCCGACAACTGCGGAGATTATTAAAAATAATGCTATAATGCCCTCAGCCGATAGAAAGTTAGCTATTTCATCTTCAACTCCTTTTGATGAAGGCACATTTGGTGAACATTTGAAATTTGATTTTCATCAAGTATTTTCTGATATGCAGAAAGGTTTCGAACGTCCCTATGAAAATTATTGGATGTGGGATGACTATAAGAAAGTTATCCTCCTATCAGGTAATATTGAGTAGGTAATATAAAGCTGCGACTTAATAAGCTACAGGTAAGCCTTTGTCGTCTAACACCAAGTAGACGCAAGATTTATAAATTACGGCGAGATGTGGTCGCTTTGGCAGCTCAATCCAGCCACTCATGGCCATGGGATCATAAGTAATCGCAGTCACACCATCTAATGCCACGTGCGGTAAATTGCTATGATCTCTACTTGCTTTTGTAAAACCTCTAAAGGGCAGTATATGAACACCCTCATCATAAGTAAATCTAACACGGTCTTGTATCAACGCAGAAGTTCGTTCTGCTAGTCCTCCGCGTTTCAAGTAAGTGTTACCGTAATGATAGCGATATCGAATAATTGGCATAACAAAACTGTTTAAATATACAGTCTTTATTGTAGTAAGCGAATAAAGAAACCTCAATAGTGTGGTAATAAAAGTAACTGTGTACAAAGTTCATATTTGGTTAAATACGATAAGGAAAGTTCACATGTCTCAATCCCTAGTTGAAGCGGCAATAGCAAAAAATCAATTACTAGAAATAATGAACTAACTCCCTTGAACAGTGGAAAGTAACATTCCTTGAACTAGTATTATGGTGAGCGCACTGGAGTGCGTTCTCCAACCCAAGGATGAATGATGAAATACTTACAAAACCTACTTTCCCTAGTCAGTAAATCTAGTAGCAATAGACTTCTGCCTAACCAAGAGTACGCATTTTTAATTCAACAAACAGAGAAGCGGCCAATCGCCATAATTTTATTGGCGTTGAAAACGGGTGTGCCTTGTAAAAAGTTAGTGCAAATTGCCAAGCGGTATCCATACAAATTTAAGCTTGCTAGATATATGGGCTTAAATGCGTTGGTTCGTATTGATGGATATAAGGGTAGGCGATAGATATTCATTTCTATTTACCGAGTAATGCAATTAAGATGAGAGTGGCTACAGCTAAAATCACACTGTTTTTTTAAACAGTGTTTGGCTTGTAGCCCGCCTATTGATTGCGATAAACTAACTTTGCTTGTTGTCATGCAGTGTTAATTATATTAACATAACGTGAACAAGTGTAAGGATTAATCAACTTTAATAAATAAGGATTTAAAATGAACTCCAAATCACTTGATGTGAAAGAATTGAAAGGCATAACAGGTGGTAATGGTGGCGGTGGCGACGGTATAGTGCCGCCAAGCTACACTAACCAAAGCACAATAACTCGCGCAGAAATCGCTAAGGTTGCTGAGTCGAAAACGGTTATTGAACACTCAATGCTCTCAAAAGTAACGGGTGGCAATGGCGGTGGTGGTGATGGCATTGAGCCGCCAAAAGTCGAGAGACAAAATTATACTGCTACTAGTTATGGTAGTGGTGGAGGCGATGGCATAGAGCCGCCAAAGTTCTAAGCTAGCCTACCGCAACATTTGATAAAGAAGTTTAAGGAAAAGCATGACAGACTTTTTTGTGTTCACTGGGGGAGCAATTAGAGTTTTAGAAATCCTAATTGTTTTATACCTACTATTTAAATTTAAAAATAGAAAGTGGAGCTTGTTTTTTGGCGGAAAAAGTAGCCTAAAAACTATTCAGGATCACGAATTGCACTCATGCTTTTTATCTGCACTAACAGTAATGGTATTTCACTTTATCAGCTCCAATTTGGCGCAACATATAGTCACAATTGAAGGAATGGAGAAACTAGAGCTTAGGCAGTTTTTCTATTTTAGTATGTTCATCTGTTCGATGTTATTTGCTGTTACTCTCTTTGGGCTCCATAAGATAAGGGGTTGTAGCTTTTCACCAACGGCCAGAAGATGTTTGTACATTACATTTTTAATGACCTCGTTGCAGCTAATGCAGTTTGTATCAAGAGGAATGTTAGACTCAGACCTGTTATCTCCACTCTATAAGTATGGCGTTGTCGTGCTTAATCTAATGACATTAGCAGTTGTTGCTGTTTACCCAATCAGTAAATTGGCAAATCTAAAAAGAATTAAGGAAGTATAAAATGGAATTGTTAGTAGCAATGTTAATTTGCAAAGTGTTCTTGGTTTTTGGCACAGCCTTAACGTTAGCAGAGGGACATGGTAATCAAGGTATTGAACAAAAAGCAGGGCTGCAAGTTAGTTTGTTACTAGAAACGTTTGAGGAGAAAGTAGAGCCAGAAAGTATAGCTTTTACCTCACATAACATCCTACTTGAAGTACACGATGCTATTACAGAACCTAACAAATTACTTTCTTACGAAAAAACAGTAGTGGCACATCATAAAGTTAAAAACTACGTGTTAACTACGGCTGGTAAGCCGATTGAGCTGCGGCCTAAAGCAGAACGGCCAATGCTTAAAGCTGTAAAATAGAATCGTATTAAATGTAGTAGCTTAGCCACGAATGGTCGTTAAGCTAACTCATTCCTGCCGGAAACCCCGTTAAACAGAAAACCCTAAAGATCCAGAAGCGTGCATTTCCCTTACTAAATCTAATGTATTCGTGGGTGTTACAAATTTGGACAAAAAGAGTCAACTATGAGTAAGTAATTAACTGCAATCTTCTTAGCGGAGTAAACTGTACTTGCTACTTATTTGATTCCGAAATCAATTCTATCTCTAACCTAATAGATGGTAAGGAAATGCAGTAGTTGTGTAATATTAGGGTTTTGAATTGGTAAAGCACCGTTCTAAATGCCAATGGTTACCTCCTTGCTTCGTTTGGGCTAAATAAACTCAACATGGGAGGTAACCCAACAATTTAGTTTTTAATAACTATTGTGCCTACCAACGTTATAGAGATTCAACAAACTCTTTGACTTGCTCTGGGTTATGGTCACACCAATGGCGGCACACTTTGGCAAAAAGAGTAGACTCATCTATCGGCAATGTTTTCACAAACTCTCTAAAATAGTCGTGAAAATCTACACCTTGTGAGGATTCTTTTGCTGCATCAACTCGAAAAGCTGCAACATTAAGTACTGCTGCAATAATTTCACTATCTAAACCAATAAAGTAATCGCGTATAAGTTCGTCTGGAGCAAGCAGGGACGGCAAGTATCTATCTACACTACCATCGTTGAATTTAGCTGTGAACTTTCCTCTGGAGTCTCCGTCGAAAACAGCTCGAAACTTGTAGTCATCTACGTTATCGCAAAAGACATGACAACGCTTGATTAACTCCCCTTCAGAACCAGCGATTTCAAAAGAGTAAAGGTCAGATAAATCTCCGAGAATTTCTTTAATTAGGATTAATGCAGCCTCATCCTCTACACTCAATAATCCTTTTTTTGAAGTGGTCTTTTGAAGTCCTAGTTCTAAAATCTCCCCAACTGCTTCAAAATCTCTATAAAATCGCTTTTCTTGCCCAGAATCCATCATCAAGTTGATCCGTTCGGGATCTATAAAAGATAGTATATGTTCCGAGTGTGTAGATAGAACAACGCTAACGCCTTTTTCACCTACAAGCCATGCAAGGCAATTCATCAAACGTTTTTGTGTCTTAGGAGGTAAATAGCTTTCAGCTTCCTCAATAAAAAGTAACGCATACTCGTCAATGCTCGAGATACGTTCAATTAACCAGAAAAAGTATAGCAATGAGATTTCACCGATACCCATAGTCGAACTTTGGTACGTTACGCCATTCCTTTCTACTTCGAAGATAGGAATTATAGGATGTTCATCATACTCTTGCTCAATGTTCCATACTTTCACAGAACTGTAGATAGTATTGGTCAGGTAATTAATATTAAGTATTTGTTCATTTGAGTATTTTTTATAGCCTATCTGTTCTAATTGTTCATTAAGATTGTCTTGACTACGAATAAAAGATAAGTAGGTAGGAATATACGAACATGGATCAAACAAATATGGTGTTACCTCTTCCTCTTGCAGTTCAGAGGAGTCGATAGCGACAAGCTGCCCATTTCTCTTTACCGATACGGTAACTTGAACGTTATTTAGGTCAATAAGAGTGTCAATTTTACACCTGTTACTGTTGTAGTTTATTAGGCTATTATATAGTGAAGCAATTAATGTACTTTTACCGACACCGTTTTTACCTGCGATGGAGGTTAGGCCTTTGCTCAAGTTTAATATTGAACCCGCTAAAATGTCTCCGTTGTTAACTTTGAACTTGCTAATATGGCAGTCGAAGTCTCTCTTACTGCTCTTTCTCCAGTAGTCATTAAACTTGGCTTGCTTAAAGTTAATCATTTACAACGGTCTCCAATCTAAGCTCTTCGCTAATACAAGGAGCTCGTCTTCAGATATCAATGCCCTATTTGCTAAATGAGAAAATTGTTCTGTCAATTTTTTAATTCGAGGCTCTTCTATATAGGCATCCGAATAAAGATAGAAAAGCCCATGTAGAACGATGTCTCTTAATATAATGGAGGAAGTATCTGCAACTCTTGACGTTGAACGATCGGTGAATATTTTTAGTGACTGTTTAACTCCTTCACTAGTAGCTCTGAATCTTGGGTTGGAAAATAAATCTATCTCATCGTTATTGCGACTGTGCTCGAAATCGTAAATGAAATTAGCTAGTTTTTTCATCGGTAAGTCAGAGCTTGCTAAACTAATTATAAACAGTATCCATGAGTGAAAACTGGCTTTGTTGAACCTAACGTTAGCACCGCTTTTATTTAGTGCTATTGAAAAGTTCATCAGTGCATTTTTTAAAATAGTTACACTTTCTTTAGAAAAGCCTTGTTCGGAACGGTATTTATCAGTAATTATAGATGATGTGATCTTCCTTCCTAAAACACCATTCTCCATTGTTGTTAAGAGCTTAGCTACGATATCGTCATATGCCATTCTAGAGTTAGTAAAACCAATGGTAGATTTGTCAAAACCCAACTCCTCGGTCATATATAATGCTACTGATTTTACTTGTTGCCTTGACTCTCCAAAGAAAGCATTTCTTTGCTCTGCTGATGTTAGGCTTGTTGGGTGGTTCAACCGATGGAACAACTCTCCAGGCTCCCCGATCTTATAGTCGTTAATAGTTATAAAGCGTATTGTAAACAACTCAATTTTATCTTGATAAACTGGCGGTAAGTCACTCCAGTACAACCTATCCAAAGAGCCTAATTCATCATCTTTCGGTTCTAAAGTACCATTGATTGGAAATTCACCAGCAATAAAGTCCCTGATCGAAACAAGTCGCTGCTGACCATCCAATACCTCAATCTTATTCGTCAAAGGCGAGGAAATAAGGTGAATAGGGGGAATATGCCACCCTCTCAAAATACTATCTATCAGTCGTTGCTTTTTAAGGGTGTTCCAAACCTCACCTCTTTGGAAGTCAGGCTGTAAATCAATAAGACCACGATTGATACGATTTACAATCGATAATATGTCAGGATCAGATGTTTTAATGTGCATTGTTTTGGCCGATAGTAATGATTTTATTACAGTAACTTATTGATTATGAGATGTATAGAACTGTCATCTTTGTTGATGGAGTTCTTTGGTACAATACCTAGCATTACAGGTCGCCCTCCCAATGCTTGAAAGGAAGAAATGTGATACCTCATATAATCCGTCAAATGCTAACTTAGCAAAGTCGCTGATATGTTTTTATCCAAATACAGGTTAGGCGATCGTGCGTTATAGCAGTTGGATTTAAGATATTGAGTTTCTGTTGAGCAGCCAAGTCTGGCACATATGCAACTTTCCGATTTGAATAAATCCTAACAATCAAATCTGAAAGATAAAGTTAAGACTTATTAAACTAGAAAGCCCGCTGCGTAGCGGGCTTTTTTATGCTGTTTTACTTGTATTTTCTTCGTCTGCATACCTTGCGGCTAGCAAAGGTTTAACATCTTTTAGAATTAACTTTCCACAGTCATCAAAGTCGACCTGCTTTTCAACGTTCGGTTTAAACCAGTCTAAATGACAGAACATTAAAAGTGATTGAGCTACCTTATCTACAAATTGATCCTCAAATTCAGACTCAGAAATCGTCGCATCATGTTTACTCTGGTTATCACCTGGAGAAACCTGTCCAATTTGTGGGTGCGTTTTCCCAGTCAACAACCACATAGTGTAAATGCTGGTTGCCTTATTATTTGCCAGTTTCTCGATGACTGAGTAGCCAGGTTCAGAACTTCCAAGCTCATATTTTTTAAGCCCTCCAATTCCTATATCAAGTAATTCGCAAAACTTTGCTTGTGATAACCCAAGAGTGGTTCGTATTAATTTTATTTTTTCACCGACATGGCTTGACATGGTACTCATAACGACCTAAATTACACAAATGGTATCTATAGTTACTATTTTGGTTTTTAAAGCTACTAAATTTTCAGTTTCGGGAGCTTTAAAGCACTTTTATAAGAGCTTAGCACATGGATAGGTAACTTAGAAACCACGTTAGTTCACTAAATTGTTGACGAGGTTATGTATGGATAAACAAAAGTTTAGGAAGAATCTGCTTGGCGAAGTTGTTGGACCTAATGAAGGTTTCTTAAGGCTTGAGAGAGTAATGGAGATGTGTGGCATGTCGCAGTCTCACATCTATAAACTAATGAGTGAAGGTAAGTTCCCTAGATCTCAAAAGCTAACGCATAGATGCTCGGTGTGGTTAGAGACAGACATTAATTTGTGGCGCTCAATGACTACGGAGTCTTTCTACTCTCAGTACGGCGAGCAATTGCTGCAAGCCAAGGAGCTAGCAGCATGAATACTCAAGCTATAACTCGGCTAAATATCTCTCCTGATGCACAAGCCATTCTTATGACATTGCTTAACGAGAACGTACAGCTTAAGCAGCAACTAGCTCAACAGGAGTCTGAGCTAAAAGACGAACTATTACCCACAATAGATGCGATGAAGCTCCTTGGGTGTGGCCGCAAGAAATTTTGGGAACTTGCAAAAAAAGATGGATTTCCACCGGCTATTCCATTTGGTAGATCAAATCATTATCGACGTGCCCAACTTATAAAATTTAGAGACAGCTACATAGAAAGTAAGGAGGCTTAACATGGCAAATGCAGAGCCTCAAGGCTTACGCGAAATACGAGCAATGATTGGCGACCACCGCAAAAAGCCTGGCTACATTTTTACAAATGTACTTAGCCAAAAGCAACGCCAACTGTTGCTGTTTACAGCAGGATTTAGCCGTTTAGACCTAGAAAAGCACTGGAATGATATGACCCTAGATGAGCGCGACAAAGTGCGTAATGGCTTGATGTTTTTGAACAACATTGTGATTGAGTTTATCGACGCGAACGCCATGCAGCCAGAGTGTTTTTATCACGACGCTAAGCCAAACACGCCACGCTACAGTGCCGACAGCGTAGTTACACCAATTAAGCAACATTAGGAGTGATTATGTGTGTAACTATACCAGCGCCAAAAGCACCAGTTAGAACCTTTATGTCTTCGCCTAGACAGTTGGGCAGACTAAACCGTTTGTACCAAGAGCAGCTAGAGCTTAACACTAAGCTAACCCGTGCGATTGAACAAACCATTGGTTGGGTTGAGTCTACTGGCGGTTGCGACGAGTCTATCCGTATGCTGCGTGTAGCATTAGGTGAGGTGAAATCATGAGCTCAACAGGCCGCGGATATACACGTCACGAAGATGACTATTACGTTACGCCACATTGGATGATTAACGACTTTTTGCATGCGTTTGAGCAAGACGGAATTAGCGACTTTGAATCGTACAATCAGATTTTAGACCCAAGTGCAGGCGGGTGTGAAAAGTACGAAATGAGTTACCCAACGGTGCTAGCTCATCACGGCCTTGTAGCCGAGAGTTGGGATATAAGAGCTGACTCTCGCGCAGAACGTAAGGGGGTTGACTTTTTACAGCAACCAGCAGGGCCTGAGTATAACCAGTATGACATGATCATCACTAATCCACCTTTTAGGCTCTCACAAGAGTTTGTATATCACTCATTAAAAATGGTTAGAGGTGGCGGTGTGGTTATCATGTTGCAGCGCCTCAATTGGTTAGGAAGTATAAAGCGAAAACCCATGTGGCAATCCGTGCCGCTTGCCTCGGTATATGTGCATAGCAAACGTGGTGCTTTTAACCCTGAAAAACCAAATAAAACCGACTCCATCGAATACGCCCACTTTGTATTTTGCAAGGGGTTTAGGCTCCCAGCAGAGCTAGCCGTAATCTAATTCAATTACCCAAAGGAATAGTAAAAATGCTCCCTATCAAAGACCAAGATCTATCTAAAACACAGCGCCTAATAAGCAATATTGTTCATCATGCGGTTGAACAGGCCAATTTTACAATCCGTTTGCTCAATCAAAGAAGCACAGTACATATGCTAATGCAGTGCGAAGACACGCTAACTGATTTACTCCCAATCATTGAAATGGTCAGCGAAGAGCATGCCGAGTTTTCCCCCATTTACGACCAAATGAAAACAGCGCTAAACGCCGCCCAAATGGGTGGAGAGCCGTTACCAATTGAACAAGTGGAGGAAGCAAAATGAACCACGTAATGCTTGATTTAGAGACTATGGGACAGGGCAGTAACGCTGCAATAGTTGCAATTGGCGCCGTATTTTTTGAACCAACAACAGGCGCCATTGGCGCTTCATTCTACCAACAAATTGACCTAGAAGACGCTGTGAAATATGGCGAAATGGATGCAAGCACGGTGCTTTGGTGGCTTGAACAAAATGAACAGGCACGCAAAGAAATCACAAATGGTGAAGCCTGCAAGCTTAGCGATACCTTATACGACTTTACAGATTGGATTGAGCAAATAGAAGAGTACAAAGACAGAGTTGTGTGGGGCAATGGCGCAGGATTTGACAATGTGATCTTAGGCAACACTTACAGACGAATGCATGGCTCGCAGCCTTGGCCGTTCCAAAATGACCGTGACGTTAGAACCGTTGTTGAGCTAGGTAGAACCTTAAAAGGCACAGATCCAAAATACGATATTCCATTTGAAGGCGCCAAACATAACGCATTGGATGACGCCATCCATCAGGCCAAATATGTATCAGCAATTTATAAAGCACTAGCCGGCTAATAAAAATCTCCATGTATTGGGGCGGAAGCCCCTTTTTTAAGGAAAAAATGCCAGTGAGCATATGGCCAATAAAAACATTTGAGGTTTGCAAAGCCGCAGCAACCATCACAAAGCAAGTACAGGACAATGCGCACAGAGCGACATTGTTAAAAGGCTTGCAGCGATTTACCGTTTATATCCAGTACAAATTAGCCAAACAATACATCTCTAAAATAACACCTGAGCCAGAAGCTTGGTATCAAGACGAGCCTACAAACCCAAGCGAACCTGCTAACGCTTGGTTTTGTAACGTGCTTGCAACTACACCTCATAGAATAGATTTAACCAGTTTAGGTTTGAGTAAACTGGCTGTTGCGGCCTTAAATAAAGTACACAACAACCGCCATCATAATTATATTGCTGCCGACATAGTAGCCAGTAAGCGTGCCAGAAGTATTCAGGCTAGCTTTGTGAGGCAAACTGAGGAAACGCTAAAAGCAGCAGAGGTAGCAAAAGCAAAGCGTGTTGAGCTGTTTGAGCGTGACCGTTCACAAACAGAATTAGACGCAGAGAAAGTCATTGCAAAACAATCTGGCGGTTTGGTAACTAGCAGTGCAATGGCCCTAGTTAATGCCTTGGGAGACCAAGCTGAGATTGACTTTGTATATGACTGTTTAAGCAAAGTACCAAAGCCACTACAGCTACGTTTTGCTAAGCGTTTTATAGTTAAGTATGACTCATCACTTGAAAGCCTAGCAAGCGCTGGTAAGGATGAGCTACTAGAGATCAGTAAGCGGTTATATGAGTTTGGTAAGCACACGCAACAGGGCGTGCCAGAAGATTTTAAAAACCACTTAAAATGCCAATACCAAGCCAACGCTTGGCTTAGACGTGCTGTAAATACCCTTAAGCCCCGCCTAAAAACACTCAAGAAGATTACAGATAGTATGCCATTGCCTTGGCACATTTTAGCCAATGCAGAAAAAACCAAGAAGCACGCCAGCGAACTCGCGGCCAAAGTGACTGAAGTATTAACTGACTTAGCCGCTGAGCAATCAAACTGGGGTATGGTTGATTTTTATAACGCCATTGCTGAGTTTACTGAGCAGTATGGCGTTACGCTACCTTTTGAGGAAAAAGGTGAGTATTTAACCGAGCCAGACGCCGAAATTGCACTATTAAAAGCTCAGTGCCACAAGTGGTGGGCGCGCAAATTAAAAACTATCAGGCGCCGATATCTAGAGCATTTAGAGATCGCTACCGGAGAGGTGGGCCGGGACCTATTTACCACACATAACAAAAAGACAGGATCGGTCACCAAAAGAAAGGGGATTAATGCTTATTGCTCCAAACAAGCGCTTAAAGAGTACCAAGCCGACCGCGAAAAGGGTAGGCGATACTTAGAAAGCTTAGAGCTTATAAATGAACATAACGATGTAATTTCATTAATGAAAGCCGTTGAAGCGGGTGTGGCTAACCCAGAAAACATGCGTAATGAATTAATGCTACGGATCCGCGAGACTGAAGAACTTGCGGACGAAATGGGCTATGTAGGCGGTTTTTTTAACATTACAACCCCGAGCCGGTTCCATGCGAACTCTCCTAAGTGGGACGGCTCAACACCGAAAGAAGCAAGCAACTACCTCAATAAGCTGTACTCACAAGCACGGGCTAAGCTGGACCGCGAAGAAATCCCATATTTTGGTATTCGCGTTGCTGAGCCACATGCCGACGGCTGTACTCATTGGCATATGCTGCTGTGGATGCCTGAGCGTTGTTACCATCAAGTTAATCACATCCTGCGTAGGTACTTTACCAAAGACGATAGAGAGGTTTTTTTTGAACGGTTCAAAAATCGTAAATCACTGCGTGCCAGGTATGTTCGCGCTCGCAGAATATGGGGCCTGAATAAAAAGCGCAAAGTGTATACCCGAGAACCCAAAAAGGATTACACCCCAAGCGGCCCTCGCTATACGGCCATTAGAATGGAGCCACCAAAGGTTGATAAAGATGGCAACAAAACAGGTGGTGCGGCGGCTTATATCGCAAAATATGTAAGTAAGAATATAGACGGGTTTGCGTTAGCCAACGAATACGACGCGGAAACCGGTGAAAAGCTCGTTAAGGCTGTTAACCCGGTAAAAGCATGGGCGAGTACGTGGGGCATTCGCCAATTTCAATTTCAAAAATCCCCCTCAATTACCATCTGGCGTGAGCTGCGCAGAGTACGTGAAGAAGTTAAAGGCAATGACGAGCTAGAGCAAGTGCGTAAAGCTGCTGATGGAGGTGATTTTAAGACATTTGTGACCTTAATGGGTGGTTTTGGCATTGGCCGTGAGGCGAGGTTTAAACCTGCTTATCAACATACTGAGTTTGGCAATGCGTATTCTGAGTGTACAAAGCGGCTTAAAGGTGTTGTTGATGAACAAAGTAGATGCACGCTAATAACTCGGGTACACACCTGGGACAAACAACCAATTGGTACTGCCGCAGCTAACGACAACACCTATGATGCGAGTATGCACGATGCCAACAACGTCGGCGCAGCCGACCTACCTTGGACTAGTGGGAATAATTGTACGCCTTGCCCTACGGGGCATAGAGACGGATTATTGCTAGATATGATCGGATATACAGAAAAAGAGATCGCAGAGTTTAAAAAGGATCTAGCGGACGGTAAAAAGGTGCATCACAATGGCCGAGTTTACGTAATTCGGGGAGGTCAATTGCTCGTTATGAATGAAAAAGACCAGAAAAAAGCGATCAAACATGACTATGTGGTTCACGTAGCGCAAACGCTTGCCCAAAAACAAGCTGAAGAACGCAGGAACGAAGTTGTAAACAGCCTAGCGTATTGGGATGTCTTAGAAGATGATCAGCTCAAAGCGTTAGAAGAAGACGGAACCGTGATGGCTCATGGGCGGGTGTTCTATAAAGAGGGTGATAAGTTGCGTTCGTTTAAACAACTAGACTTTAGCGATATGGACCGAGCAATTGCAGCTACACCAGAAAAGGATCATTGGCGTGAGGCAAGAGAAATTGTTGATTTGGCATTCAGCTTGGCGGAAGCCGAACAGCGGCGCTTGCCGTCGAACTGCAAATACAAGAAGAAGTTGCAGTTAGTTGGAGATATGGAGCTAGCCAGGCTAATAGTTAGCGGACTAGCCACTGATATCAATACGAATGATTGGTGGGATATTGGGTTTAGTATGGCGTAGAAGTTGGTTTCTGTATACAATAAATTGTTCAGGGTATGAGAAAAGCAATATTTGATAAATAACCTTAAACGTTTAGTTTGAAAGAGCTACTACTAAGTTTATCAATGTTTTACGCAGTAGTTTTATTAAAGTAACTTACATATCATTTAGATAGAAACACAGGATAGATATCTATGGAGAGTACTTACATTGTCCAATGAACCTATAAATCACCATTATTTACCTCAGTTTTACTTAAAAGGATTTTCTGAATTAAAAAGGAGTAGCTATAGAGTCTATTCTTATGATAAAGAGCATGAAAGGAAAGTAATAAAGAAATCAGTAAAAAATATATGTTGTGAAAAGCATAGGTATACAGTTAGTCTGGATGGTGTGAATGATTACTTTATTGAAAAAAGCTATTCTGAGCTTGAAGGTATTATGTCAGAGGTTTTTAGAGCTAAAAAAGATTTTGTAAAATTAAAGTTGATAGAGAAGAAGAGAACGTATTGGTTATGGGATAGGCGTAAGTTTATAAAATGTCCGGAAGTTATATCTCTAGATGATATATTGAAAATTCCATTCTATGGAAGAATATTTAATTATTTCCTTTCCGTCTTGTATTGGCGTTCTACAGTGCATGATGAATACTTTCTTACCAAATCTAATAAAAGTTTTATATCAAGTTCAATTAAAAAAGTTGTTAGTGGATTTTCTAGTGATAAGGAGTTTAGCAGTTCATTTGGATTTAAAAATACTGAAGAATTAGACTGCTTAGTTGAAAGCGTTGATTCGAATACATCAAAAGATAGCATCGCGAAAATTCATAATAGTCTCATCTACCCTTTACATGGGCTTTTCAAGAATAGAGCAAAAACTCATGAACTTAGTCTTGTTTATATTGCAGACTTAAATGTCGTCAGCTCTGATTTTCCTTTTTTTACAAATGAAAGTTGCGTTAACCTAGAAAATGACTTTTTATTCGCGATGTCAAGTAAGTTAATATTTGTTAATGTTGATAGAAAAAAACGTATTAATATAGAGGATTTTTCAGATTGGACTTTTAAGTTGTCAATGCTTTATTACTTACAATCGAAAAGATACGTATTTTCTAATGATAAAGAACTGTTAGAAAATGTTATTAAATTTGCTAATGTTAGATATGGTTCTACGGGTATTAATGAATTAAAGAAAGAGCTTCTATCCTATTTTGTCTAGAACGTATACTTTTAATATACTTTTTCTTTTATTAAAGGCTGTTGTGTTTCCGACTAATTTTTACATACCAAGTAACTCCATTTGTTGATCTCTCGGAAGATTCTTAATTAGCCCCGCTGCAATTTGAGCTGTACTTTTGCAGGGGGGATTAATGAAATGATCAAATGATTGTGTCACTCGAAATGTGGCACCACACTCACGAGTATTACTGCAAGAACAATACAGTGTAACAACATGTGCGCTTTGTTTATCACGAGACGTGACGATAGCTTTAGCCTCACAGTTAGGACAAGTTACTCTAGCCATCAAAACCCCACATCAAAACAATTAATACACTGTGATTCTATACAGTATTCACTACCTCTGCAAATATCACTCAAAAATGAAAGCGAGAAAGCAAAAGGGTGAAAAATTCACTCCTCCTCGCCAAGCCCGCCGCTTTTGAACAAAAAGTTTGTGACATTCTGACACGGTTTGACTTTGGCATATTTTAAGAATTCTAAATATTAATCATCAAGTTGTAGGATCTAAAGGGATCGGGGGATCTATAGCGGCTTGTCAAAGTTGTGACATCTTGTGACATAAGTTGACACAATCAATGAAAAATCACTAGAAAAACTCAAAAAATCAAATAAAATAAAATTATTATGACTTAACTCATAACTATTCTATGAGATATCTTTTTAAAGGCATGCAGAGCCAAGAGCGTTTTGAATTGCTTTTGTCTCTCACTCGAATTCAAAGTGAAAATGTCATTAGTGCGCTTTTTGACTATTTGGTAAAAGGGATGGATAAGAAAGCCGCAGCAATGATTAATGGTGCAGAATTGCCTAATCTTTCTGCGGCCTTAAATAAGCTAGAAGAAAAAGCAGCTGTTATTGAAAGGATAAAGGAGTTAGATTTACCTAGTCAGCTCGATTAAAGAGTGAATATGATATAACCATTGAACATAAAAGGAATAAGCAATGTCGGTATTAAATTTTATTGAGTCTATTTTGGAAAGTGAAGGTTTATATAAACGTGCTGGGCCAACGCAAACCTCAGTGACGAAGCATCATTACAGGTATAATAACGAAGGTTTTTATGTAAACTTCAACTTAATTATTGATGAAGTTTGTTTTGATCCAACCGAGGAAGACAAAGAATTGTTTCGAGCTTTTCAAAACGACAAAGTACTTGATGAGAGGTTGAGTCAATTTGCTCACCATATAAGGTGCGCTGTTCAAGAATACAAGAATAAAGCGAAAGAAACTACGGGAAACCAAGAGGGCACAACTTTCAAGTTAACAAGCGATCTGAGATTAGAGAAAGAGCCATCCTAAACTCACGAATATGATACGACAATAATTAGCTTAAGAACACGCTACAACTTTATTATTAAAATAAGTAAATAGTAACTTTTTTGGTGTAAGTATTATTTCTATGTTTAGTATTGGGAGTCCGACAATTTTGTGGACTCCTAACATGTTTGAACTAATTATAATTACCATTAAAACAATTGAACACTTAGTACTATTTAGACACGCCTTTTATCTTCTCTACTGTTCGCAGCCCTGCGAGGCCAAGCATACCAAGGGTAAGTTCCATCATTACCTCAAGCGGAAGAGCTGGCGAGCCTATTTCAGGCCAAAGCCACTGAAGAATAGGGTTAATGACAAACGCAAATACAAATCCTAGCCCACATACCCACATCAAAAATGGCCTAGCACCCGCAACAAATATGCTGCGGTGTGCTGCCTGAACTGCATTGATTTTTGTTTGTGCTAATTGTGGCTTTTGTAAAAGTCGGAGTTTTACAGTTTCAAGCTTGAGCTCTTCCTCATCAGACGTAAATAATTCATCTAGAATATCGCCGATCGCACTTACGGGTTCTGCTGCTCCAACGCTAAAGATTTTTGATAGCAAACCCATTACTTTCTCCTTAGTTGGTTTATGACTTTCAGCGGATCCTTGCTAAATCGCTGACCTAAATTATTTAATCCATTGAATAGGTGGGGAGCCAAGTAAGCGCCTACGCCAATAAAGCCTGGTCGAGCGCTTTCGGCCACTTGCCAGAAATCGCAAAAGCTCGATACCAAATAAGCTGCAAGCAATGCCATTAGCGCATTAAAAAAGTAGCGTGCAAAGGTGAAAGCATGCGGGCTCAAATAAAGTTGTATTGCGGCAGCGACCATGCTGATCACCACAAACTGAAAAATGTGTTTTAGATATTCCATATCTATCATGCGGCCTTGTCCTTGTTAGGGTATAAATCGGAGTATTCCGGAATGTCAAAAGCAATGTGCAAATGGGACGGCAAGTAGCGATTAATGCCTGCCATCGTTTGTTGAAGAGGCACTACTTCATTGTTGTAATACGCTCGAGTGATTTTATCCAAATCACCAAAGCCCGGGCTATCGCCAGAGCTTTGGCCGCTCAATGCTTCTTGCGCACGATGCATGCTCAGCATGTCATTGAGAGTAATTTTCTTAATGCGTTCAAATTCATCCTTGGTCGAGATATCACCAACAGGTGTGATCTTAATAGACTTCTCAGCGTCGGCTTTATTACTCCTAAAGTTGAAGAACAAACTTCTAAAGTTACCCACGCCCTTACTGTCTTTAATTGCATCTTTGAGCTTGGCTTCATCATCAGTACTTAAATTAGGATCGGCCATACTAAATATAAAACCCATGTGTGCGCCGTTCTTGTAATAACGGCGCCTAAATAGTGTTGCGTCCTCATTGAGTAGGGCGCTTTGAATACCGCCGTAATACTCAGGTATACCGTAAATTCCTTGAGCCGGGTCGTATTCCTTCACATGTAATATTTCACCTGCTTTAAAGCGAATGGGTTCTAAGTAGTTATTACTGAGCTGCGCATATACCCCGCGCTCAGTTGTGTATCGCATAGTTAGTGCAGGCAGATGGCGCAACCGGATTATTTGACCGAATGGGTTTTTGATGATCTGCAGGTACGCGTTACCAGACCATAAATAATCATAAGCGAATTTTTTAAATGCTTCGTTGCTAAGCACTGAATTGGGTTTAAACCACTTTAAAATCATGTTGCGCTTAAAGCCTAAAATAGGCCCATGCTGTGCATTAACTCGCAACAGCTTTACCAGTCCATGTAAACTAACGGGTGGTGCGTAAATGCCGTTACTGTCTGCAAATACTCCGGTGTAATCGGTCAACCGGTTATCTAAACATGGTTCGGGATCTCCAAAACTAAATACATCGCTCATTGCTGTATAGTTTGGCGTCTCGCCACTTTTTACGTTTATCCTTGGCTTATCCATTAAGCTGCTATCCCTACAGATGTTTGACGGCCCATCGTGTTACCGTCTAATGGTTCAAATTTCATGGCGTGCATAATTGCCCATGCAATATCGGCGTGGCCCGTTGTTTCAGTGCGGTTTGTGGCATAGGTGATTTGGTCGCCAACTACCTTGCGACGAATGTTGATAAATGAGCTAGCAATGTTTACCGCATCTTTATCAAACTCAAAGCGGCGATTTTTAATCACGTTTAGCGCTTTAATTACCATTTGGTTTTTAATGATCGGGTTGTAGTGTATTGGCTCAGCATTTGGAAAGAATGCGGTTATTAGTTCCCACACGCCATAACCCATGCCCGTTGTGTCAACCCCGATGTGCTGTACATTGTATTTGTGAGTGAGCTCTTCTATTTCGCGGGCCATTGCCTCAAAATCGTTACCGCTCAAATCAAGCGCTTCTAGTAACCTAAATTTTTCGCCTGGTTTCATGGGTAGGCTCAATACCGCTACGCACGCTTTATCTCCAAAGCGTGCAGGGTCAAAACCAATTACCACAGGCTTTAAGCCAAATGGGCGTTCGTACTCATCGTCAAAATCATCCCATTTTGTTGAGTCGCCCACGCAGGCCATCAGTTGTTTTAAGTTAAACGCCGAGTGTGCATCGTCGATAAACTTACACATAAACAAGTTGTCGAACTCGTCTTGTGAGTATTCGTTTTCAAGTACCTCAATATCAATGCGGTCAAAGCCTGAGTTAACTACATCATGCACGTTAAGCATCTGGCGCCAAATGCCATCTTCACATAATCGACCATCTTTTAGCGCTTTATGACTACAATCAATTGCGAACTCAGGGTCGTTACAGGCTTTAGTTTTACGAAACCATTTACCATTCCAATGATCGTATGCTTCGTGGCTGGTAACTGAAGGCGTACTAAAGTAAGTGATCCTCAAATGCTTGTGAGTTGCCATTGCTTGGGCAAGGCTACGAAGGGTTTTGTATTTTGGTATCCAAAACACTTCATCTATATATAGGTCGCCACTTTCCGATTGTGCTGTTCTTGCATTGGTTGATTTGAAAATAAGCTTAACTGTTTTGCCACCTTTGAGCGTTAGCACCATAGGTGAGCCAGTGAGCTCAATATTAAAGTGCTCACGAACAAGTGCGATAATATTGGCTTTGAATACTTCGGCTTGGTCACGACTTGCTGAGATGAAAATTTTATTGCGGCCATTTACAACGGCATCATAAAACGCTTCGAATGCAAAATAGAATGTGGCCCCAATTTGGCGCGGTTTTAAAATAAAGCGGCTTCGGTGGTCTTGGTTCTCAAACCAATGGAGTTGGTGCGGATAGAGTAACTTTTCTTTTAGTTCGTCGAGCATTTCAACCGTGATGGCTGAGCAGTCGTTTTTCTTTTTCTTCTTCTTTTTACTACCGGCTGCGGAGCTATTACCTTCTGGTTGCCCGTCGTTGGCTGCTCGTTGTTTAGGTGCCGGCGCAAGTTTACTTTTGTTTAGTGCACAGAGCTGGCGAGTACAAAACTCTAACTCTTTATAATCAGCTTCGGTCTTTTCAGGTTTGTCGGTTAGGATATTAATACGGCGACTAAATGCCATTTCAGCATTGTAACTCGGGCACATATCTGCCCATTTACCATCATCAGCCCAGCGGCGAATACTGCGCGCACTCGGCATGTTTGGCAAATCTGCTATTTCGTCAAACGTGTAGCCTTGTACCACATATAAGTCTTGCGCTTGTTTGCGTACCTCTGGCCCGTACTTTGGTTGCATCCTGCACCATAATTCATCCTTTAATTCGTACAGTTTAAGGGCTAAAAGTAGCTAAATCGTCCAATTAAAATCCTAGCTATTCCTAAAAGCTAAATATAGGAATTTCAAAAAGTTAAACCATTAGGAATAATCATTTATTGTGTGCAAACTTGGCCTAACTTAATAACGCAACGCATTAAACAGGTTAATCAATGCCAGGTCAATTACGCACAATACCGCTTGCTATTGCAGCTGCTGGTTTAACAGTAGACGGGCGAGAAATCGAAGAGCAAGACATTAACGATATTGTTGAGACGTACAATCCTAAAAAGTATGGCGCCCGCATTAATATTGACCATTATGCAGATTGGTCTGGCTGGAAAGCCGAAACACTATCATCGGTTCAGCTCACGGGCGGTATGCTAGGCGATGTGATTGAGGTGAGCACCGACACTAACGAAGATGGCGTACAAGTTTTAAAAGCAGTTCTAGCGCCAAATGCTAGCTTTGTGCAACTAAACCAAGCCGATCAGCACGTCTACTTTTCTATTGAAATTGACCGCAATTTTATGGGCACCGGAAAAACCTACCTTACAGGTTTAGCCGTCACTGATTACCCAGCAAGCACCTACACATCAAGAGCCAAATTTAATAAGGGCGCAGATAACACGGACGTTTCTTTTTTACGCGCAGACCTTGGCCTACATAGCCAAAAGCCAGCTAAAAAACCATTTTTTAGAAATCTATTCAGCAAGGAAGATGACCCCATGCCATTAACGAAAGAAGATAAAGCCGAAATTGGTAACGCAGTTGCCGAGGCGCTTACCCCTGCATTTACTCAGCTTACGTCGAGTATCAAAGAGTTTGGTAAAAATAATGAGCAGGAAGCTCAGGGCCAACAGGATGAAGGCCAAGGCAGTGATGCCACAAACCTAGAGCTGACGGAGCAGCTCACCCAGCTAAACAAAAAGCTCGATGAGCAAGAAGAGAAGTTTAATGCGCTTCAAAACAAGTTTACTGAACTCTCAAGTACGGAAGCCGCTGGCACTACCGAAGCCGACGACGAGCATACCGGCGACGACGGTAAATATAGCAACTTATTGTAAGGAAACAGCAATGCGACCTAAAACAACTCAAATCTTTAATGCCATTTGTGTGGCGCTTGCAAGCAATTACGGTGTTGCAAGTGTGTCTGATAACTTTGCGGTAGAACCGACAATTGAGCAAAAGCTTTATGATGCGGTGTATGAATCGGCTGAGTTTTTAACTCGCATTAATCATGCGTTAGTTGATGACTTAGTGGGTCAATCGGTGTTTATGTCTGCGGGCTCAGGTGTTACTGGCCGTGCAGGTGTAGACGAAGACGGTAACAACGAGCGTAAAACTAAAGACGTGTCGGGTTTAACCAAACGCGAATACCGTTGTTATGAAGAAGAAATCGACGTGCATTTAACCTGGGCAAAAATGGATGCCTGGTCTAAGTTCCCTGATTTCCATAATCGTTATCGTAACCATGTCCGTCAGCAAAAAGCACTCGATATTATCAAAATCGGCTGGTATGGCACGCATGTCGCAACAGTAACAAATCTGACCGAACACCCCATGATGCAAGACGTCAACATTGGTTGGTTGCAATTGGTTCGCCGCGACGCGGAAGAGCGCGTAATCACAGAGGGTGAAGTTGCCGGAGAGGTGCGCATTGGCGAAGGCGGTGATTACGAAAACCTCGATTGCGCCGTGCACGACTTAATTCAAGGGATCCCGTTGCATAAGCGTGTAGGTTTGGTTGCCATTATTGGTGATGAACTTATTTCGCAAGACAAGGGCAAGCATTACGCCAAAAACGCCCACACTCCAAGCGAAAAAGAAAAAGTTGAAATGTCACAGGTGATCAACACTTACGGCGGCTTGCCTAGTTTTCAAGTGTCGTTCTTTCCACCGCGCGGCATTTTGGTCACGAGCTTTGACAATTTAAGTCACTATGTTCAGTCGGGCTCAACACGAATGAGCATTGAAAACAATGCCAAGAAAAAGCGAGTGGAAGATTACGAGTCGCGTAACGCCTGTTATTACGTTGAAGACCTAGAAAAAATCGTTTTCATCGAGTCTGACTCCGTAAAAATCCATAAAGATGCCGACGGTAACTGGTCTTAATTTCCTTTGAGGTAGAGCTTCGCCGCTTGGCAGTTTACAAGCGGCGTTTTTTAGAGAGTGTTTTTATATGAGCTTAGTCAAACGAGCGTTAGCCAAAACAAAAGGCGAAGTGCCAACAAGCATTAAAAGTAGTGCGCCAGCAACAAGCAAAGCGCAAAACCGCAAAAGTGAGCATACCGAGTACGCGTTTTTTAAAGCGGCCATTGACTCAGACTTGGCTCAGCTAAAAACATTCGGCGATATTAGCGACAAAGCTGACTATAAAGCCAAAGCGATCGAGAAGAACGATTACATAGGTTACTTAAACCAATACCGATTAAGTGGTGACAATCATCCAAACCTTGTTTTAGCTTGGGTGTTTATTTGGCTAGTTGATTTAAAGCGATGGTCTCAGGCGATTGAACTATTGCCATTGCTGATCGAGCAAAAGCAGCCGCTACCTAAACAATTTAACACCAAGCACTGGCCGACCTTTTTAATCGATCAGCTGTACGACGATGCCAACTGGTACTTACAAAACAGCTGCACAGTGGAAGATTTGGCAAACATGGCGTTTACACTCCAGCGAGTTATTCATGCCACTCGCAATCAAGACTGGACTGGAAGCGAAATCGCGGGCGGTAAGCTCTATGCCATTGCTACCAAAATAGAGGCCACGTTGCATAACAATGGTAATGCCATTCGGTTTGGCAAGATTGCACAACAGATTAATGAGAAAGCGGGTGTAAAAACACTCGTCGAAAAGCTAGAAAAAAACGTGAAATAGCTCCAACGCCAGTGGGCAACTTAGCGTAACCAGTTAACAGTATTTGATTGGCTGCTTACGTCTAAGTGGCGCCCACACAAATAGCAAGGGTAATTGATGAACTTAAGTGGAATGCCAAAAGCAGATTTGCAAATTGATGATCAGGTTGTCCCAGGCGATGGTTATTACCCTGATTTAAGTACTGCTTATTTTATTGAGCATTATGCCGTTGCCGGTGAATACGCCAATAAAAGCGAATTACTGGTTGAAAAGCTAAAACTTGCTCAAGCCGAAGTCAATCAGGAGCTGATGCAAATAGTACTAACAAATGCTGAAGCACTGCACCCACAGCAAGCGCTGTTCTACAAAAATGCTGTTTACAGCAAGGCCAAAGCCAACTTGCTAGTGAGTAAACTGGGCAGCACGCACCGCGATAATGCAACAGCGCAATCACAAGCCGCCATTGATAATTACGAATATTGGCAAAGTGAAAGCGTCAATGCACTGAGACTATTGCAGGCGCTCAGCCCCAACTTATCGGTGGAACTACTATGAGCCAAAGCAAAATAGCCAAGCTTAAGCAGCACTTAGTGAGTGCGGTATACCAAGGCCACAAACTAGCGCTAGAAACACAATTTGATTGTTGGATTGAAGGCGGGCGAATTGAGCCAAGTAGTAAAACAGTCAATGGCAACGGCTTATTGGCCGCAAGGTTTTATTACTCAGGGGTTATTAGCATAAACCCTTGTGCTGCACCGGCTGCATTGATATGTGCGTTTGCATCATTTTGGTTGCAAAACAATGGCGGTAAGTATGACAGCACAGGCATTGAATTTAGCGCTGACGTTAATGACGACAACAGCAACGAAGTTGAACTAACGATAGAGCAGCTTTGTGAGGATATTGAGCTTATTCAAACCGGCAATGGCCCGCTTGAATTAAATGGTAAGCGTTATGACTTTGGTGAGCAAAGCCTATGGATAGCTGAAGCATTCACGCTGCATGGTGAAGTAAGCCGTGCTTAACGTCAAATTTGACTACGGCCAAAGCAAAGAGCAGTTAGCGTTTTTACAGCTCAAGCCAAATAAAAGACGTAACTTGTTGCGGGGTGCGATAAGAGCCGCGAACCGCAGTAGTAAAGGGCGAATAACCCAACAAAAAGATTTAACGGGTAAAGCGTGGAAAGGCCGAGCTAACGGGCGCAAGAAAAAAATGCTCACTAAGCTAAAGCGTCGAATGAAAGTGCGGTACGGACCAAATAACGCCAGCGTTTATTTTAAAGATACACGTACTGGCAAAATAGCTAGAGCGCAGCAAGAGGGAATAAGCATTACTGCGCAAGTGCCAAAAAACAAAGGTGAGCAGCGCAAGGACGGTTTGGCAACCCGCAACCAAGCAAGAGCATTAATTGCAGCGGGTTACAAAATACCGCGCGGGAAAGGCAAAGGTACAAAACGCGCAAGCATTGTGTGGATCACAGAGCATTTAAGTAAAAGCCAAGCAGGTTTTTTGCTCCGAGAGTTAAAGGGCAGCTCAGGTAAGAGCGAATGGCAAATTGACTTGCCGGCCCGCTCCTTTTTAGGTCAAACACAGGCCGAAGAAAAAGAGCAACTGAATTTTATATTAAACAAAGCTATGCAAGTAGCGTAGCGCAAATAAGGAACGACCATGGCACAAGGAAAAGTATCCGTTGCCGCCATTCAAACTGGTAGTGGCGCTACGAAAGAAGTGGAACGCACGACTCTATTTATCGGACAAGCGCCTGCAAACATTGGCAGCATTCTACCCATCAATGCTCAAAGTGATTTCGATGATCTATTCGGAGCTGATGATTCACCATTAAAAACGCAAATTGCTGCCTGGCAGCGTAACGGTGATGAGCTAGTGAGTGGGTATGCAATTCCTCACGGTGCCGGCGATGATGTTATGGCGCTCATTGATAAAGCAATGAACCAAGATGTGAGCCCTGAAATCATTGTGATCTGTACCCCAGTCACAGGCAAAGCTGATATCGAGAGCTATCAAGCTAAGGCACTAGAGATCTTATCGAGTTTGGCTAGGCGCGTTCGATTTCTTATTGCTGCACCAGGTTTATCTGATGGTCAAAATTGGTCGGATTTAGTTACGGCGTTACAGCCGTTAACAGATGGTATCGTTGGCGATAGAGTGGCCGTTGTTCCTCTGCTATTCGGTGATGAGCTGGGCGCCGTAACTGGTCGACTATGTAAGCGAGCAGTTACGATTGCTGACAGCCCAATGCGAGTACTTACAGGCGCTATGTCGCTCATGCCATTGCCAAAAGATGCAGCAGGCAACCCGTTAACCAATGCAACAACCGCCGCACTTGATACGCTACGATTTAGCTGTACACAGTTTTATGCTGATTATGATGGTGTTTACTTTGGTGACGTTAACATGCTAGATGCTGAAGGTGGTGATTTTCAGCAAATCGAAACAGGCCGCATTGTTGATAAAGCCGCACGCGCCGTGCGCATCATTGCTATTAAACATATCAAAAATCGCCGCTTAAACAACAGTACTAGCGGTATTGAGTTTGGCAAACGCACACTGGGTAAGCCACTTCGTGATATGAGTAAGTCAGTAAACATTGGTGCAGATAAGTTCCCTGGTTTAATCGACACGCCGAAAGACGACAGTATCAATCTAACGTTTATGGACGAGCGAACCTTACAAGTTGTGCTGAAGGTAAAACCGATTGACTCCCCGAGCACCATTATCGTTGGGATTATGTTAGACCGAGAAGTGTAAGGAGCGCACATGCAAAAAGTATTAGGTGGTAAGGACTTTGATATCTTCATTGGTAATTCAATGGTCCATGTTATGGAAGCCACGGTAAAAATCACGGATGGCAGAAAGGTTAAAAAGGTTCGCGGTATACCAAAAGGCTTTATTGATGGTGATGTTGAAGGTGAAGTCACATTAAAACTTGACCATGAGAACTGGTTGATATTGCAAGCTCAAGCGGAAAAAGCTGGGAGCTGGAAAGCGATTGAACCTTTCGACGTTGCGTTTAACGCTGAAGTAGCGGCGGGTAAAAAGAACGTTGAGGCGTTCGGGTGTTTACCGCAACTAGAAGAGATTTTAAACATCAAGGCCGATGGTGGTGAAGAAGACACCACGACAATTAAATGCCCAATCACAAGCCCTGATTTTGTGAAAATCAACGGTGTGCCTTATCTAACTGACGATGAAGTAAGGGATCTGTGATGACAAAAGCCATTCGAAACTTAAACCCAGATATGGTGATAAACACCGTGCGTGCATGTGGCCATCGTGTATTTGAGGGAGAATTAAACCTCAATATCATCGGTGTTCGCCACAGTAATACACGAGCAAATACATTTAATGATGCGATCTGCGTGCTGTACCAACAAGGTGGCGAATGGCAACTAAAGCAGTATAAAGCAACAACTGATGCGGGACTTTACTGGCGCAAACATCCAATGAATGTAGACGGTACAGCCGTGCTTATCGCTGGGCAACACCTAAGCCTCTGGACACTTGGCTACCACCAAGGCAAGTACCGCGCACTTGTACAACATAAACCAGTAGTTGTCTTACGGGATAATAACCAGGACGACGAGTTGGACACCAATACCACGCCTCATGCAGAACTACAGCAAGGCTACTTTGGCATTAATTGTCATCGAGCGAGTGCAACAACGACCTCGACCCAAGTGGGTAAGTGGTCTGCGGGCTGTCAAGTAATTGCAAATCCGAATGACTTTGACGAGTTTATTGAGCTTTGCGAATTATCAGCTCAAAAATGGGGCCCATACTTTAGTTATACACTGCTAGACCAAGCAGATTTAAAAGAGAGTAATGACAATGTCACTAGCTAAAACAATCATCATCGAGACAGACACTACAGAGTTCAAGTTTAATGTTGATACTCCTGCATACAACAAGTACGTCAATGCATTAACTCCAATCAATAAAATTCAGCCGGCAACGAATTTTTTGATGTCTACAGTAGATGAATCACAAGCAAAAGCATTGAAAGATCTGCTACAGCAACCAGCGGCGGCATTGCATATGGCGAGTACGATTGTGGAGGATTTTCAACCGGAGTTTAACTTTACCGTAAAAAAATCGAAGAGCGCGCCAAGCAAATAAAGACAAACCGAATTGATCAGTTACTGGCATACCACGCTCGATACTTTGGGGCTATGCCAGTAACTGATGAGAGCTTAGCCCAAGCGCTCTTTTTAGAGATCCAGCAAAATGAGTTGTTAGCCACTGCCGTAAATAACGGTATATGTATGGCGTTAAATGGCGATGATTAGATGAGCTCACTCAGTAAATTAGACAAACTAATGTATTCAATAGGTGTGGTAGACAAAGTCACTGGGCCTGTGAATAAGATCATGGCTAAGATTAATCAGATGAGTGAGCAAACCGCAGCTGCGAAAGAGCAGATGACGGGTGGGTTAATGAGTGCCGCTGGCGGCGCGATGATGCTTGTTGGTTCTCTCAATCCTGCGATAGATGCAAAGGACGCGCTCGGTGAAGTCAGTTCACTCAAAGTAAGTAATGAGGCGTTAACTCAACTCAATAATACAGCCATGAATTTTGTAAGTAACTATGGCGGCAATTCAGCGGAAGTGATCCGCAGCTCTTATGATATCCAATCTGCAATAGCAGGGCTTAATGGTAAAGAGTTGTCACAGTTTACCAACTCATCAGCTATTCTCGCCAAAGGCACAAAGTCAGATGCCGCTACTACAACAGATTATTTCGGCACTATGTATGGTATTTATCAAGATACTGCAAAAGAGGTTGGTAAGTCTGAGTGGATACAAATGCTCACAGGCCAAACTGCTGCAAGTGTGCGTATGTTCAAAACCACTGGTAGTGAGATGGCGGGGGCGTTCTCAAGTCTAGGCGCAAGCGCAAACTCGCACGGTATTGAAATGAATGAGTCAATGGCAGTGCTAGGCCAGCTGCAAGCAACAATGTCAGGGTCTGAAGCTGGTACAAAATATAAAGCATTTTTAACAGGAGTGGGGGCCGCACAGCAAAAACTTGGCATTCAGTTGACAGATTCTCAAGGCAAGTTGTTACCAATGGTACAAGTGATTGATCGTCTAAAAGGACGGTTTGGGGAGATAGATACCGTAGCTAAGACAGATGCATTAAAGAATGCATTTGGTAGTGATGAAGCCGTTGCAATGTTACAGCTTCTTATCCCTCAAACAGAGCAACTAGAATCCAATATTAATCAACTCGCTCAAATAAAAGACATGGGAGTTGCCGTTGAAATGGCTAATTCAATGAGCAGTTCGTGGGACCGTTTTGGCGGTTCAATGAATGCTGCAATGACTAGCCTCGGACAAGCAGTCTTACCTATTATTGAACCTATCGTCGATGGACTATCTGCCATATTGAGAGGCGTTGTTTGGTTAACGCAAACGTTTCCAACCCTAACCGGGATCATTGCTGCAGGTGTTGTGGCCTTTACTGCTTATGTCGTTGTTATGGGTGCATTTAATGCGGTGATGGGGCTGTATCGTATGACCATGTTATCTAGTATTGCGTTAACAAAAGCACATTTACTAATTACTAAGCTATGGCAAGCTGCACTGGTCGCTTTACGTATCGCAGGGTTGATTACCTTAGTTGCAAGTCTGGGGGCAGCTACAGTTGCGATGGGAGCATTAAATGCGGTAATGGTGGCAGGAAAGTTCGCTGCACTGCTATTTAGTGCGGCGCTTTGGGCTAATCCAATCACATGGATAGTAGCTGGAGTCGTGGCACTTATTGCAGCAATCGGTGCGCTTATCTATTACTGGGATGATTTAGTTGCTGCATTTAAAGACACAGCATGGGGGCAAGTGTTGATGAGTGTCTTTGACCGTGTCAAATCGTCATTTGATGGCTTAGCAGATAGCGTGGGTTGGATACTAGAAAAGCTAGGTCTGATTGATGATACCGAAGCAAAATTAAAAGTAGAACACACAAGTCAGCCATTACAACAGCAGTTCTTTAAAGCAAACCCCGAACAAATGATGATAGCACAGCGGGAATTTGGTCAAACAGCGAACAGCCATCAGATCAGCAAAGCTGAATCAACCGCTGTACTTGGGCAGCTACAAAACACAATGTCAGGCGCTAATGCGGGTAGTAGTTACAGATCGTTTATAGAAAGTTTGCCATACGCTCAACAAAAGTTAGGTATTCAACTAAACGGTGACAAAGGCACCGCATTTCCTATCGTTACCATTTTAGAGAGGTTACAAGAGAAATATGGTGAGATTGACTCGGCCAAAGAATACAGTGAGTTAACACAAGCGTTCGGTAGTGATGGAGCCTTAGTAGTAAAAACACTAATGCCGCAAGCGGATAAGCTAAGAAATAATATTGAACAACTTCCTGGAGGTAACAATAACAAAGCTGCTCATGTAAGCATGAGCGGCGTTACTCAATTGCCTATCTACAATTCAGATCAAAATATTACCAACTCAGCAATCAATAGCGCATTAGAAATAGAGAGACAAAAAAGCGAGCTTCAGCAACAAAATAACAGCTACAAGGTGAAAACGCATAGGTCTGAGTTTTTACAAAGCTTAAGCAAGAACACAACAAACAACCAAGCAGTATCGACTGATAACTCGAAGCGCGTGATGATTGACTCTCTCACCATAAAGTCAGACAACGTGAAGAGAGATTTTGATGAGCTAATGGAGTTAGCTGGATGATACGTATAGACCTCAATATTGTTGATGGAGATATTCATCTAGATAGCCTATTCAACCCGTCACAAATCAATGATCGTGATGTGGTTGCACAGGATATTAAGCACCGAATTATTGAAAGTAAAAAACTCCCTTTGCTAATTGGCCTTAGGAACAAAGACCACATTGCAAAAGTACTCACTGAAATTGAGCTAATTGTTGAACAAGATGATCGTTTAGTTCCTGGCACAATAAAAATCACACAATTGACTACAGGCCTTATCAATGTAGAGGCAGATACTCGGGATTACGGAAGGATTGAGCCTAATGGATTATAAAGCGCTTTTTGAAAAGGAGATGCGAGCTGCTGGTATGTCAGTCTCCGTGGAAGATTTTTCAGCGCAGTTTGATGAGCACCTAAAAAATGCGGGGTTTGTAGTAAACAACCAAAGTCCATACAGCCCATTTTTTAGATTACAAAAAGCGTTAGTTGCAGAGCCTGCCGCTCAACTGGTCAAACAGATGACTACTCATGTAATGCCAAACAGCTTTGTTATGTTGGCTCAAAAAGAGTGGTTAGACATTCAAGGTAATGCCCGTGATATTAAGAGACTCAAGGCTGTGACTGCTAGAGGGCAGCTAAAAATAAGCCGTTTAGACGCATCACAAGAAATAGAGATCCCAGCAGGGACTATTGTAGAAAGCATACCGCTTAATGGAAAAGTATATCGCCTCGTTACAGAGAGCGATTGTGCCTTAGCAATAGGCCAATCAACAGCCTCACTGACTGCTGTCGCTGAATCTCATGGTCATGAATACAATTTAAGTGCTGGCTATTATGTTCGTGTCGTTGGCGAATATGATGGTGTAAATATCATAAATGACGACGACTGGTTGATCACAGCTGGGCAGTACATAGAGAGTGATGAGAACTATCGATTGCGAATAAAAGCGGCATTCGCACACTTAGGTAAATACCATGTGGATGACGTATACAAGAATATTATCGCAACAGCAGGTGGGATCCCCATGGACAATATCGCACTTGAAAAAGGCGCGCCACGAGGTCCAGGCACTGCAAACGCGTATGTTTATTTAACAGTAGGAACAATCAGCCAAGCGATTATAGACAGTATTAATAACCATATTGCTGCTGGTAATCATGGCTTGGCCGATGACATGAAAGTGTTTGCAATGCCAACTCAGTCATTTGATATGACAGTCACCTATGAGGCAAGCCGAGATATTAGCAGTGACATCAGTGTTTTTATCCGCTCTGTCTTTCGGGAGAACGCCGCTTACTCTTCAACTAGAGTCATGCCAAATACCGCATTTAGTTTTAGTTTATTGGCGGCAGAATTACACAACGCATTCCCTGAGTTAACACGAGTATCGTTTAATCAAACCAGCTTAAGCACAGGGTTTTGGTTACCAAAGTTAAATGAACTGGTGGTGCAGCATGGCTAACCTACCAAGTTGGATATATGGCGATGATGCTAAAAAGTTAGCAAAGGCCACTGAGGACTATTGGAACGAGCTCAATTCACAACTGCTATGGTGGAATACAATTCAACACAGCACAGACGCCAGCGAAAAAATATTAGATCTACTTGCATGGGAAAGAGGCGTTAGCCGGCTATCGGGTGAACCACTGAGCATGTACGCAAAACGAGTTCAGTTAGCTCATGTAAATGCTATTGATGCGGGCAGCGCAGCTGGGCTTGAAAGGATTTTCAGGCGTCTTGGAATATTAGCAGAAGTCAACGAAAGGGTAAGTGGGTTTGACTGGGACCAAGTACAAGTCTCAATGCTAGAAAAGAACTTCGCAGGGAGAGAGCGAATGATACTAGAGCTGATAGCGAGTTATGGCAAGACATGCAGGCGGTACGTGTTAAATGCAATGACAGCAATCACAACAGCAGAAGTATGTGGCTTGGTGTTGTACAACAAGGAGGTAGTTGGGTGAGCCAATTAAAAATTACAAGCGCAGGTATCGCGTATAAAAATGATGTCTTTGCAGGAACAGAAACCCTCAATATAACAAAGATGGTTTTTGCTCACGTACCAGGATTAAATGCAGATTCGCCGATTTTAAGCGATAGTGTGCCGGCAAACATTGTATATAACCAACCCATTGATCGAGTCAGCAGCTTAGATGGTGATGCAGTCGTGATATCAAGCGTGCTTGGCCACGACGTTGGCAACTTCACTTTTAACTGGTTTGGTGCAATCGCAAAAAAAGCTAATGGCACTGAAGTGCTGATTGCGATTGTACATACAAACGAGCAAACCAAAACGCGTACAGATGGAGCTAATACCGGTGACTATAGTGTTAAGTCAATAATTTGGAGAAGCCAGCAATTAGCTGGGGATCTGAATGTAACACTGGCTACTCTACCTTGGCAGGTCAGCGATGGAGTGTTCGCGACAGCACAAGATTTGTCAGCGCTAACAGAAAAGTTAAACCGTCGCACCCACGGTAGAAATATAGCCGTTGATTTGTCAGACCAAGTTCAATTGTCATCATACCGCAAAAGCGTGATTGCACTGTGTAAGTTAGTCAACACATCGAGCAATTATGAAAGTTGGAATTTTGGTGAGTTGTGTTTTACTCGGGTTAACGGCATTGTGCCGAATATAATTGCACAAGTCGCGGTCAGTCGACGGTATATGACCGAGAAAATGAGAGGAAGCTTACAGACAAACGGGTGTAGGTTCACACCCCGCCTGTGCACGTTTAAACTTAATGGGACTAGGTATGGCGGTGTTGAGTTTTATCATTCAGCGCCAGAACAGGATGTAGTCACGTACAACGGTACAGGTTCGTTCGTGCCATTTGGTTTGGATTACTATGACACCAGATCTAATCTAGCGCTAAATCAAGAGGTGGCTGATACAATCAATTTTGAGAGCACGATTGAAATTGACGATGAAATAGCGTTCAACGGTGCGAGTTTATTAACTGACAAGCGGTTTTGCGATGATGCAGATGTTGTGACTGGTGGGCGCACTGACCTAATTGTTAGCCCAAAAGCGGCAGCAGCCGGTGATAACCAAGTTCGACAAGAGATGGCTATTCATGGGGTGGGCAACAGGATGAGCCTTCAGTCGGGTTACTTTATAACTCGCTCGTTTGATATAACCATGAACTTGAATAGTCCCTGCGAATTTCCTGATTTGCCATCGGATGCATCTGATATTCTGGTATTCGGCACTACGCAAGGCACAGGCTCAGACTCAAATTTGGTCGCGCGATTCCATAAGTCGAATGGTGAGTGGAAAGCTACGCATATTTATACATATGACCTGTTCTCAAACCGCCCCAGTGTTAAAATTATCAACGGTAAACCGCATTTCACATGTTTCCATGCATCGAACTATGTATATAGTTTTTACTGTCAAATTGCACTCCAAGGAACTGGGTCGGCTCGGCCATTTGACTTCTTTGCAAACATATACAGTACACAAAACAAACCTACACCGCCTGAAATAGGAGCCATTTCAGATATTGGTAGATACATCGGCGGCGTTGATGCAAATGATTTAACTGAGCGCACTGAATGCGTTTTAGCGTTGAATAATGTGCAAAACCTGCCATCAGAATCGCCATATATTATTGAAGTGATTGTAGTAAAAACCCAGAACAGCAGCGAACAGCGAATTGTACAAAAAGCCCATCTTTATCATGGCGAACCAAAATCATATATTCGTTATCGAGTTGGAGAGGGCCAATGGTCTGAATGGGATTTAGTACTCACTACAAAAAACCCGCCGAGTAAAGCGCTGCTCGACTTAGACAAGGTGCAAAATATCAATGCGTTTGATTATATGCCACTGCACTCAAAGCGAGATTTTAAAGATGGCACGTTGATAAAAACCAGCATCAATTATGCGGTGGCTAGCGGTGCTGCGTGGATGTTGGAGATTAAAGGGAATGGGTACGGTGGTTCGCCAATCAGCGTAATAGCGCAGGGATATATCTATAGCAGTACGATGCTGAACTGCAGGGGGATTGCGACGGGTGAAAGATTGCATGGCCTCGTTGTATTAAATGTCGATAGCAAAATGTGTTTTTGGTTCCCAAGGCAGAGTTACTGGCAGGGAGTCGATGTGTATTGTAAAGACGTAAAAAGCGACGGGCGACTGACTAATAAAGTTGAATCTATCACAGATGAACCAAAGCCAGATGGTACGAAAGAAGTTGCTATTGCCATGGATTACGTCTACAGCACTAGCAACATCAAACCGGTGCTGATGCAAGAACATCGCCAAACATCTGCAACCCACGACTTATCGGCACACGAAAAGCGATATCTCACAACTGAGGGGCCATTCATCCTACCGCCAACAGCAGAACTGTCCGATGGGACAACAATAGCCCTCAATAAATGTCATGGCATTTGGCCTGTTATTAAAACGGCTGATGTCGATATCAAGTTAAGCAAGCGTCACGGTCAAGCCGTGCAAACTGGCAGTGAATTTATGTACAAAGCAAATCGAGAAATTTTAGTCGCATTCAACGGCGAGCATTGGGAGGTTCAATGATGATGTCAGTAACAGATGGTGTCACACCTCGACCTGTGGAATTACTAACAGGCACATTTTACGCATCGAACCCATCACTAGCGTGTACCACCATGCAAGTGGGAACTGATGAGGTCATATTGTTTGAGCACAACGATACTCAGGGGGTATTGACATACCTAAACTCCCTAGACTATGTGGCAATCACAGAGTTAACCGTAGATGGCGAAAATGTGCTGGCAACATTTGAGGCTGCTCGCGGCTCAAATCATCCGATGACAGAATCAAATCTAGACAGAATTTTACCACTACATTTTGATAGTCAAATTAGATTAAAGGGAAAAAAGCGTAGCGGCTCTGGAGATACGGCATCGTTCCAATATGAGATATGGAGAACAGAATGACAATAGTAGCATACGAAACATTAAATAATGAACCGTTGGATTCGCCTGAGGCGCCGTGTTACAAGCTAACAATTGGTGATAACAATAACGTACTATCTCGAGTTCTGTATCATCCAGTCCCACGAGACAATAGGCCAACAATTACGCTGGAATCAATTGAGCTAGAAAGTTCTGCGTCTCGCAAAATCGGGGATATTTGGTGGGTGCCTTTGGGTGAACCTATCACAATAACAGCCCAAGCTTTGGGTTTACCAAACGGCGGGCTCATGGTGATGGTTGAGCGCGTAGTAAATGCGAGCCAACCAATTGAAGACCTACGGTTTATTGCGACTATCAAAGATGGTGTGGTGACGTTGCCATTACAGTTTGATACCAGCGGTAATTATCTCATTACTGCTAAGAGGCTTAACGAGGGTTTGGCACGTATCGAAAACGCGCCGTTTAGATTGGATTTTGAAACGATGGAGTTTGACGTTTATGTCCCAGTTGCCACAGCCTAAGCTGGAATTTATAGGGTGTGGAAAAGCGCGCGTGCTTGAGCCAATTAAACACAAATATGGAGAGGTCGCTGCTGGGTTCGTAACGGATGGGTTCAGTATTCCGAGGTGGCTATGGTGGTTTCACAATCCATTTGGAGATGGGCTACTAGCTGCAATCATTCATGATGATGAGCTTAGAAAGCGCAACCCACAAGCACATAAGTATTTTCGAGAATATCTTGAGCTTGGTGGTGTGAGTAAATTCAAAGCTCACATTATGTATTTTTTTGTGCTCGGGTATCAAAAAGTAAAATACCCCAATGCTTTTAAGGATCACACCTATGGACAGGGCAGCGTTAAATAGGCAAATAAAAACACTCCATAAGCTAAGCCATTACAGCTATCAAACATCACGAACTATGACCAGTGCAGCAGGGGCCGCTGAACTTGCGGAAGCTGTACAAGATGAAACCAGAATTGATAGCCCTAACAGTTGGGATGGTTTACTGCTCTATAGTTCTGGACAAACCGCAAAAGCTCTAAAAAGTAAGCTAGAGAACTTTAATCAATCATGTCCAATTGCTGATTTTATTCACACGGCAGCTTATGCAGAGAGCTTAACTACTGTGGAGCAAGATAAGTTTACAATCACAAACGGGCAAAGTTTAGAGTGGCAAACGTTAACTACAACATCATTAAAACCTTTGAGTTTACAATGGCTCAATGACTCAAAAAGGCTCATAAATGATGAGGGGACAACCCTCATTACATCCATTGACAATGCGATGACAGAAACTGAAAAACTAAAAGCTGAGCGAAATTATAGGCTGAATCCTAGCGAAGCACACATTGTAACGAGACTTAATGCTGAGCTGATTAAAGCTTCAAGCAGAGGCTCTCTTGCACAAGCTATAACTCGATATGGCAATAATGACGAACACTGGGTTTTTGTGTTACTCGTCGGTAATTTTGAAAGCCTAAGCATAGTGAAAGACGCAATATGATCAGTATAGATGGATGGCGAGTACCAGGTTATGAGACTAAGGTAAGCGCGGCAGTAAAAATTAAAGGTGATGATGCATCGGGATTCGGATCGTTTGCCTTGTCACTTGACCAAGGTATTAAGGCCTCAGTGCTTACTGTAAAAACAAAGATCCCATTCGCTGAAGAACAGGAGTTAGAAGCGTTGATCAGTAAGGCAAAGGCACTCGATGAGGATGGCGGGCGTAGAACCTATACCATCAACAGCCCCATTTCAGCAGCATATAAAATTCGCCGCGCCAAATTTGATGGCGATGTAAAAGCAACTGAAGATGAAGACGTGAGGGCTTGGCTCGTGTCTTTTAACCTGCTCGAAGTGAGATCGGTATCAGAGCGCCAACAACAGCAACTAGACTCCAAAGGGCAGCGACACACTGCGGCGCAGTCAACGACAGGCCATGAAAAAATATTGGCTCAATTTAGTGAGGTTGAAGGGCCTTGAAATTAAATGAGCAACTAACAATTGGCGGAGTGCCAGTAACAACAATCGAAAAAAAGCTAGTGCAACTGGATATCGGTTCTACAGGCAGGGCGAGCTTTCAAGTCGTTTGTGACTTCGAGCCAACCGGACTAGTTGAGCTGCATATAGGATATCAATTAGACGCGTTAGAGCCTTACTTTTTGGGTGTGATTGAATCAAAGTTGTATTCAAACGGCTTGTGGCACTTAACATGTAGAGAGCTAATTGGCGCACTAAGCTTTAAAATACCTATGGCAATTAGGCATGCAACGATTGAAAAGGTATTGGCAGAGCTATCACAAGGACAGCTAGAATTTGTCATACCAGATGTACAGTATTCGAAAGCCGTCGTACCAGCATTCTACCATGCAGGATCAGGCATTGAAGCGCTACGCCAAATTGGTGCTGTTTGGCAAATACCTCACTACATAGTACAGCAGCGACCAGATGGGAAAATCTACGTTGGCAGTTGGGAGCATTCAAAGTGGGCCACCTCTGAGGTTAGTGAGTTCCCTGAGCACGCAATTAAAACGATAAACAGCTTAAGCGGCGAGGTGTTAGCAATACCAAAGTTAAGACCTGGCATAAAAATCAATGGCCGATACATCACGGAAGTAACACTAAACAATGACAGGATGCAATTAAGATGGTCAAACAAGCTATTAAACGGCTCATACTAAGGTATTTTCCTGAGCTAGGTGAGCGAAAACATTTACCACAGCTGGCAAAGTTTGTTGCTATATATGATTTGCCTGCAGATACACCAAAAGCTAGCACTCCGTTTCGCCCATACAAAGCTGCAGATATACAGCTCATAAACCCACAGACTCTTGAGCCAACTGATGCACCGGTATTTCAACAAGTAACATTAGCTATTGGACAGCCAAATAATGCAGGTGTCATCTCACACCCCAAGCCCGGAATGCTTTGTCTACTGCAATATATTGATGGGCTCAACAGTCTACCTGTGATCATTGCAATTTTACCGTGGCAAAGCTTAGTGCCAAACTATAAACACACAGACGTATCTCTTTTACAAAGTACTTCCAGCAGTATCCAAGGCCGGGATGAAAGCTGGCATATGAAAACGGATAGAGATATCAGTCAACGTAGTGACACAAGCACCGTTATGGCGAGGTCAAGAAATGAGGCCTACCATGAGCGCACGTGCAACATAGAGAGTCATGACACAACAAAGATAGATGGCAACCAAATAAATGAGGTGATGGGGGCCCTGAAAACAATTGTGGGTGAAAAGGCGTTACTAACCGCGCTCGAAGGCGTATTGATTGGCAGCAAAAAACAAATTGAAATAAAAGCACATGGTGATATGCAGTTGCAAAGCCTGAGGACGCTTTATGCAAAAGCTACTGATCTTGCAAAAGTAGAGGGGGCGACTGTATGGGTTGGTGACAACTCAGTTAATGCGATAAGAATTCTTTTAGAACTAATCGAGGTTGTCGCAGAGACTAACGAAAAAATAGCAACACACAAACATGGGGTCACCAAGCCACCCCCAATTAACGCCGCTGAGTTTATCGGTTTTAAAAGCAAAGCTGATGCGTTACATGAGAATCTTCAGCCAATAACTGAATGAGCACGTCAAGTGTGTATATCACTGTGTATATAGTATTGATTTTTATTTTAAAAGTTTAACTAAAACATGTGGTTAGTTGGTGGTTCGATTAGTCGTGCCAGAAAATAGTTGGGATGTTCTGGGCATTATTTGGTGTATCTGATTGGTTTGTATTTGTCATAAAATCAAAAAGTTATTCTACTGTTTTTGTTTGTTTTGGTTAATCATACTTGTCGTGATGGTATGACAACTGTGTATATTAATGTGTATATCAGTTCACACCAGTGTGTATACCGTGATAACTAAGCTGTTTGCCGCTACGCGGATACATATGACTAACGATAGATAGGCATTATCGCATAGAGGCGAGCTTAGAGTAAGGCGTAACCATAGCGGATTGTGTTATTAAAGCAGAGCAAAGCGATAATTGGGGAAGCGACATCACTTATTGATTTATCAAGCTGCCCAATTATCTATTGATCAATCACTAAATCGCGATTAAAAGCGCTTTCTTTGAAAGTTTTTCCACATAACAACCGTTATAACTACCAATAGAGTTGAGATAACAATCAAGACATTAAAATTAAGCGTGTGGTTTTCGCGAGGCGTGACTAGCAAACTTGCAATGGTGCCGCCAGAGGCTATCGCAAAGTGCTGTATCGCATTTTGCAGACTTATAAAGGTACTGCGCTCTTCTGCGTGAAGTGAGGTTATAAGTTCTGTCACTAAGATCATAGAGCGGGTAGCGCTTGCAATCACAAACAGGGTAAAAAGTCCGGCTGCAAAAACAACTGAGCTTATCGTAAAGCCAAACAAGGCTGCCAATATCATCAATGCACTAAGAAAGTAAATTAAGTATGAGGTTGTGTGATTGTTTAGCTTACGTCGAGCGTATAGCTGAACTGCAATAAACGAACACACACCACTTAACAAATAGCATGCGCTTAGTATTGGGCTTGAGATGTTTAAGTTGGTAATTAGCATCACCGGAAATTGAGTTGAAATTGCAAATGTACTTAGCACCACAAAAAATGCGATGAACAGCGCGTATTTAAGGGTTTTGGTCGGGTTAAATGTGTAGCTTGGCATTGGGTTGCTAGCGCTGCTTTGCGAAGCTTGCTTTATGTTTGAGAGGAATATAAATGTAAATAATAGCGCTGTAATGGCTAAGCCACTTCCTAGTATCATGAACCCCAACTGCCAGCCTTGATTTGCTGTGATAAATAATAGAGCAGGGATCCCAATTGCCAAGGCGAGTGGAAAAGCACTCAGCAGTATCGCGGTGTCTTTTTTCTTGTCGTTTTCATGGCTTAGCTGGATCACCAAGTTGAGATTGAGTACTACCAATGCGCCGCCACAGATGCCAGTCAATGCACGTACGAAAAGCAGGATATAAAAACTCTCGAGCGCTGAAGTAAGCAAGGTTAACAATGTGGTTGCTGACAGAAAAATAAAGACCTTGTATTTCTCCTTTGAAAGGTTGCCGGTACCACGCACCCATAAACAAGTGAAAGCAGCGGCAATTGCATAAGCCGAAACGAGTAGTCCTGAATTTGATGGGCTGGTACCTGAACTTAGCGCCATTTCTGCACTAAAGGGCACGATAATTAATGCATCTAATGCGATTAAAAAGTGGATGACAAAACATAACCCAAATTTAGCTTTTGGGCTTGCTAAGGTGGTCATTGAAGCTGAAAACATAGACATCCTTAATTGATGTAAACAAAGAAGTCTTGATTGTATTAGCCTTGATTAGGTAATAAAGTGTCCATTATTGAATTGATAAACCCATATTTTGGGCTAATAAAATGATTGATCAGATTGACCCTCAGTGGCTTAACAGTTTCCACTGTGTTTATGAATGCTTAAGCTTCAAACAAGCGGCAGAGTTTCTGGATATCCCGACTTCTAACGTAAGTCGTCACATCGCACTACTTGAAGAAAAGCTTGATGCAAGATTGTTGGAACGAACGACAAGACGGATCTCAGTGACAGAGGCGGGTGAGCAGCTTTATACCAGTACCAAGCCGTTAATCGATTCGCTGTCGGATGCGTTGCAAGAAGTCAATAAACATGCCTCTACGCCAATAGGTCATTTGCGTATAGTGATGCCCGATATCCCCATTCTCGGTCAAGCAGTGGTAACCTTTTGCGCTGCGCATCCATTAATTTCAATAAGTTGTGACACTAGCCTAAGTCCGAGAGAAAACCTCTTAGATGGCTTTGATGTCGTGCTCTACTTTCATCGTGGCAAGCTTGAGGATAGCAATTGGGTGGTTAAAGAACTGGCTCGATTACCAAGCGTTGTGGTGGCAGCTCCCAGCTTGCTAGAAAAGCATACTTCGCCGTATAGATTAGCAGATTTACAGTCTCTTCCTTGTATTTCAACCCTTACCGCCGTAAACGGTACGCCTTGGATATTTACCACCAAGGAAGGAAGATTAACGACGGTGAATGTTAAATCGAACTTCAGAGTTAACAGTGGGTTTATAGCCAAGTCTGCCGCGCTATCTGGGGTTGGGTTTGCCATCTTGCCACTGAACTCCTGTAAAGCAGAAATCGAGTCAGGCGCGCTGATACCAATCGAGTTAGAGCAGCAACCGGAAGACCTTGTGCTTTATGCGTTCTATGCTGGCCGTAAACATCTGGCCAAAAAAATATCAGCATTTCTGGCACATTTAGAACGCGCGCTACAATGACCCTCTAATGATTTCTACTTTAAGCCAAATCACCGTTGATCGAATCTAGTAATTCAATAAGTGCTTGCGCTTTTTGCTCGTCGATACTTGGAAACTTACAACGGATCTGCTCGGGAATTGTGGCAGCTTGGTGTCGCAGATCATGACCCTTACTTTGTAGTTTTACCACTCGTTTGCGCTTATCTTTTTCGTCTTTAACGATAGAGATCAGGGCTTTGTCAGTCATTTTCTTTAAGATTTGCGTCATAGCACCGCCATCGATGGCGGTTTTTTCTAGTAACTCAGCTATGCTGATTTCATCTTTCTCCCAAAGTGCCATCATCACCACATATTGAGGGTAGGTTAGGTCGAGTTTTTGTAAAGATGCTCGGTAAGCACGGGCAATACCATTGGAAGCCATGTAGAGGCGGTGGCAGATTTGGGCGTCTAGTTTTAGTTGTGGGTAGTTCATCACATATTCCTACAAAGTAGCTAAGCTATATTTTAATTTGCACACAAAGTATTTGCAATTCTAAAAAATTGATTCTATTATTTTGCATGCAAAATAAGTGTCGAATTGATTTTACTTCATCTAGAGTAAAGCCTCGCTGCGTTAGGGTGTAGGTGAGTACTCTACAAGCACAAACTTAGGAGAACGAAATGAAAGAACTACAAAGTATTGCATATACGGCGAAAGCAACTGCTACAGGTGGTCGAGAAGGTGTGGCGAAGTCTGACGATGGTCGTCTTGATGTTGCACTTTCGACACCAAAAGGCTTAGGTGGTGATGACGGGCAAGGGACTAATCCAGAGCAATTGTTTGCAGCAGGTTATGCGGCGTGCTTTATTGGCGCATTAAAATTGGTGGCAGGCAAAGCAAAAGTTAAGTTGCCAGAAGATACACATATTAACTCTGAAGTGTCTATTGGGCCAATTGAAGGTGGCTTCGGGATAGCGGTGAAATTAGCGGTATCGGTTGGCGACTTAGACAAAGACACGGCGCAGTCACTCGTTGAAAAAGCTCACGAAGTTTGTCCATATTCAAATGCTACTCGTGGCAATATTGCGGTTGAGCTTTCAGTTATTTAATTAACCTGAGGTTTGGATAAGGAATGAACTAACTAACTGTTTTTTTATCGCCTTAAACTATCTTCTTACCTAGCCAGAGAGTTTTGAGGATAACACCGCTTCCGCGTCCTGCTCTCGCTAAGGTACCTACTTCCTGTAGGCAAGGCGAATTTACGTACCAATAGCTGGCTATTGGAAGTGAATTCAACGCAGTTAGCGTTAAAACTGGCTGCTAGAAAGGCATTAATTATCCGAAGCTCAGGTTAACTCACTTAAGTGAGTTAGAGCCAGCGTATTTTGACGCTGGCTTATGTGTTTTCTAACGGGTCGGTGACATTAAAGCAATGAATATCACCGCCCGTTCTAAAATCAACACGTTTAACTTGCTCAACGATTTCCACCGTATTATAGCCATTGAGTAAACCAAACATTGCCGCTTGTTGGCCTGAGCCAATGGCATAAGATTGCGCTAAGGGTTCAGATTTACAGGTGCCCCTTTTTACACAACCATACCATACGCCTTTTTTGGGGTGGTATTTAATGAATTCCAGACTCTCAATCGTATCAAACTGATTATTTGAAAAGTTGTGCTGCAAATTGTATATATCGCATGTTTGCCCGGTGCAAAACACTCTCCAGCCGTGATAATCAAACCACTTTTGAGCGTTATCGGTAACGATTATCTTGTCGGTAGTGGTTCTACTATCACAGGCTATTTCTGCAGTTTCTGCGTTATAGACGATGGTTGTCATTCCTTTTGACTCCTATGAAATTACAATTCGATGAAACCATGCAATAGTGCAGGTAAAAATGCTGATGGTATAAAGACTTGAATGCTAATTGAATGTTGCACGAGAAGAAGTTTACCTGAGGTGAATGTCTGCGCTTTCTAATTTCAGACAAGGATTATAAGAATTTTACGATGTTATTCAATTGTAACTTAAGTGAACTTTCTTCAATTTAGCTTATTACATCTAGCCAACTAAAATGGGGCGAAATTGACCGTTAACTCACAATCGTATTTATCACTTCATAAAGTTTTTTCATATCTATCGGTTTTGCGACGCAATTATCAAATCCAAGTTGCTGATAATTTTCTAAATCTCCCGACATCACGTTGGCTGTGACGGCAACCAGCGGGGTTGTTTTATCTTGTTCTCTGACTTCTGAACATACTTTTAGGCCATCTTTTTTTGGCATCTGAATATCGACAAAAAAGATATCAGGTTTCAATTCGTGATAAAGCTCAATCGCTTCTTCACCATCCTGAGCTATGACAAGATTCGCTTCAGTTGGTTTAATCATGGCACTAAATATTTTTTGATTAAGGGGATTGTCTTCAGCAAGTAGCAGGTTTTTATCCTTCAAGGCGGGTATAGCTTGCAAGTCTTGCATGATAGATTGTTCTGGTGCGTCGCAAATATCGAGTACGAGTTCAACTGTGAACTCACTACCAATACCTTCTTTACTTGTCACCGTAACACGGCCGTCCATTAACTCGGCGAGTTGTTTTACAATTGCAAGTCCAAGACCGGTTCCTCCATACTTTCTGGTGGTAGATGAGTCTGCCTGTTGAAAACGATTAAATAGCTTCTTTAGCGCGACTTCGGAAATACCGGCGCCCGTATCTATTACACGGATGGAGAGATGTTTACCGCCATCTTGGAGTATAACGGTTACAGAGCCGTCACTGGTAAATTTAACGGCATTGGATATTAAATTCCTTAGTATCTGCTTCAAACGCAGTGAATCACCAAGTCGATAGGGGTTAGCGAGTTCCTCAGTATGAATAATCAGGTCGATTTGCTTAGCACTGGCAGTATGGACAAACTCTTGTTTTACTTCAGTGACAATACTTTTGACATCCACCGTCGCTGATTCCATCTTTAATTCACCAGCTTCAATTTTAGAGAAATCAAGTAAATCATTGAGTAAACTAAGTAATGTTTCTGTGGACGTCATGCCTTGCGCAATGAGTTCTTTGGAGTCTGCTGCATTTCTATGATGCTTCATCAACTGAAATACGCCATAAATACCGTTAAGTGGCGTTCTTAATTCGTGGCTCATGTTCGCCAAAAAGTGACTTTTTGCCCGCTCTGAACTTTGTGCTTTTACTTTTTCACTTTCAAGAGAGCTGATCTGCTCTTTGATTTGCTTCGCAAGTTGGTTAAGAGTCACTTGGAGTGTTCTTAATTCTCTAAATTCAAAATCGCTTTTTGCAGAAACGTAATGTCCTCGTTTCAGTCGTTCACAATGGCGTTCAAGTGCTTGCATCGGATTGGTCAAGCGTTTTGCTAATCGGCGTAAATACCAGGTAAGTAATACCACTAGCATCAACCCGATAAGCACTATGTATAACACTGCGCGTAAAATGTCGTTACTGTATACTTCGGCTTCTCGTTGTAGCTGTAAATCAAGTGCTACAAAATCGTCTTTTAGTGAATAAATAGGACTACGGTAGACACCTTCAGTGGCATCAGAGGACTGTGTTCCCTCAAGCACAAGCTCTTGACTGGTGAGCCAGATAGAGCCTTTTTCCTGATTGGAACCTAAAAATGGTTCAAGATCGACTTCAAGGAAAAGCACACCCGTATATTTATAAGGACGCATTAACGATGATAATTTCTGTCTAAGGGGAATAGCGAGAAACAACTTGGCCTGATCAGACGGTTTTTTTTCAATGCTTTCAATTGGAACAACCAGTTTGTCGATTCTTAAAGTGCGTCGCTGTTGCGAGAGGACCTTGTTAGCATGCTCGCTAAATACGGAGTTGTTCCAACGTAAGGTATCAAAAGGATATCCCTCTACGGTAAACACGGAGCCATCGTTGATAAACGCAGACTTCACCATGTCGGTATTGTCGACTAAGTTAGTTAGCGCCTTAACCGCGTATTGAGTAAACAGTAGATCGCTCGGTAAGGTAGATAAAATATGGTCTTCACTTAATGGTGCAACTTGATAGATAAGCTCATTGACTTGCGCTTTAAAATCGCTGATAAGACTTGCGCCAGTGCGTTTAACGTCTTCTTGCTCTAAGGTTGCCTTTTGTTGCATCAGAGAAAAACCAACCATCGCAACCAGTACAACGAGGAAGAGAGAGAATAATGCCGTAATTTTTCTTTTTATTTCATCAACGATGCTGCGATTTGCTTTCATTCTGTCCCGACTTTGTGACGATAAATTGCATATATTGCGTCGTTTCTTCGACACTATACACACCACCTAAATAGCGTGTTAGTCCTTTTAACATGGCTTCCCAAATATAGGCCATAATAGGTTCATTGGGTTGTGGATAGGTTTCATGCAAAGATGCAATCAGCTGAGACAGTGCTTCGTCGCCGCGTTTTGTAAGTCCAGCTAAGCTGTCGCCGTTTGCAGGCAACGCATTGAGCTCATCCCACAGTTTATCTTGTACCTTCTGGCTTTGCATAAAGTCAACAAGCAGCTTTAGATGTGGACCTTTTTTAGATTCTATGCCATTGGCAGGAAAAGCCAGTACATGAGACGATGCTAGAGACATCAGCTGATGATTACCCCACCTCGGTAAAGGCGCGATAGCTAGGTCGTCTTTAAGCTTGTCTTTAAGTTGACGATATGCCCAAATTCCATTCACAAAGTAATCGAGCTTGCCAGTCTTAAAGCGATTCATTAAGCATTGGTAAACACAGTCAGCGTCTATGATGCCGCTGTTGAGAAGTGATTGATAATTGGAAATTGCAAGGCGCATCGCTTTGGTGTCAAGCTGTGGTACGCCTGCCTGGATGAGATTAGGCTGAAGGGCGTTCGCAAAGGTCACAAACCAATACATTTCATAAAAATTCCAGCCGAGCGTAGGTTTGTCTGTAACAGCATGCTGTGCGTAGGTTTGTAAGTCGGTAATAGGGTGTGGCACAAGTGCACGGTTGTAATAGAGTACAAGATGGTTGCCATACATAATTGGTACGCCCTTGAGCTCACCATTGACCTTACTGTTCTCAATGACTTTTTGTGTGAGCTTTTTGCTTAACCAAGACTCAGGCACCTGAGAAAATTGCAGTTCCGACAACCCCATATAATCGCTAGGAATAATCACGGCATCCGGTAACTGCAGGGCATCTGCATACAACAATAACTCGCTTTTCAACTGATTGTTGTTAAAAGCAAGAATGTTAACTTTAATCCCTGTTTTTGCACTAAATTCTTCAAATAATGGCTGAAAATCAAAGTTTTCAAGTCCTACCGCGACATCTATCTCTGGCGGCTCACTTGCACGTGCATGTACTGGGCTATAAACCAGAAGAAGTAACATGAACACCAAGCAAAGCATTTTACCCAGCATATCAATACGTTTCCTTTACGGGCCTAAAAGGCATGTTAATGTTGCTCGGCATGGGGCGGTTCTTACATAAAACTAATCGGATGTGCTTGTTATTGTAGACCAAATTTTTCTGTTTTAAATTATTTTCAGAATGACAAATTCAATTTACCAGGCAATTCAATTCTATTTCAGTCGTGAATAATTCACTAAAACACGATAAAATAACAGCCAAATAAGAATGATGAGTACGTCCTTGCTATGAAAAAAGGGTTTATGCTGGTCTGCGATGGCAGCAATGGCGCTGGAAAAACAACGGTTATTGCCGGATTGGAAGCGTATTTAAAACAACGCGGTATTGAAGTTGTGATGACTCGTGAACCTGGTGGAACAGAGATCTCAGAGAAGATCAGAGAAATCATTCTAGATCCCTCAACCCCCGAAATGACAGACATGACGGAGCTTATGTTGTTTGGGGCTGCGCGTGCTCAGCACGTTCGTGAAAAAATTATTCCAGCACTTGAGCAAGGCAAAGTCGTTATTTCTGATCGATTTGACGCTGCAACATTTAGTTTTCAACATTATGCAAGAGGACTAGATCTTGCCACCATCACAACCATTAATCAGCTTGCGCTTGGCGGTTTTCGTCCAGACATGAATTTGATTTTGGACTTGGACCCTGAAGAGGGCTTACAGCGAGTCAAATCGCGAGGTGAGGGGCTAGATAGACTCGAGGATGAAAAGCAACAATTTTTGCAGCGCGCACGTGAGGGTTATCTCGTTCAAGCGAAAAATGACCCTGAACGATTTACTGTGATTGATGCCAGTCAAAGTAAAGCACAAGTACTTGAGCAAAGTATTGAATTGCTTGATAGCTTGATAGCCACACACCTTACAGTGGATGGCAATGAATAATTTGCTTCCAAGTTGGCACAGCAACGCTTTGAGTTATCTTGCTCGGGCACAGCAAAATGGTCGTTTGCATCATGCTCAGTTGTTATCGGGTAAAAAAGGCGTGGGAAAGTCTCTGCTTGCGGCGCACTTGGCAGATGCACTGTTATGTTTACATCCACAAAATCTCACTGCCTGTGGGCAATGTAAGCCATGTAACTTGAACTTTGCTGGTAATCACCCTGATAGACTGAGTGTAGTGCCTGAGGGAAAATCAATCGGGGTGGATGAAATTCGAGAGATTACGCATTTCTTGAACCATTCAGCGCAGCAAGGTGGCAATAAAGTCGCGTTGATTGAACACGCGCATTTGATGACCCATTCAGCTGCAAATGCGCTGTTAAAAACACTTGAAGAGCCAAATGCTAATCGTTATTTGGTCGTTACCAGCGATGATGATAGTAAGTTACCTGCCACCATTTTGAGCCGTTGTAATAAAGTGGCGATTCACTCGCCCAATCAAGCGGAGGCCGCGCAGTGGCTGGCAGCTAAAAATATCGCTTGTGATTTCCCTTGGTTTGATGAATTTTCTCTACAGCCATTTATTATCGAAACGTGGCAACAAGAAGGTGCGCTTGACGATGTGACTGCGCTTTATCACGCGGCGAATCAATTAACAGTAGAGAGTGCGCAAACGGTTGAAAAAATTTTGTTAAAGCACAGCGCAATGAGTGATGTATTCGCCCGTTTTTTGCTCAACCGTTTAAAAGGGGCGATGACACAAGGGAATGGTTTGAGTTTTACCCAGTATCAAGACTTAGTGAGCTTAGTACATCGGTTTATGTACGAACAGAAAAATGTGTTAGGGTTAAATCAAAACCTGAGCATTTCTAATTTACTTTTTGCCTTACAAAAACAGCTATAAAGAGGTGGTGCATGCAAGAGTTACTTGCGGATTTTGAAGATTTAGATGAGCTATATCGTTGTTATATGCCATTTCTGAAATCCGGTGGCATATTTATCAAGTCCAATGCCCATTTTGATATGGGGCAAGAATTAAAGCTCAGAGTCACCTTGCCTGACGCCCTAGAAGCGGACGAAGTTGACGTGGTTGTTGCTTGGTTAACACCGCAAGGCGCGCAAAATTCTAATCCATCTGGGGTTGGCGTTGCGTTTGTTGACGCGCCAGCTCTGAACGATAAAATAAATAAGCTTTTGGGTGCGACTTTGCATTCAGATAAACCAACTTACACCATGTAGAGCCAGTATGATTGTAGACTCTCACTGTCATTTAGATAGACTCGATTTTGAAAAGTTAGGCCTAAGCCTTGAAGAAGTACTCAGCAACGCGAGACAAAAACAAGTAGAACACTTTTTATGCGTTAGCGTGACGCTAGACCAATTTCCATCCATGTTAGAAAAAATAGCCCATTTTGATGATGTTTCTGCATCTTGTGGGGTACATCCACTGGATCAAAAAGATAAATTGGATGTTGAAAGGCTAGTACAACTGGCGAGTAATGATAAAGTCGTTGCTATTGGTGAAACTGGATTAGATTATTATTATTCAAAAGATACGCATCAGGTACAGCAAGAAAGCTTTGCTGGACACATAGATGTGGCTAATCAGCTACAAAAACCACTGATCATTCATACTCGCGATGCAAAAGCGGACACGATAGACATCATGCGTGCCCACAATGCGCAAAATTGCGGTGGCGTGTTGCACTGTTTCACCGAAGATTGGCCGATGGCAAAACAGGCACTAGACCTTGGTTTTTACATTTCAATCTCAGGTATTGTGACGTTTAAAAATGCGACGGCGCTTCAAGAAGTCGTTAAGCAAATCCCTATGGACCGATTGCTGATTGAAACCGATTCACCTTATCTTGCACCTGTCCCGCATCGTGGTAAAACTAACCAGCCTGCTTACGTACAAGACGTTGCGTATTATATTGCTGACTTAAAAGGAGTGAGCTACAAAGCGCTTGCGGAGCAAACCACGAATAACTTTTACTCTTTATTTAATTTGGTGAAACGCCAAGATGGTAGCACAACTTAATCAGCTACCTCAGGTGTTGATGGGCCCGCTGGTTCGCCGAGCTGAGCAGAATAAAATTTGTATTCAGGTTGTTACTTGTGAAGCCGTGGACATCTCGGCTTCGCTATTGACCCATCAAAGTCGGTGTGAGGTTGAGACATTTCAGCTCGGTGCAGCCTGCTTTTTGCATTTTTTGATGATAAGCAGCGAGAAGGCTCTGCCAACAGCGCAGCTGCTCGAGTATCAAGTGCTTATTAACGGTGCCGCGTATAAGCCAGATTATCTGCGTTACGGAGAAGAGCTCAGCTTTGCGATACCTGCTGTGCTCAAGCAAATATTACATGGCTCATGCCGTAACCCGCATCACCACGCAAAAGACAGTCTACATACTGCGGATCAGTGGCAGGAGCAGCAGCGCGAGCTTGGTGAATTAGGTGCTGACTTGTGTATTTTTTCTGGCGATCAGATTTATGCAGATGATGTTGCCGGCGCCATGTTGTTGGCTATTCATCAACTTATAGCAAGGCTAGGTTTGTTTAAAGAAACCAAATTGCCAATGCACTTACCTGCTGATCAACAAGCCCAGCTTTACCATCGCCACTTATATCTGCCGAAGACGCCATGGCAGGAGCGCTCAAAGTTTTCACCGGGTTACTGGTTTCGAAAGGATGAACCGCACTTTTCTAGTGTTAAGGCTTTTAATCACCTAATTTTCTTTGAAGAGTTTGTCGCCTGTTACCTGTTAAACTTCTCTCATCTTGCTTGGCAGTTGGTTAACTTTGATGCGCTTCATTATGACGGTGGCAACGACAAAGTTAGGCGAATATTTGAGTCCGAACTTGACGCCTTAAAAGGCTTTGTCGAAACGTTGCCTAGCGCTGAGCGGTTGTGTGCGAACGTGCCCGTTCTGATGATGTTTGATGACCATGATGTGACCGATGATTGGAACTTGACGGCTAAATGGGAACAGGCAATTGCAAACCATAAAGTGAGTCGCCGTATAATCAGTAATGGCATCATTAGCTATTGGTTGTTTCAAGGCATTGGTAATGATGCGTTTGAGTATAGCGGGGCACTGACATCAGGTTTTAATTCAAGCCTGATTGACAACGAATGGCACTTTTCGGCGTTTGACAAACAAGTTCGTCGATTCACACACTGGCATTATTGTTTAGATACTTTTCCTAAAGTGGTGGTGCTAGATACTCGCACACACCGCTGGCGTAATGAACAGGATTTCAATGAACCAAGTGGTTTACTCGACTGGGAAATGCTGATGGAGCTGCAAGACACGCTTATCGACCACAGTGCTGTATTGATGGTCAGTCCTGCGCCAGTATTTGGGGTAAAGGCAATCGAAACCATACAAGCTGTATTTAATGCGTGTGGTGAGCCACTGATGGTGGATGTGGAAAATTGGATGGCGCATGAAGGGGCTGCGAAGAAGCTCATAGAAATTTTTAAGCGTCCAGATACACCTAAAGAAACAATTATACTCTCCGGCGATGTACATTATTCGTTTTGCTTTTCGGTTCAGGCACGTTTTGGTCGTCATGATAACCGTATTTGGCAGCTAACCGCATCAGGGATAAAAAATGAATTTCCAAAGCCGCTTATCAATATTTTGGATAAGATGGACACGATTTTGTATGCCAAATATAGTCCTCTGAATCTCTTTACGAAACGTTGGCAGCTATCTGTAAGTAAGCATCCTTCGTCGCTAAAAAAACATGGTTATTTGGTGTCAGACTCTGCGATTAGCTTAGTAACGCTTGAGAACGGTTTGCTAGAGAAGTATGAGCTACTGCACGGGACAGGGATCCACAGTCATTTTGAGTTATAAATCCTCTAAGGCCTAATACACCGTTTTTAGCTATTTGTAGCTTAGCTCTGTAGCGCATGTATGCGCTAAACCCATCAAAAAACACATGCTCTTTTTCGCTTTTGCTATAGTTAATATAACGCGGGCTAACATCTCGACTATATGACTCTACTCAAGCGCATGTCTCTGTTCGTTGTACCATACAGCACACTGAAATGGTTTTGTGTGTTGCTGCTGTTGTTATTACCGAGTTCTCCTTGTGCCGCCAGCTTTCCCGAATTTAGCGATACGGCGCAGGTTATGCGACGCTATGACTATAATTCTGGCCTCAGTCAGGTCACTATCACTGCCATTACGCAAGATCAACTCGGGTACATTTGGGTTGGCACACAGTCCGGTCTAAATCGTTTTGATGGTCATGATTTTGTTCAATTTGAAGTAAAGCAGAACTCCAAACATCATCTCTCCGGTGGCTTTATTACCTCACTATGCCACAGTGGCAAATATATCTGGGTTGGAACAAGTACTGGGCTTAGCATTTACGATACTGAAGCGGGGACCTTTCGCTCTATCTTAGCGGCGCAGAATGAGGCGGTGAGCTCCGATAGAGTGAAAAAAGTGGCCTGTTATGGTGAATCAGTCACTGTATCAACAGAAGAAGGCGACGCTTACCGGGTTAACTACCAGACCTTGACGCCTGAAAAGCTTTATTTAACCGGTAAATTTGTTCGTGAAGTCCAAGAAACAAGGGATGCGTTTGTTTACCTCAATGCGGATGGCCTAGTCCGTCAGCCAAAAGACAAAGTCGGAGCCAATGTTCTGTTGGAAGGTGAGTTTAAAACACTGTCGCTTTCCCACGGACGGATATTCGTGGTTGACGCGGATGATAAAATCATTAGTTTCGACACTCAGTTCAATAAAGTGCAATGGCAAAAGTCGGTCAGCGCGAAAGTAAATCTTAGTATTCATCAAATTAAAGTCAGGGCGAATGAAATACTCGTCGCTTCCAATACAGGTGTGTTTATTTTAGACCTACAAGGTAATATCAAACGTCATTGGTATCGTCGCGCAGAGCAATATGACGGACTACAAGACAACAATGTTCTGAGCGTTCAACGAGACAGAAATGGTGATTTGTGGATTGGTACGGAATCACAAGGCCTGCACTTTTTTAGTCAGCTGAGCGAGTCGTTTGGTCATGTTGGTGAACAAAACTTTCCGCACGCTCCCTTGGGGCATCCTGATGTTAGGAATTTCGCATTAGACAGTAGTGAGCGTTTTTGGATAGGTACGTCATCCGGTTTATATATTTATCAAAAATCGAGCTTTATCGAAGCGCATCGAATTTTCCCGAGTTTGTCTGCAATCAAAGGAAGCTTTATCACCCAAGTAAAGATTTATGATGACACCTTGTGGGTAACAACAAGGGGAGATGGCGTTGTTAGATACGCCTTAACTCAAGGGGAATATAGCCATTTGATGCCTGACTCTGATAATGGCCCAGAACTCAGTTTTAATGATGTCATTGAGTACCAATCTCAGATCTTAGTGAGTTCAAGGACGCTAGGTCTCATGAGGTACGACGAAGAATCGAAAACCTTAGTGCAGTTTTTTGAAAATCGTTCAGATGCGCCTTCACATGTGTCGTCGTTTAAAGTGGTCGGGCAAGACCTATGGTTTGGTTCTATCGGTGAGGGTTTATTCAAATTTAATAAAGGTCAGCTTCATAACCTCACCACACAGGATGGCTTAAAGTCGAATTTGGTCTTTATGATCGATGAAGATCCATGGCAACGTATCTGGGTTGCAAGTGAAGCGGGTATTAGTTTAGTTGATAAACAAATGAAAATTGTCCGTACTATTGGTGAGCAAGAAGGACTAGGAAACCAAGCCGTATGGGGGCTGGTTTACGATGACTACGAATACATGTGGCTTGGAACCAGTGGTGGGCTGTCCCGCGTTAATGTGATGGATTTTGCTATTGACAACTTTCTACCCATTGACGGAGTGCAAGCCCATGAGTTTAACTACAATGCCGCGTGGAAAGCCCCTGATGGCCGAATTTTTATGGGTGGAGCCAAAGGCTTTAATCAATTTTTTCCTCAGAATGTATCAATTTCAAATACCGCGCGACCTATTTTGGTCTCAACAATCGAATTACTAGGCGAGCCATTAAAGCCAAGTCTAGATGGGATCCTCACGGTCGCACCGGAGCTGGCGGGTTCATTGCGGCTACGCTATGACCAAAATATTATATCGCTACAATATTCAAGCTTAGATTTTGGTTCTGAGAAGCTGAACTTTTATTACCGTATTAAAGGATTAAGCGACAAATGGTTAAAACTTGCAAATGGAGCACGGCAAATAAACTTACTCCAGCTTGAACCCGGCACCTATCAAGTAGAAACCTATACCGTAAATCGCTTTAATATGCAGTCGCCCGTTCATGAATTTAGTATTTATATTGCCGCGCCAATTTGGTGGAATGCTTACTCGAAAACCCTTTACACCTTAGTCATTGTGCTGATCATCGCTGCATTTGTTCGAGCGAGACAGCGGCGTTATCAACAAGTACTGCGGGATAATCAGAAAATGTCTGCGCTACAAGAGCGGTTGGAGTTGTCGTTGTGGGCGAGTGGTGACGAACTTTGGGACTGGCATGTTGAGTCGGGTAAAATTTATCGCTACAGCGTGAATCCAAGGATCGACTTTAGTGAACTCCAAGATAAACTTATTCTCAATGAGCTTGACCAGTTTGTACACCCTAAGGATTGTGTGTTACTTGAGGAGCGTCTGCAATCCTGTGTAGACGGACGAGAAGACGTATATGAACTGTCTATTCGAGTTAAAGATCAACAGGGAGAATGGATCTGGGTATTAGACAGAGGAAAGGTGGTGGCCCGAGATGACAATGGTAGAGCAACGCGGATAGCGGGGGCACTGAAAGATATTGCTGATTTAAAGGCACATCAACAAGCCTTGCAGTCGTTAAACGAGCAACTTGAGATAAAAGTCGCGATGCGCACCGATGAGCTATATAAAAAGAATCAGAAACTTGAGCAAGCAATGTTTGAGTTAAAGCAAACGCAAGAAGACTTGATTGAAAGTGAAAAAATGGCTTCTTTGGGTGTTGTGGTTGCGGGTGTTGCGCATGAAATCAACACCCCGTTAGGTATAGCTATCACCGCACTTTCGCATAATGAAGATTGTTTATCTGAGCTGGTAGAAAAGCTTGAGAATAAAACCCTTAAGCAAAAAGATTTGGTCACTTCTATCGATGCACAGCAGGAAGGCTATCTGCTGATCAGTCGCAATCTGCAAAGAGCAGAAAGCCTTATTAGTAACTTTAAGCAAGTTGCAGTCGATCAATCCAGTGAGACGGAGCGTGATATTAACCTGCTTGAATATATCAACGATGTATTCGATTCACTCAAACCATTGGCTAAAAATAAAGAAGTATATTTGTCTATAGATGGGAATGCTGATGTAAATCTCTCCACCTATCCAGGCGCAGTTTATCAAATAATGGCAAACCTATTTAACAATTCCGTTATCCATGGTTTTGAGGGGAGTGCCTCTGGCACAGTCAGCGTGTTAGTCGAGGCGACAGATAGCCACTGGACTATTGTATATCGCGATAATGGTGTCGGCATGGACGAAGCAATGCAAAAGACCTTGTTTGAGCCATTTGTAACCACAAAACGTAATCAAGGCGGATGCGGATTAGGCATGCATATTGTTTATAATTTGGTTACGCAACTTTTAAAAGGCGAGATCCGCTGTAAAACGGCGAAATTACAAGGTGTCGAAATTACAATAAAAGTACCGTTTAAGAAAATAACGGCTGAAAATTAACTTAGGTGAATTACAGCAAGCTAACGGTCTGTGACAATGCTTCTTTTAGGAGTTTGTCATGTTCTTATTATCTCAAGTTTTGGTTACCGTTGCTGTTTTACTCGATCTCGCCTCATTTCAATTTATGAAACGCCAGCAAGTGTTATTGGCACTCAGCTTGTCGACTGCACTCACTGCAATTCACTTCTATCTACTTGATGCTATGGCTGGTGCTTTGCTTATGGCGGTTGCGAGCCTCAGATATCTGGTGTTCATCAAGTCGCAGTCAAAGCGCTTGCTTATCGGGTTTCTACTACTCAATACAGTGCCACCTTTAGTACATTTAAATGCAAATTACGAACTTTATGCTGTTTTTGGTAGTATTTTATTGACATTAGGGGCATTTATTCGCGAGCAGGTGGCATTTCGGTGTGTGATGATGTTAGGTACGGTGTGCTGGCTGATACATAATTGCTATGTCGGCTCACCCATGGCGATTGTGTTAGAAAGTACCTTTTTGGTGAGTAATTTGATTGGGCTAGGGCGAATTTATATGAAACGTAAAACGAATAAGTTGAAGGCTGAGTAAAACGCTCAGGCTAGCAGCCGAGTTGAAATGGATCCAATTTTACTGCTGTAGACACCAATTAAATTTAAAATATATCAAATAACTCAATGAATTAGGTTAGTCCTTGTCTGCTTTCTAAGCTGTTTGTAATGAGTTCAAGCGGTATCAAAAACGAGCTGAAATAAAAATTAATAAATAATTCCTATCTAAATCAAAGTGTTATTATCTTTATATGCAATTATTGCATAATTAATATTGTATACAATATATCTATTGTGTATTGTTTGTTCGTTACCAAAAAAACACTCAAATCAATGGGAACAAAAGGACAACAATATGCGTAATAACAAAAAAACAGCGCAAACACTGTGTAAATCACTCACAGCATCAGCACTTGCTCTAGCATTGGGGACTACTACTGCATTTGCTGCAGATGGCAATAGCACTGTGAAAGGGAGCATCGTTAATGGTCAAGGTCTTGAGTTATCGCAGGCTGAATTGACCTTTACACATAAAACTAAGGGGCTGAAGTTTGCTGTACAAACTAATGGCAAGGGCGAATACATTTTACGTAATCTGCCTGTTGGTCGTTACAGCGTGTCGATTAATAAAGCAGGATTTGAAACCGTTATTGAAGAGGATGTCGAGCTTAATATTGGACAGGCGCTGATCTTAGACGCTCAACTATTACAACAAGGACAGGATATAGAACGGATAGCAGTAACTGGTACGGCTATCCGACGTGTTGATATGGCCTCGTCAACGGCTGGCGTAACCTTTACAGACGCAGAGCTTAAAGTTATGCCAGTAAACACCGGCTTTGAAAGTATCGCGTTACTCGCCCCGGGTACCGCTGAACCTGGTGGTAGTTCATTTCGTGGTGCATCAAGCTTTGGCGGTTCTTCGTCAGCAGAAAATGGTTATTACTTTAATGGCCTAAATGTCACGAGTATTCAAACGGGTTTAGGCTCAATTCGCTTACCTTGGGAAGCCATTTCGCAAACCCAAATCAAAACGGGGGGAATTAGCCCTGAATTTGGTGGTGCACTAGGGGGGATCGTTAATGCAATCTCTAAATCTGGTGATAACGAATTTAACTTAGGGGCGGAAGTGAGGGTCGATCCTTCATCAAGTCATAGTTATCACGACTCTAATTATTTAGATAATGGCACCATCAATATAAATACCGAGCAAGATTATGACTCGTTCAAAGAACTGCAAATCTGGGCGAGTGGTGCACTCATTGAAGACAGCTTATTTTACTATGGTCTGTATGCGCCTCGACGAGAGGTTAATCGCTGGGCTGGGCAAACGACCTTCAATGACAGAAGCCGAGATGAAGACCGCTGGTTTGCAAAACTAGATTGGTTTATCAATGAAGACCACTCAATCGGCTTTTCAGCCATGAATAACAAAAGAGAATGGACGAGACAAACCTATGCCTATAATTGGGAAAGCGATGCGATTGGTGGTAAACAAGGTGTAGCGGCTCCCGGTGAAGATGGCGGTAAGGTTTACAGCATCAACTATAATGGCTACTTTTCAGACTTTTTCTCGGTGTCTGCGGTAGTTGGTCGAGTCACTGAAAATGTAGAAAATATTGTCGCATCAACCGTACCGGGAGTTTGGGATGAAAGAGAAGGGACGGTAACCTTATCAAGCCACACGGCAAGTGGTGTTTCTGAGCAAGAATTTATCCGTGACCAAGCGAGAATAGATTTTAATATCGATTTGGATTATCACTCCATTCTGTTTGGTGTCGATTATACCAAAGTGACAGTAGATTATTTTGAAGGTCAAAATGGTCTTGGTGATGCAGAAGGCTGGTGGACAATTAAAACCGCTGGTGAAGGGAGTATTTCCGGTGCTGCACTTGGTCAAGATTATATTGAACGCCGAGTGAGGACTAGGACGGTTGATTCTGAGGTTAACTCGCTTGCTTTCTATGTCAATGATTCTTGGCAAGTCACCGATCAGCTCGTGTTAAATCTAGGCCTGCGTTATAGTCAGTTTGAAAATACCGTCACTGACGGCAGAGCATTTGTTGATATGGATAACCAACTTGCGCCTAGATTTCAAGCGATTTACGACCTAAATGGTGATGGCGAATCCAAAGTTTTCTTTACTTACGGGCGATACTTTCAACCTGTGTCTGCCAACATGAACATCACTCAAGGCTCGGCTTCAGTAGAGTGGTTTGAGTATTTCGACCTAGATCAAGTCGACAGTGATGGCTATCCCGTTTTATTAAGTGATGGCTCGCCAAGTCGAGGGGAGATGCTTCGAGATAGACGCTGGCGCCAACGCGGAATTACAGAGCCCGGTTTGATTGCTTCCTCCACCCTTAAGCCGATGTATTCTGATGAGTTGACCTTAGGGTACCAGACCACCGTTTTTGACGATATGGCATTTGGGGTTAGAGCGATTTATCGAGATCTTGGACGCAGTGTTGAAGATACGGATGTCGGCCCTGTGCTTGCGAAGAAATTAGCCGAACTCGGTATCCAAGACAATGTCGGTCAGGGTTCTTACTATGTGCTAAATAACCCGGGTGAAGCGATCACCATGAGTTATGACTTTGATGGCGATGGCCAAGTCGATGAAGTGACACTCACTGCAGAAGAGCTTGCCCTGCAACAAGCTGTGCGTAAATATCTGGCACTTGAATTTACCTTAGAAGGAAATATTACCGACAAGTTACGGATTAATTCTTCTTATACTTGGTCACACAGCTATGGTAATACAGAAGGTTTAGTGAAAACCGATAACGATCAGGCAGATCCTGGTTGGACAACTTCCTATGATTACGCGGATCTGATGGATCACGGCTATGGTAATTTGCCGAACGACCATCGCCATTCAATAAAAGTATCAGGTTCTTACGATATTACAGATGAGTTAACTCTGGGGCTGGTTGCAAGAACGTCATCAGGTCGCCCGACTAACTATTTCTCAAAACACCCTGTCGGTGTAGATAGCTGTGCGCCTGGTAACCCTTGGGATGCTTGCGTGAGTAAATATTACGGCCATGTTTCGCATTATGACGAAAACGGCAATCCAGCTCCTCGCGGCAGCGTTGATAATCTTCCTTGGGCAACCACGGTAGACTTATCACTCAGTTACTCTACCGATATCATGGGACATGACTTGTTACTCAAGGGCACCGTTTATAACCTACTAAACAGTGATAAAGCGCTTGGGATCAATGAACAGCGATCTTTAGATGGTGCAAATGGCTTAATCGTTAACCCTGACTACGGCATTACAACGTTACGACAAACTGAGCGTTACGCGTCGTTGGTTGCAAGGTTTACATTCTAGTTTCCCTGGTGATAGCCAAGACTGGGTGCTATGCACCTAGTTCTTGGTTTAAGCCAAGCCAAGTGTTTGGCTTATTTTCAAAAAAGTATAGCAAGGAGCTGTATTAGTTCTAAGGATCCGTTTAACTTAAATCAAAATAACGCAATACAAAGAGAGTTTTAATTACGATGAATGTGGATTACGCAGCCAGACAGCAACGCTTAGTCAATAAATTACAACAACACCAAAGTGACGCTATCATTATTTATGGCTACGAGAATATTGTATATTTAACTGGCTTCACCGGTCATGCAGCAACATTGTTGATGTCTTCAAATGGGCGACACCGACTCATTACCGATTATCGTTACTTTGAGCGTGCTAGCAATGAAGCGGTGGGAGTCGAAGTCATTTTAAGAAATCGTGATAAAGAAACGCTACCTGATTGTATTTTTAGATTACTGGATGAGCCGCGACAGCTTGCATTTGAAGCGCATCATATCAGTCACGCAGATTATGTCTCATTAAACATCAGCGCAAAAAATACCACGCTTATTGCCGCGCCGCTGTGGGTGGAATCACTAAGACAAGTTAAAGATAGCTATGAAATTAACTGTATTAAACGTGCCGCCGAGATAGCTGACTTGGCGCTTGCCCATACACTGCCTTTGTTAAAAGTAGGGATCACTGAGCGAGACGCGGCAATTGAGCTTGAGTATCAGATGCAAAAGCTAGGCTCCGAAGGTCTTTCTTTTGACACAATCCTATTATTTGGTGCACGTTCTTCCTTACCGCACGGAAACCCAGGACAGACAAAACTTAACCTAGGCGATTTGGTACTTATCGACTTTGGTGCGGTGATAAGCGGCTATCGCTCTGATATGACGCGAAGTTACGTGTTAGGGGAGCCGACGAAGCAACAACAATCCATTTATGACACGGTCCAACATGCGCAGCGAGCTGCGTTGGCGCTAATAAATGCAGGCGTTAACTGCATAGATTTAAATAACGCATCACACGATGTGTTGAGTCATAGTGACTTTTCACAATATGCAGGTGAGGGACTTGGTCACGGTGTGGGACTATTTTTACACGAGCAGCCATTTATTAAACCTGGGGTCGATCACCAATTAGAAGCTGGCAATATCATAACCATAGAGCCTGGTATTTACATTCCAAATTATGGTGGTGTGCGCTTGGAAGAAGATGTACTGGTGACTGAAAATGGTTTTGAATGCTTAACCCACGCGCCACAAGTATTTCAGCTTACGAACTAAGGAATGATGATGCAAATTATTACTCGCCAAGAAGTCGCGGATAGCCTCAACTACCCAAGCTTAATTCAGGCGCTTAAACAGGGTTTTGCGCAACCAGCAGGTACACCAACACGGCAAGTTTTTGAGCTAGATGATAGTCACAGCAATCATGACGCTTTTGCTGTTTTACCTGCTTGGAATGCCGACGTGATTGGCGTAAAGGCGTTTACCTATTTCCCTGATAACAACCAGCACGATAAAGCCAGCCTTTACTCAAAAATCATGCTGTTCTCCAGACAGTTCGGCGAGCCGATCGCGCTTGTGGACGGCACCGAAGTAACGTTGTGGAGAACCTCTGCTGTGTCAGCATTAGCCGCAGAGTATTTAGCACCTAAGCATGCCAAACATTTGGTTTTCTTTGGTTCAGGCAATTTAGCCAGTTACATGATTAATTCGCATTTAAGTGTTAGAAATTATAGTAAAATTTCAATAATTGCACGCAATGCTAAAAAAGGACGCCTGTTGCTGGAGCTATTGTCCTCGCAGCATCAGGGAGTGGAATTTTCATTGTATCAGCAGGCAACTGCGTCTGTTATCGCTTCGGCAGATGTGATCAGCTGTGCAACAGGCAGTCATACGCCTTTGTTCAATGGAGAGTGGTTGAGCGATGGTACGCATATAGATTGCATTGGCAATCACCATAAAGATTGTCGAGAAATTGATACCACAACGGTAACTAAGAGTCGCGTTTTTGTAGATAGTCGCGCCAATGTATTGAACGAGGCGGGCGAACTGTTGTTACCGATCAGTGAAGGTAAATTTAGCCCCGAGAAGGTGGTTGCAGAGCTTAGCGAAATGACTAAAAATAATCTAGGTCGAAGTAACGAGAACGAAATTACTTTGTTTAAGTCTGTAGGAACAGCACTGAGTGATTTAATTGGAGCGAAATTAGTGTATGACTTGGTTCAAAAATAAAGAGCACGGTAAAGTGTATGAAGTAACTGCAGTAGTCAAAGCTGCTGATAAGCGCTTGGTGAATCCGCTTATTTGTCACGAATGTCACATGTTGGTTAGTTATCAAGGAGTTGGTGGCGAAACGAAAAGTGAAAAGCTGCTATATGATGAGGTGTTTTACAAAGCGTTTCAAAACCACGATAGCTGTTACGTCATGGTGGATGACAATGGTATTCGCCATTATCATCCAAGTGAGTAAAGTGACTTATTCAATTAAGTGAACACAATTAAGTGAATAAGCGCTAATTTTTGACCTGACAAAGTACAAATATAGAACGCTATAAATTCTGACATTTCAGCTATTGGTCAAATGCGGACAGCGGTACTAACATGTTTCTGTCCAATTTCGTTGGTTGGCAAGGAAGGTTAAAAATTGTGTAACCTCTTCCGTTCCCATTGTTTCAGGGTGACGCTTGTGGTGAAAGTTAATGAATGCCTTAATCCAATATAGGTAGGTTTTTTTCTGTTCTAATGCTGTAACCACGGATACGCATTTCCTCCTGAAGACCTTTCAGAAATGGGCTTTTTAGACTCATGATAACTCCTCATTCCACATTGTTGTATATATATACAGCGCTATCTAAAGTTCTCGGATATCAAGGGAAAGAATGAAAAAATTTTTGCGCGTTTACGCATGAATAGATTAAAAATGTTATTGTTTATCAAAAGGTTATTTGTCTGCGATTTGAGATAATAGGTTTGGGAAACGCGCATGCGCATTTTTCCAGATGGTATATTTAGCAGAATGTTGATAAGTTCTTTGCATACTGATAGTTAACTGTGCGCGTTTTCACTGGTCCAATGAGGTAAACGCGCATGCGCACGAATAAAATGTTAAACGTCATTTCGATAACAGGATAAAGCGACAATATGGATAAAGGATTAGTAACAACCAGCAGCCTTTTGGATAAATCAGTAAATGGCCTGTTGGACGACTTTGGCGCAGGAAATTCTGCACCAGGATCAGGGAGCGCAGCTGCACTTATGGGAATATTGGCTGGAAAGCTAATAATTACAGTTTGTAGCCTGAGCATCAAAAAAGCCGCCCAAGAAAAACGCGCAATCGATGACGGTACTATTAAATCAAATCAATTGAAATTCATTCCTTTTGAGAATCAATTTCAATTCATAATTGATGACATTAAAAATAATATAGAGCCCGAGTTGAAATATCTTTTCGAAGAGGACTCTAAAGAATTTGAACAAGTCGTCGAACTCAGAAAGCAGCGGATTCAGGCAGGAAATGACGGTAACAAAGAATTGCAATCAAGATATAACAAAGAATCATTAGATAAGTTACAGCATGTGACTGACTTTGTTTTTCGAATTTCAGATCAGTGTTTTAAATTGATTGATCATGGGAATTTTATTTTCGATAAAGCCTATACTGCGGTGAGAGGAGACTCCGGTGCAGCAATCAGCGCGGCAATAGCCGGTGTTACGTCTTCAATATTTATCATCAATTTAAATCTCGTTTCACTTAGCCGAAGAAATTGGTCTAAAGATAAAAAGAAAGCTTGTGATGAAATGTACGAGAAGCTCCAGAAAAAGCAAATTGAAGCTTTCACAAGAGTTGGCGCACTAAGCTCTGAAGTTGTAGAAACAATGCAATTTAATATAGATGACGTTTAACAAGCAGCAGCATCGGACTGTCAAACCCGTCACTCAAATTGCTTCGCAATTACGTGCCAGCTTTGCCAGCCGCTGTGCTGGGCGTTATGTTTCCGAGAGTTTAATAGGATGATAGGAATGGAATATGAAATTGGTATAGATTTATCAGGTAACCTTGTTATGGCTGGTCATACTATTAACGGATTTGAGATTGTACCAAACAACTTTCCTGATATGGTTGGGATGATTAACACGGATAGTGTAAAAGTACGAATGTATAATATAGTCAGTCCTACTATCCCGACTGATGCCAAAGTTGAAATGTCAGTCAAACATGACCATAAAAATGATGCATTTCTTTTGGTTTCTGGTGGTTGGATACCATGTTTATTTGTTAAAAATAATACAATTTTATTGGCTGATAGGAATGTTATTAGTGAAATTGTTAGTAGATATAAAAACGGAGAAAAGAAAAATAAATCCCCTTTAGATTCATTTGATAGAATTTTCTTGAACAACAAGGTTAGTGTCGATATCACTGCATTTGTAATCGAAGGTAATGAACGAAAAATTCCTGATAATAGTATGATTGATGAACAGATTGAGAATGTAACAAAATCTCTTAATTCAGCATTGCCGAAGTTAAAGGTTACTAAATACCCAAATGGCAATAATTATTACTATAGTTTTAGGGATATGTTATCTAGTTCAATAGAAAAGAGAATGAGCTTTTTCGAAAAGATTGCCCCTAAGATAAATAAACAGTTCACTGAGAAATCTAGACAGCTTGCGGTTAAACAAGTATTTTCTGCAGCAGAGGAATTAAAACTAAGCAAGACAGATATCGCGGTAATCCTTGCATTACTTAGAATCACTATGGTTGGTAAAAAGACAGCAGCTCAACTGGTTCTGAAAGACTCTCAAATTTACAATGAGGATAAATCTTATAATGCAGCATGTGATTTAACAGCTCTTGAATTACTGTTTAACTTAAATCGATTTCACATTGATAGGAAAAGTGGCTACAACGTTTCATTTATTACAAAAGATAAAGGCTTGTCACTGTTATCGTCGTTATTCTCGAATGTTGAAGTCAATGGAAGTGATGGAGAAAGCTTAAGTATAAATGCTACGATTGTTGGCACTGTGTTCGGTGATGATGAGGATTTAATAAAAACTTATCAAGACTGGTTTGCAGGTAAAGTTTAGTCATCAACGAAGAAACATAACAAACAATTTAAGAGTGATTCCCAACGCTTGGCATTTTCAGTTCAAGGTAGGGTTTCGTGTTTACGGTGCAATGGTTTAGGTTAGGTGGCTGCGTTGTTCACACCTTAATGCGGCGTTCTATTTCTCGGAGGAATAGATGAAAATTAAAATTTTGATTATTTTGTTCCTATTACCGTTTGTCGCTAATGCAGAGAAGTATGCATTTATAGGTTCACCTTATTCCGTGTCTCAAAGCGATGGCTTATGTGAAAGGTTGTTCTCAAAACAAGGCGATGAAATCATTTGTACAAGTGTTGGCTTTGAACTTAAGTACGATGTCATCGAATGGATCTTTAACCCTCAAAAAGGAGATGAGTTCATCTTTTACGGTTTTTATCATTACACTGGTTTGCCTTCTTATACTGCTTACCCATATGCTTTGGTTGTCGTCGAAAAACGAAATAGTATTTTTGTAATGCAACAAATCAAGCCTATTTTAGATAATGACAGTGAAGATTGGATGGTTTGCTCAACGGACACTGCAATGGATAGTTCAGAATGCGCATTGCCAATGCCAGTAAACGAATATATCCAGTCAGTGGTAAATGAAATATAACAAGCCAATGAATCAGATTCACCAAGGCATGTCATGCCATTTGCTGAGCAAATCGCCCGCCAGCACCTGGCTCACTTATTATTGAAGCGTTAGTTTGCAACCATATTTAAGCGCATAGAGGCACTATGGATAGAGTTAAAGTTGTAGCTATTAGCGGTGCATCTGGATGCGGTAAAACATCAACTGTCAGGCAACTATCCAGTGATTTCGATTGCCCTTTTTTACATTTTGATGATTACGTTCATAAATTCAGCTATCCACAAGACATGAAAAAGTGGCGTGAAAATGGTGCCAACGTATCCGAAATCAATACGCCTGATATGGTCATTAAGCTTCGGCAATTAATTGAAGGCAATTACTCGTATATTTTTGTCGAAGAGCCATTTGGTAGAGAACGCAGCTGTATTTCTTCGTTGATAGACTATGTGATTTTACTTGATCAGCCTATGGATATTTGTCTTTCTCGGGTTGTTAGGCGAAACATTGAACACGGCTCAAATGATTCACATAGTTCAGTTCTAAAATATCTGGGTAATTACGAAGGGCACTTCAGAGATATTTATATTGAAACGGTAAATCAAGTTCGTAAAAACTGCGACCTAATAATTCAGGAAATTTGCCCTGTTTCAGTAAACGTAGATATTGTTAGCAAGTGGCTAAAAAGTAAAACAAACTAACAAGCGGCTGTTGTGCCCTTTCAGGGCTGGGACGGCCTTTTCGCCGCTTTGCGGCTACAAGTCCGCCCCAAAAGCCGGGCGTTAGCCCATAGAAATTTTTATTCGAAATTCGTCTAATATAGCCGACGACCTAAAACATTTTTGTCCAAAAATAAGTTTATTTGACCGTCCGCTATTCGCTCTTTTCGGCAATTAATCAGTTACGAGCGGTCAGATTTGGTTGAACTCATAACCCTAAACAGCCAGATCGTGCTTGAGCCAGCGTCAGATCACTTCGTCGACGTGCTCAAATATTAAGCCAAATTAATGTAGTAGAGGCCGTAGCCCACGATAAATGCAGGCACTGCAGAGTAGATAGTGGCAAATAGCGCCGCCCTTGGTGCCAGTGCTATCGCTGGAAATAACGCATCGCCATCGTTAGCAACGGCATTGGCCGCCAGGGCACTAAATGGCACGACGCCTTGCAGGTACAGCGTTGTAACAACAATTTGGGGTCCACAGCCTGGTAATAATCCGACAAGAATAGCCACCAGTGGTGCATACAGCGCATAGTCTTTAAACCAAACCGCGAGATCAAGCCCTAAATACGCAGTAGATAGCTCGTAAAGCAAAAAGCTTGCAACGACCCAAGCGGTCACAAAGTGCGTGTCCTGTAGTACTCTAGTGAGTTTTGACGGTGGGTCACATTCACCTTCTTCACAGGTGATATCTTTATAGCTTACGCCTTTTGAATTAAGTGCCCACACACACACAGCAAAAAGGCACAATGCTGCTCCAAGCCAAGCAATTTCTGTATCAAAAGGTGCTAAGTCGACGTTAAAAGCAATCGCGAGCGCAATTGCAAGGCTAGGCAGTAAGCCCAGCTTCCACACCTTACGGCTTAGACTAAACGCACGGCTCGCGTGTAAGGTTTCTTCTTCGACCTCATTGATGGTCTGCGGGACACAAAAGTCGGGTTGATGAATTAAATGCACACATAGCCCACTCACGATACCCACACCAACCCCCATCGCGATGATAGTGAGGCCTGTCAGCGGCTCTTTGGCGAGTAGCAAAAACGCTGCATCTCCCATCGTCGCAGTAAGCACTGCGACAACTGAAGCAAAGCTTGCTTGTTTTTTGGTAAATTGGGTGACCACGATAATTGCACCACCACAGCCGGGCAGTGCGCCCAATATTGACGCCATGGCTATTTCGAGAATAGGGGATTTGGTACTCAAATAACTGAGATTAAGCTGTGGAATTTTATCAACAAGAAAGTAGTACACGAGTAGAGTAGCGGCAACAAAGACGCTGACTTGAAAGAATGCATCGCTCAGCGCGCTGACCACAATTGGTCTCGCCGTTTCAAATGCTAAAAGTACAATAATAACGAGGGGTAAAATTAGCCGTTTGTTGAACAATAAACTCACCTTAGCGCCATGTGCTGGTTGAGAGTATCGAAGTAGAGATGAAAACATAAAGTGCAACCCGTGTATTGTCTAAGTTGCACTTTAATTTTATTTTAAATGAAAATCAATATCATTTGCATTATTTTCTTTGAAACTCTGCGGTTGCTTTCCATTTCGGCCATGCATCTTGCTCAGAGACATCGTAGCCAACTTTAAAGAACAGCTGTAGATCCTGTATCGCGCCGCTTAAATCCCACTCTTCACGGTAGCGGTCACACGGCTGATGATAACAACCACGCAATACTAAGCCCATACGTTTACGGTAGGTTTCAGTCTCTTCGTCACGTGCTTCGGTTCCACCACCGGCGTACATGGCAGGCACACCCATGTTCGCAAATGCGAAGTGATCAGAGCGATAGTAACCACCAGCGGCAGGACGTGGATCCCCTGAAACGACGCGGTCTTGCGCTTTTGCTGCGGTTTCCAGCATTTCATCAAGCTCAGATTTACCAATACCGACTACGCTGATGTCTTTTACTTTACCCAATAAATTTAGGCTATCCATATTGATGTTAGCAACGGTTTTCTCTGCTGGAATAACAGGGTTTGCAGCATAAAATTTTGAGCCTAATAGACCTTGCTCTTCAGCCGTCACAGCCAAAAACGTAATTGAACGGCTAGGGCGAGTTGGCAGTTTAGTAAAGGCTTCAGCTACCTCAATCATACCGCCTGTACCGCTAGCATTATCATGCGCGCCGTTATAGATCTGATCGCCTTTACGGTTTGGATCGGTACCTAAATGATCCCAGTGTGCTGAGTAGATGATGTGCTCGTCAGACTTATTACTACCTGGTAGGGTGGCGATAAAGTTATACGAAGTTGATTTTTTGATGGTGTTTTTGACGGTAACTGACGCGCTTAGGTTGCCCATATCAACGTGGTATGCGCCAGCTGCTGCCTTTTTCTTTGCTGTGTCAAAATCAAGTCCAGCCTTTTGAAACAGCTCTTTAGCAACGTCTACTGTTACCCAGCCTTCAACCGCAACGCGGTCCATATTGTTGTTTTCTTTTTGGAAGCCAAACTGTGGGCCACTCCAAGAATTTTCTACTACGCTCCAAGGATAAGAAGCCGGCGCTGTTTCATGAATAATGATCGCACCTGCTGCGCCTTGGCGTGAAGCTTCTTCGTATTTATACGTCCAACGACCATAATAGGTCATAGCTTCACCGGTAAATTTACCCGAATCAGGATTAGCAAAACCTGGATCGTTCACTAGCATCACCACTGTCTTGCCTTTCACGTCTAGGCCTTCGTAGTCATTCCAGTCGTACTCTGGAGCATTTACGCCATAGCCAACAAAAACCAGCTCTGAATCTTTGATTGACTCGAGTTCGCTGATACGGGCCGAGCCCATCACCATGTCTTTTTTATATTCGTAGTTTTTGCCACCGATTGTTAACGTCATATTAGGATCGGCTTCAAGCGAAACAAGCGGCACTTCTTGTAAGAAGCTGTTGCCATTACCAGGCTGATAGCCAAGTGCTTTAAAATGTTTGGTTAAATAGGCAAGCGTTAGCTCTTCACCTTTTGTTGACGGAGCACGGCCGCCAAACTCGTCAGAGGCAAGGGTTTTAATATGGGCTCTGAGTTGAGCATCATTAATACTATTGTATGCAGTATCGATGTCTTGGGGGCTATTGCTAGTGCTAACACAGCCCGCCAGCACCGCCATAGATAAAGCGCTGAGCGTCAGTTTAAGTTTCATAATTGCCTTTCTTTTACTTGTTAGGAACCCATAAGTAGTAACATAAAATGCGTAAAAGTTCGAGCGGGACAAGACGGCTAGAGGAGATAGAAATCAATGAAAATCCGTAGCTGGTATAAAGCACAGCACAATTTTTAATAATTACCTTAATTTTAGCATGCGATGTAGCCTGTTACGCTCATTTACAATTGGCTTTTGCCAAGTATCAGGCGCTTCAGTAAAATAGTCGGCTAATTGCATGATAAGTATCTCAATCAAATGAAAAAGTTTACAGCGCCTGAGGCGTGGCAGGTTGCATGTTTACATGCTGAACCATTTTCCCATTTAAATCAGCTTTTTGACTTAAAAAGCCAACAAGACTGGCCAAGCCCCCAGTGGCTGTCTTCGCACGTAAACAGCATTAGCTTGCAACAGTATGATACCCGCTTTGTGGCCGATGAAACGATAGACTTTGGCGATAAATACTATGAAGAGATTATCTTTGAAACCCATCAGGTACCGACGCGTAGTCAAAATTGGCACGACTTATTTGGTGCGTTGATTTGGTGTTTATTCCCAAAAACAAAAGCTTTGTTAAATGCCCTACATATCGAAGAAATAGCGCAGTTTGGTTTAAAGCAGCGGAGTAAAAAGCGTAACGCGTTAACACTCTTTGATGAGTGTGGTTTGGTGTTGGCAATCGATGATGATAAATGGCGTAATGCCTTTAAATCACACCAATGGCAGAATGTATTTTACGATAATCGCTCAGAATGGCAGCAAAACCTAAAGCCTTTTGTATTTGGTCACGCAAACTACGAGATGCTAACCAATCCCTTTATTGGGTTAACGGGAAAACTGGTGTGTATCAATGTTGATGCTGCATTTTGGCAACTTTCACTAAGCGAACAATATCGTTGGTTAGATGATAAATTGGTCGCACTGATCAATGATGGGCTGCTTGAAGACAATACCAAAATGTCACCCATTCCGCTGCTTGGGATCCCAAACTGGCATGAGCCACAAGATTTAGAATTTTATCAAAATACGGACTATTTCAGGCCGAAAAGAAGGAAATAGCATGATAGCTATCAATGGATTAAAAAAACGCTTCGCCCTGACTCGCGAACACAAAAAGAAAAAGAGTCAGACGGATCCTCGCGAGCGTGATGGTTTTTTTCACAGTGTAGAAGAGGTTAACCTGCACTGTGGGCAAGGTGAAGTACTTGGATTGCTCGGCCCCAATGGGGCGGGAAAAACCACCACTTTGCGTATGCTATCAACTGCGCTGACGCCGGATGCCGGCACTATCTTAGTGGATGGTCAGGATATTGTGAAAAAGCCTGTTGTTGCACGCAAAGCCATCGGTTTTTTATCAGGGTCAACAGGGTTATATGGACGTCTAACAGCCAAAGAAAATGTTGAATATTTTGCACGACTTCATGGTTTAAAAGGAAAAGCATTAAAAGCGAAATGCGATGAGCTGTTTCAGCGCTTAGAGATGGAGACCTTTCTAGATAAAAGGGCTGAACACCTATCGACCGGTATGAAACAAAAGACCAATATAGCAAGGGCGGTGGTACATAGCCCTAAAGTCGTGGTACTAGATGAGCCTACGACAGGCCTTGATATTATGACCACACAAACGGTTATCTCTTTTATTCGCGACCTCAAAGCACGTGGTACACCCGTTATATTTTCTACCCATCACTTAGATGAAGTTGCATTATTGTGCGATAGGGTGTCTGTTATCGATAAAGGGATCACCTGTTTTGATGGCAGTTTGGCTGAGTTTAAAGCAAAGGGGCAAAGTGAAGAGCTAAATCAGGCATTTTTGAATTTGTTGACGGGAGCACAGCATGTTTGAGGTATTTTTAAAAGAAATTAGAGAGCTGCTGCGCGACCGCAAAACACTGTTTTTTGTGATTGCACTACCGATGTTGGTATTTCCCGTGATTATGGCGTTAGTCGGCTTTATGGCTTCACAAGCTGCTATGGAAGCGAAGCAAGAAGTTCATACGTATTACATCGCAAATGAAGCCTATGCTGAAAAGTTCTCTGAGCAGGTTTTTTATCATAAAAGTTTTAAGAAATATACTGGTGAGCTCAAGCTTGATAGCGTCGAAGCACTGAGTGATGCGGTACGAAGTGGCGTGATCGATGTTGGGGTTTTTATTCCATCCGATCCGGTTGAAAACCTGGAGTCTGGCGTAAAAAGTGAATGGAAAATCGTGTTTAACGATGCGCAATCTATCAACTTTATTTATGACCGTTTGTCTAAACTTGCTAAGAAGTTTTCTGATGAACTCAGAGCGGCGAAGTTAACCTCACTGGGGTTGTCGCAAGCGGAGCAAGTGGCAGTGCTCCAGCCTATATCGATTACTAAAGTGGATACTGCTGACAAACGCGAAAATTTAGGCGAGAAGTTAGGTGCGTTTATCCCTTACATGTTAATTCCGTTGGTATTGATGGGGGCAAGCTATCCAGCTATTGATTTAGGCGCTGGAGAGAAAGAGCGTGGCACCTTAGAGACGCTGTTATTAACACCAATCTCACGCACAGAGCTGGTGTTAGGTAAATTTTTAACCGTATTGAGCAGTTCAATATTCTGTGCGCTTATCACGGTTTCCAGTATGGCACTGTGGATAGGAATTGCCAGTAGCTTTGTCGAACTAGATGTTATTAAAAACGCCTTCTCGTCGGTTGCATTATTAGACTTTGTGTTGATTTTTGCGTTGTTGCTTCCTGTTGCAGTGATGCTTTCGTCGCTAACACTTGCTATCTCAATTTACGCTAGAACCTTTAAAGAAGCACAAAACTACATGGGGCCGCTCAGCATGGGGATCTTCATTCCCATTGTGATGTCTTTAATGCCAAATATGGAGTTAACCGCAAAAACCGCATTGATCCCAATTACCAATGTCGCATTAGCGATTAAAGAAATCATCAAAGGCACAGTTGATTATGGTTACGTAGCATTAATTTTTGGCGCTTCTGCTGTTCTAGCGGCGGGGTTACTCGTATGCTGCGTTAAATGGTTTAATAAAGAAACCGTATTGTTTAGGTAAAGTTTCAGCTAGGCGTGAGTCATTGAGAATTATGGCGTTTTTCTGTACGATAAACGCCTTATTCAGCGTTTAATTTTTTGTAATTTAGTCTTCTACCTGTTTAGGTAGCTTGTGCAAGTAGTAGGTTTCAATATTAGTCACTCAAGGAATGTAGGATGACATCAACCACGGTACTTAAGTCAGTCAGTGAATCAGTTACTAACGGCATTGCCATTTTATTCTTGTTATCGTCGGTTTTTCACTTAGTCGGGTCAAGCTTTTTGGAAGCTCTGATCTACTTAGTGATTTCTTTGTTACTATTTTCATACCGTAATCGATTGATGTTTGACCCTGCACAAAAGCAGTTTGTTATCACTAAACGACTATCGTTATTGAATATAAATATTCGGCGAATAGACGAGTGTGTGATACCGCTTTCAACCGTGACTGATGTATCTTCGGGTTGTAACAAGCAACTCAATTATATTGGTATAAGTTATCTATCAGAAAGTGAGGAGCCTGCGGTCTATTCATTTTCGTGTTTGCGGCAAGCTGATAAACTCACCGCGCTTTTGTCGGCATCAGGTCTTGACCATAACGTTCAACCGATGGCAGATGCGGATGCAGATAGAAGATCAGCTACGCGCTCAACTCCAACTAGCCTTGCAAGATTATTTCCTTTATTTATGAATAGCAATCGCGATATTGAAGCACGATTCTCCGTGTTACGATGTGCACTACCGACGCCTAAGCATAAGCTGCATATAGTTTGGATGGTGGTAGGGGCTTTTGGTCTAATGACCTGCTTTATTCTTTACTCGTCACAAAATTACATTGCTGGTTTAGTATTTTTGGTGCTCACGTATTTGAGCTATTGGTTGACGTCATTATTTATCAGTAATAAACACTATTTTGTTTACCAATCGCCCTGTAACCAAATTAAGGTTGAGGAAAATAGTTTGCTGCTACCTGCGTTACTGTTTACAGATAAACAAGCACGAGAGGTAAAAAAGGATGAAGTTAACGATATTAAGGTACACTGGAATACGTTTACAGTTAGCGACTTGGATAGGTTAACCGCGTCGACTCGTCGTAATCATATTGTTGATTTGGTCTTTGATACTGAGTATGGCGCAACGGTTTCACTCTCTGGTATGAGCGTAGAAGCTGAGCCACTCTTACTTGCGTTAACGCATTGGCAATATCCTTTGTCTATTGAGCGTACGGATAAAGCGGTGTTCCCAATGGTGAGGCACTTTCAATATGGCATTCTAGTGTTTATTTTGGGTATAATTGTCTGGGCAATGACTACATTTGTGATATAACGCACCTGACGAAAAGCGGAGATTGTTTTCATAAAACGTCTTTTTAAGTGATAAAGCTTGGGTAATTACCCATTCTTGGGCAACAAGTATTGTTAACAAACGGCGATTGTTTATTTCTAATATAACTTCGCTAAAAATAAGTGAAAGCATATGAAGAAAAATCAGGATTGTCCTCAAGCGCTGTTTGAGGATATGTCGCGAAAGGAAGCGATACTAAAAGAGTTTAATTCGCTGAGGCCTAATAATAAGCGACGATTCTACCAGATCATCGGTATGCTAACGGCAGTCGTATTTTTAATTTATCGCTACCCAGAAATTATTGAACAACCCGTTTTATACATCTTTTTGATTTTAATGATGAGCTTAAGCGCAGAGGCATACGTGCAAAACAAGCGTATCAATAAACGCATCGATTTACTGCATAAGCTATTAAAAGAAGAGTGACCGGAAGAACTGAAGCCGCTAACTAAGCGGCTTCAACATTATCGGTTTTAACATTGTCAATTTCAACTACGTTGAGTACGGACTGTACATCTGACCAATGCAGCAATTCGATACGACCTTCTTGGTTTTCAACCAATGCCGTGCAGTTTTCTATCCAATCACCATCGTTGCAGTACACAATACCATCTACGACACGGATCTCTGGTTGGTGGATATGCCCGCAGATAATACCGTCGACACCTTGCTTCTTCGCTTCATGAATTGCTGCATTCTCGAATGCGGCAATGGCCTCTCTGGCTTTATGCACGCGTTTTTTCAGCCAAGATGCAAGCGACCAATAATGACCGCCATATAAGCGCCGTACACGATTGGTCCAGCGATTTAAGAAGAGTAGAAAATCATAAGCGGCATCCCCAATGATACTGATCAATTTGTTGTATCTTGTTGCCGAGTCAAAATCATCACCGTGTAGTAATAAAAACCGCTTACCTGCTGAAGTGGTATGAATAAAGGTTTTATGCACTTCGACTTTAAAAAGCGTTTGCCCAACATAGTTTCTGAAGGTTTCGTCGTGATTACCCGGTATGTAGATAACGCGTGTACCAGATCCCGCTTTTTTTTGTATGCATTCTAATACCTGATAGTGGGATGGATCCCAAAAAAACTGGCGTTTCATTGACCATAGATCAACGATATCACCAACCAGATAGAGTACATCACATTCAGTTTTGTTGAGAAAATCTAGCAAGAACTTCGCTTTACAGTCCTTGTAGCCCAAGTGTACGTCTGAGATCCAAATACTCGGATAGTATGTTGTTTTCATGGCTTGGCTCTTTAGCGTAATAATGACAATGCTAAGAGGCAAAGATGACAGTGGCGGGGCAGTTAGGAGAAGCTAATATGACAAAAGAGCATACACCTGTATGCTCTTTTATTATACAATTTACGTAGGCTTATTTGCTTTTAATTGCATTAACGATTGTTTCAACCGCAGATCCGATATCCAGCATCAGCTTTTCGCCCGTTTGACGATTTTTCAGCTCAACCTTATTTTCATCAAGGTTACGCTCGCCAATCACTAGGGTGTATGGAATACCGATAAGTTCCATATCGTTAAACATAACGCCCGGACGCTCTTTACGGTCGTCGAATAACACATCAATTCCCGCATTTTGTAGATCTGCATAGAACTTTTCTGCGATCTCTGGGATACGGTGAGACTTATGCATATTCATTGGCACGATTGCCAACTCAAATGGCGCAATCGCAACAGGCCATTTGATACCATAATCATCGTTATTTTGCTCAATTGCAGCGGCAACGATACGAGAAACGCCAATACCATAACAACCCATGGTTAATGTTTGGTTTTTCCCTTCTTCGCCAAGTACACCAGCTTTCATTGCTTCAGAGTACTTAGTACCAAGTTGAAACACGTGACCTACTTCAATACCACGTTTGATAAGGATTTTACCTTTACCACAAGGGCTTGGATCGCCTTCAACCACGTTACGGATATCTTCAACAGTATAAGCGCTTACGTCTCTGTCCCAGTTGATCCCACTGTAGTGAACACCATCTTTGTTTGCACCAGCAACAAAATCAGCCATGATAGCTGCGCTGCGATCGACAATAACAGGCATTGAAAGACCAACAGGCCCCAAAGAGCCTGGTTTTGCACCAATAGTGTTAACAATGTCTTCTTCGCTCGCCATCTCTAGCGGTGAATCCACTAGTGCTAATTTCTCAGCTTTCAGCTCATTTAAATCATGATCGCCACGAACGATAAGTGCGACAAGGCCGCGTTTACCATCTTCGTCTGGTGCACCATACACGATGAGTGTTTTCACACCACGGTGTGGTTTAACGCCATGTTTTGCTTTTAGTTCAGCGATGGTGAAAGCTTCTGGCGTGTCAAACGTGTTAAGTTCTTTACTTGGCGCTGGGCGAGCTTCAGTTGGTGCAAGCGCTTCTGCCTTTTCAATGTTTGCAGCGTAGTCACTTTCATCACTGAATGCGATTGCATCTTCACCAGACTCTGCAAGTACATGGAACTCATGCGATAGGTTGCCGCCAATTGAACCACTGTCAGCAATAACAGGACGGTAGTCAACGCCTAAACGATCAAAAATGTTGCAGTAAGCTTGGAACATCTTGTGATACGTTTTTTCAAGACACTCATCAGTCATGTGGAATGAATAGGCATCTTTCATGGTGAATTCACGCGCGCGCATCACACCAAAACGTGGACGAACTTCGTCACGTACTTTCGTACTGACTTGATAAAGTGTGATCGGCAGTTGCTTATAGCTGTTGATTTCGCGACGTACAAGATCAGTGATCACTTCTTCATGCGTTGGACCAAGTGCAAATGGACGGCCATGACGGTCATTAATACGAAGTAGTTCAGGACCAAACTGTTCCCAACGGCCTGACTCTTCCCATAGCTCTGCAGGCTGGATCACGGGCATTAGCAGCTCAATCGCTCCCGCTTTGTCCATTTCTTCACGGACTATTCGCTCTACTTTGCGGAAAACTTTTAGGCCTGATGGTAGCCAAGTATAAAGACCTGAAGCCAATTTACGGATCATACCCGCTCTAAGCATTAGCTGGTGGCTTACCACCTCTGCATCAGACGGCGTCTCTTTTAGAGTCGCTAATATATATTCACTCGTACGCATTCTTATTCCAGTATAAGTTACTTATTGTTCTCTTATTGGCGGCTATTCTAGCAGTGCAGTAGCCGCTTAAAAAGCTTTAATACCTAAACATCTTCATAATTTATAAGTTTATTGGCAAGCCGCTGAATTTGCTATTTTGCTAACGAAATTTCAGTGACATGGTTATGCTCACCATCTACTGTCCAGCGGATATTAAAATCATACAAACTCATACCATAGTCCTGCTGTGATGTGCGTTTCTTTTTATAAGCTGGACGAGGATCTTGCTTCAGTACATTGGTAATGAATTGCTGAAGTTCAGGATAGCTTTTTTGTTTTTCAATAAAAACAATAGCCTCGTCTGAGAAACTAACAGACATTTGCGTTTCTGGCCGAGTATCAGCAAAGCCTGCTGTGGCATCCACCAAGGCATCTGAATAGGGGAGATACGGCTTTATATCAATGATTGGTGTACCGTCCAATAAATCTACGCCAGAGAGCAACAGATCCAGCTGACCATTTTTATATTCTACGCCCTCGAGCTTTACTGCACTCATGCCAATCCCGTTGGGTCGAAAAGTCGCTCTAGTCGCAAACACGCCTTTACGTTCATTGCCACCGAGTCTCGGAGGGCGTACAAGCGCAGAGTAGCCTTTATCAGCGGTTTCATGAAAACGAAACAACAACCAAATATGCGTGAACGCTTCAATACCACGAACAAATTCTTCGCGATTGAATTCACCAACAAATCTAAGCTTGGCTTTTGCCTCTGGGACAAGCCTTGGTTGTCTCGGGATAGCGAACTTCTGTTTATAAGGAGATTGGATAAAGCCGATGGGCTCGATAGTGATTTGTTCCACTATGGTCTCTGTTTTAATTAAGATGAGCGAAGTTTACTATTGATCCTGACTTTCACAAAATCCTGCTCGTAATTAGCCTTGTAATGTCATGTAATTCATTTATTCAGATTTTTCGCATAACCTTGTAGATCATGGAATATTGATGGAAGTCGGAACATGAATCGGTATACTTTTTCGCCCCAAAATAGCTTACGTTCGAGTTTACGCACAGATAACGAACAAATTATTGGTACTAGAGCATACGAATACAAGCAATTGGTCGAAGACATAAAACCAATTCGAGGCTTACGAGAAAAATTACAAGCATTTAATCGCCTGAAACGAGATGAGTGTAAATAAATGGAGTTTCATAGAAAGGTTGACCAAAGCTGTCAAGAAGCGCTCTGCAAATCTTCTCCTCTAAAGCCTATTTTGATCCGCGCGATATCTGAGCGCAGAGCATCGTTGCAAGCAATAATTAATGATTTAACCGAAGGGGCGGTAAGTCCAACTAAAATGGATGTACTGCTCAGTCAAGAAGCGGAAAAAGTAAGCTTACAATTATTAAAAGAAGGCAACTTAAGCAAACGCGACGCGCTCGCTGCAAGTGAAAAAGCCATATTTACATTAGCAAGAAATTTGCTTTAGCGCGACTTAACTAGCCAGCCAATATTCCCAAATGATTTTGTATCTTGAGTTCTAGTTTTCATAGGCTCTACAGCCAATACATTAATCTAGCTCCCATTAAAGTGCAGGACCAGCAAGGCACGCATTTTTCATAGGACGTACGGATCTTATCAGAGTCAAAATCCTAAAAAAAAGGCCCCATTTCAGGAGCGTTGTTGGTAATATAAAGTCTGTGCTATATTTTAGCTGCTATCAATAACGGACAATTTGATATGGAAAATTTTATTAAATCTACTTTAATGACCTCAGTTCTATTCGCTTCACTCACAACAGACGCATTTGCGCAAAGCGAGCCAAACTTACATTTATCTACAATCGTAAATGCATCGGCTGTTGAAAGAGTTGCTCCTCAGTATCCACGTAATGTTGCGTTAGTCGGCGGTGAAGGCTGGGTTACGCTGAGCTATATCATCAATGAGGATGGTTCGGTGGCGTCTCCGATAGTGGAGGATTCATCTGGACAGAAAGGCTTCGAACGCGCTGCACTGCGAGCAATCAAACGTTGGCAATATTCTCCAGCAACAAAAGATGGTAAGCCGATTAAGCAGTGCAAAAATAGTGTGATGTTTTCATTCAATATGTCAGATGCGGAAGAAGGGGCATCTCGAGGTTTTGTGAGAAGTTATCGCAACATCAATAACCTCCTTGACGAAAGTAAACTAAAAGAAGCTAAAGAACATATTGATAAACTAGCAAAAAAAGGTCGTTGGAATCGATATGAAGAAGCCTATTTTAACTTAGTAAAAGCGCGATACTTCCAACTAACAGCTGAACCTAGACAAGAACTTGAGGCGCATAGAGGGATCATCTGGCACGGTAAGGATATCGTTAAATCTGAACTCTACGCCAACGCCCTTATCAATGCAATTAAGCTCCAAACTCAGCTGCAGGAATATAAAGGAGCGCTGAAAAACCATAAAAAACTAATGGAATTAGATGGACAAGACACTTATAAGTCAGCAGTGCAACCTGTCATAGATGAAATCGTTGCTTTGATAGCGGATAAGAGCAAGATGCTTGTTATTGCCGCTGAAATCAAAAATGATGATGTCTGGACACATGCATTATCCAGACCCAATTTCGCTATCTCTGAGGTTTCAGGCGCACTTCACACCCTTGAAGTACGATGTGATAACCAGTTTTCACAATTTAAATTTGCTGAAAATATGCAATGGAATATACCGAAAAGTTGGGGCGAGTGTAATGTCGTGGTTTTTGGTGAGCCGAATAGCTCCTTTAAACTGATAGAAGTTCAATCGTAGCTGAACTTCTACACTTCAATTATTGTTATCAGACCTTTATGTTATTTACTATCGGACAAGGTTTCTTCTAATAGCGATTCGGTCTGGATCGCTATTTCCTTCATTTTCACCGCATAGGCTTCCAATTTTTTCTCCTCTTCGGTTTTCGCTTTAAACTGCGGAATTTGAATTGGATACCCAGCTTGGTCCATGGCGATAAAGCTGATAATACAGTGATTGGTTTCGACAAGTCGCTGCGTTTTTGGATCGCCACAGCGCACCTGAATAAAAATCTGCATACTGGTGTTTCCGGTGTGGGCAATGCGCGCGGAAACTTCAACAATCTGACCCACAAGAATAGGGCGGTGGAAGCGCATGCCCGCTACTGAAACGGTAACGCAGTAGCTACCGCTCCAACCCGCGGCGCAAGCATACCCAGCTTGATCAATCCATTTCATGACCATACCACCGTGTACTTTACCGCCAAAGTTGACGTCGGTGGGCTCTGCTAAAAATCGAAAGGTGACGGATTGTTGTGGCATAGACTCAACTCTATTTTAAAAATATACGCTAAGTATAGGAAAGAAAGGGGCATTTCGCCCCCGCAATTTAGGATTTATTGGTATTACATGTTTGGATAGTTCGGACCACCAGCCCCTTCTGGTGTGACCCAGGTAATATTTTGGCTCGGATCTTTAATATCACAGGTTTTGCAATGAATACAGTTTTGCGAATTGATGACAAACTGCTTCTCACCTTGCTCGTTTTCGTTTACTTCATACACGCCTGCGGGGCAGTAGCGCTGTGCAGGCTCATCAAACTTAGCTAAATTCACTTTGATTGGTATATCAGAATCTTTTAACTGTAAATGACATGGTTGCACTTCTTCATGATTGGTATTCGATAAAAATACGGAAGAAAGTTTGTCAAAACTTAATTTACCGTCCGGCTTTGGGTAACTTATAGTTTGCGATTCAGATGCAAGCTTAAGCTGTGCGTGATCCTGATGTTCGTCCTTAATAGTAAATGGTAGCGAACCTGAGAAAATGTTTTGGTCGATCATATTGTAGGCGCCACCCATAATACGACCTAACTTATGCATTGCTGGGCCAAAGTTGCGAGATTGATAAAGCTCATCATAAAGCCAACTTGCCTTAAATTTGTCGGCAAAGCTTACCAAGTCTGACGGAGCGCTCTCTTGGCTGAGTGCCTCAATGATGGCATCGGCTGCAAGCATACCGGACTTCATTGCTGTATGGTTGCCTTTAATTTTGGCAAAGTTGAGGGTACCTGCGTCACAGCCAATCAGTAAACCACCTGGGAAATGCATTTTAGGTAGGCTGTGGAAGCCACCTTTGGCGATTGCGCGAGCACCATAGGCAATGCGCTCACCACCTTCCAGTACACTCGCAAAGGTGTTGTGATGCTTCATACGCTGAAATTCATCAAATGGACTTAGGTGTGGATTAGTGTAATTTAAGTCGATGATTAACCCGACCACGACTTGATTGTTTTCAGCATGATACATAAATGAACCGCCATGGGTATCATTGTCGAGCGGCCAACCTGTGCCGTGTACAACAAGACCTTCTTTATGCTTGCTTGGGTCTACTTGCCAAATTTCTTTAAAGCCGATGCCATAGTGTTGAGGGGAAGCGTCTTTATCCAGTTTAAATTCAGCTATAAGTTGTTTGCCTAAGTGGCCACGGCAACCTTCAGCAAATACGGTATATTTCGCTCTAAGCTCCATTCCAGGCATATAGCTGTCTTTAGGCTGGCCATCTCTATCTAGGCCCATATCACCGGTAATAATACCTTTAACTTGTTGCTCTTCAACAATTAGAGAGTGGGCGCTAAAGCCTGGGAAAATTTCAACGCCAAGTTGCTCTGCTTGTTCAGCGAGCCAACGGCAAACATTCCCCATCGAAACAATATAGTTGCCGTCATTTTTAAATGTTTTTGGTACCACTAAATGAGGCAGTTTGGTGGCATTGGTTTCATTTTTGAATAAATAAATGTCGTCACCCGTCACTTTCGTTGTTACGGGAGCGCCCTTTGCAGCCCAATCAGGGATAAGTTCGTCTAGTGCTTTGGTTTCAAATACTGCACCCGACAAGATATGTGCACCTACTTCTGAGCCTTTTTCGACTACACAGATCATTAATTCTTGTTGTTTTTCTTGAGCCTGTTGAGCGAGTCGGATAGCGCAAGACAGGCCCGCAGGACCTGCACCAACTATCACAACATCAAACTCCATGGTTTCACGTTCGACCATTATTAACCTCACACTATTTGACGGTAGATTAACTAAAGAGAGGCTTTAGTTTGATTTTCGTTAAACTAAGGTTATTTGAGGTTGACGTTTACGTCAACAGGAAGTAGTCTGAAACCAATAAAATAATTTGTTGACGTAGACGTCAGCTTAGAGAATAACCAGATGATGGAGTAACCATGAAAGTACTTGTGCCAATCAAACGCGTGATTGATTACAACGTAAAGGCAAGAGTCAAATCTGACAACAGTGATGTTGATTTGAGCAATGTTAAAATGGCGATCAACCCATTTTGTGAAATCGCAGTAGAAGAGGCGGTTCGTTTAAAAGAAGCTGGCACCGCAACGGAAGTTATTGCCGTATCAATTGGCGATAAAGCTTGTCAAGAGCAGCTAAGAACGGCGCTTGCACTGGGGGCAGATAAAGCGATTCACATTGAAACAGACGCAAAGCTTGAATCTCTGCACATTGCAAAACTACTGGCTAAGGTAGTGGAACAAGAAAGTCCGGAACTGGTCATTCTAGGTAAACAGTCTATCGATTCTGATAATAACCAAACAGGACAAATGCTAGCGGCATTAACTAAACGTGCTCAGGGCACTTTTGCCTCTAAAGTTGTAGTTGAAGGCGATAAAGTGCAAGTGACGCGTGAAGTTGATGGCGGTTTGCAAACGGTATCGCTATCACTTCCAGCTGTCGTGACAACAGACTTGCGTTTAAATGAACCTCGTTATGCTTCATTGCCAAATATCATGAAAGCTAAGCGTAAACCACTAGACGTAATCGCTGCGGATTCGTTAGGCGTTGATTTAGCTCCTCGTATTGAATTGGTGAAAGTTGAAGAGCCAGCTAAGCGCTCTGGTGGCGTGATGGTTGAGAGCGTTGAAGAGTTAGTAAACAAGTTAAAAACAGAAGCAAAGGTGATCTCATGAGCGTATTAGTTATTGCTGAGCATGAAAATGGTGTATTGAAACCTGAAACCGCTAAGGTGGTTGCTGCTGCAACAAAAATCGCAAGCGACATTACCGTATTAGTTGCAGGTCACAATATTGCTGAGGCTGCCAATCACTCTGCACAGATCGCTGGCGTACAAAAGGTGGTTGCTGTTGACGATGCTTCATTCGAACATCAATTGGCAGAAAACACATCTGAGCTAGTTGTTGAATTAGCAAGTGACTTTTCACACATTTTGTTTTCAGCGTCTACCACAGGTAAAAATATCGCGCCACGTGTCGCGGCGTTACTCGACAAATCACAGATCTCAGAAATTATCGATGTGATTGATGCAGACACCTTTAAGCGTCCAATTTATGCGGGTAATGCAATTGCGACTGTAAAATCATTAGACTCACAAAAAGTTATCACTGTGCGTGGATCAGCATTTGATGCCGTAGAGACTCAAGCAGCATGTGACATTGAGGATCGCTCGCAAAGTATTGCCTCTCAAGTGAGTGAGTTTGTGAGCATTGAACAAACTGAATCTGAGCGCCCTGAATTAACTGCCGCACCGGTTGTTATTTCAGGTGGCCGTGGTATGCAAAACGGTGAAAACTTTGCCTTGCTAAATGGTATTGCTGACAAACTAGGGGCCGCAATTGGTGCATCGCGTGCTGCTGTTGACGCGGGCTTTGTGCCTAATGATATGCAGGTGGGCCAAACCGGTAAGATTGTGGCGCCTAACTTATATATTGCAGTTGGGATCAGCGGCGCAATTCAACACCTTGCGGGTATGAAAGATTCTAAGGTCATTGTCGCTATCAACAAAGACCCAGAGGCCCCCATTTTCCAAGTGGCTGATTATGGCCTTGTTGCGGATCTATTTGATGCGTTACCAGAGCTTGAACAGGCACTGTAACGCTTCTTTTTGTAGCTAGCCTACATCAAGAAAAATAATTCTGGTTGTTAAAGCCGTTGTACCTTTGGTCGCGGCTTTTTTCGTGTCTAGCTGGAGGCGAAATGCTTACAGGTATAAATCACATTACAATAGTAGTATCTAACCTAAACATATCACTGGATTTTTACTGCGGTTTGCTAGGGTTTGATCTTTGGGTAACTTGGGACAAAGGGGCATATTTAACGCTTGGTGACGTATGGCTTTGCTTATCTTTAGGTGAGGTATCTCCAAGCTCAGATTACAGTCATGTAGCGTTCAATATTGCTGCCGAAGACTTTACAACTTTTTCTAAAACATTATTGGAAAACGGGGTTGGCGTATGGCAGCAAAATAGCAGCGAAGGAGACTCGCTCTATATTTATGACCCCGATCATCACAAACTCGAGATCCATAGTGGTAGTTTGCAAAGTCGGTTAAAAAGTTTGCAGCAGCAACCGTATTCAGGCCTCACTTGGTACAAAGCGGTGTGATTCTATTTTCTAGAATGCTTGTATCTATAATTGCGCATTTTACTTCTGGTTACTGAGCTCCATAATAAAACAAAACATGATGGAGCAAAGTAATGGCAATTCAACTAAATGGCAAAGCACATGACATCGGTGGTCTTTCAGTAAACCGCGTACTTCCGCAGCGTGCGAAACGTATGGTAGGTCCTTTTATCTTTTTTGATCAAATGGGCCCTGGTAACTTCAGTGCGGGTGATGGTATTGATGTAAGGCCGCATCCACATATTGGGCTTGCAACTCTCACTTATTTGTTTGAAGGTAACTTGCTCCATCGTGACTCTCTTGGTAATCAACTTGAGATCCATCCAGGGGATGTAAATTGGATGGTAGCAGGGAGCGGCATTGTACACTCGGAGAGAGAATCGTTTGAAACCAAAGCGCAATCACATACTATTCATGGTTTGCAATGCTGGGTGGCGTTACCGGAAGAAAATGCTGAAGTTGAACCCAGTTTCTCACATATAAACCGTTTTGACTTGCCTACTAGGCAACTAGAAGGGGTGATGGCTAGGGTCATTATCGGCAGTGCATATGGCTTGCATTCTCCTGTCCCAACATTTTCACCTATGTTTTATGTTGATGTGATGGCAAAAGCTGGCGGACATATTGAAAGGCCTGATCAGACACAAGAAGTTGGCGTATATGTGATTTACGGCGAAGTGGTGGTGTCGAATAAATCATATAGTGCAGGAGCATTTGTATTACTTGAAGACGACGACGCGCAATTACATTTCAATGAGAATAGCAGAGTGGTATTGCTCGGTGGAGAGGCGTTTAAAAAAGTCCCTTATATTGATTGGAACTTTGTTTCTTTTAGTAAATCCCGTATTGAACAAGCGAAGCAAGATTGGCGTGAGGGCAGGTTCGATATGATCCCCGGTGATAAATTGGAGCATATTCCTTTGCCTTAGGGTGACAAAAGTACACCCTAATAGAAAATGCTCCCTTTTATCTATTAATAGTCGTAACTAATATGCTGGAAGAAGCGTACGTTGACATCTTGCTTTTCAACATTAACAGGAAGTTGCGCAACAAAGCGTTTAATAGCCGTTTCTACGTGATTCATAAAACGACCATAGCCCATGTCCTTTTTGTCTTTGTCATTGGCAACGATCACAAAGCGAATGGTGTCCACTAGGTTTGCTTCGTTAAATAGCGAGTAAATTTGATTGTCACCGGAGCCGGTATCAAAACTCAGCTTTTGTAGCTCTCGGTTAGTATCGGACTTATCGAGTTTGGCGCTTCTGATGATAGGCAGACGGCCATCGGCTACCATTGCTACCATATTGAGCTGTTTATCGGCACAAGAAGACAGAAATGCGTCTTCTAGTGTGCGATAGAATTGTCCGTAATCACTAGGGCGCATTTGGCTTTGGAACTCTGTTTTTATTGCACGTGACACTGGAATGTTAAAGGTCGCGTAGGTCATTTCACTATATTCTTCTGGTAACGTGCAGTTTCTGGCTTGATAACGTGGGTAAAGTGCACGCAACTTATAACCATACGACTCTTTGTCACCTTTCGCTTTAGCAAATAGGTCATAGGTTAAATGTTGGTGGTCTCGCACTCTAAACTGAGGTTCTAGCGGAGAAAAGCCTTCTTTAAGTGCATCTAGCACCTTTTTCACTTTGTTGTGGAAGGTCGCTGCATTGGCGCGTAATTCATTACCCGTGGCTAAAAATAATAAGCGGATTTTACGCGCTTGGTATCCGTCATTGAGATAAGTTTGGTGCGCTTCGTGGAACTTAGGATTATAGAAAAACAAAATCTGCTTTTCTGTTTGCATAGTATAGGCTTCGTCATGGTAACGCACCACCGGCAATTTATCGTTCGCAATTACATGTACATTATGCAGCTCATATTCGTCACACAGTGCGAATAGCTGGCGAGACAAACGCTCGTAACACGCGCTGCTGGAGTCAAAACATGCATAGAATGCATCATCCGGTTTAAACTCAGCAAGAATATAGTGATTGTTCCTAGCCTTAGTTGATATATAAACACGATTCAAATTCATTGAAGCCATTACTTTTGTCCTTTCCTCGGTAACGTGACTTAAGCAGTGTTTGTGGTATAAACACTGAGATGGCGCAACTATAGGATGAAGTTGTGACGGAAATATTGCGCTAGAACAAAATTTGTCACAAAAATCTGATGAACATTTAACCAAATGAATAAATCCTGATACAGCGCAGATAATTGCTGTAAGTTCGGCTGAGTTTTTGTAATAATGCCGAGGTTAACTAAGAGCATAATTCAGAGGAAAGATTTCCTATGGCGGAAACTGAAAATCGCCCATCAAACTTTATTCGCAACATTATTGATGCGGATCTTGCCAGTGGCAAACATGCGTCCACGCACACACGTTTTCCACCTGAGCCAAATGGCTTTTTACACATTGGCCATGCTAAATCAATTTGCTTAAATTTTGGTATTGCCCAAGATTATCAAGGTAAGTGCAACTTACGCTTTGACGATACCAACCCAGAAAAAGAAGACATCAATTACGTTAAGTCGATCCAACAAGACGTACAGTGGCTAGGGTTCGAATGGGATGGCGAAATTTGCTATTCATCAAATTACTTTGACAAGCTCTATAGCTACGCAGTTGAGCTAATCGAAAATGGCAAAGCGTACGTTTGCTTCTTGTCGCCTGAGCAGGCGCGTGAATATCGCGGCACGCTGACTGAGCCTGGCAAAAATAGCCCTTATCGTGACACTTCACCTGAAGAGAACTTAGCCTTATTCGAAAAAATGAGAAATGGCGAGTTTAAAGAAGGGGAATGTGTTCTTCGTGCTAAGATTGACATGGCAAGCTCATTTATGGTGCTTCGCGACCCTATCATCTATCGTGTACGTTTTGCACACCATCATCAAACCGGTGATAAGTGGTGCATCTATCCGATGTATGACTTTACGCACTGTATTTCCGATGCGCTTGAAGGGATCACGCATTCACTTTGTACATTAGAGTTCCAAGATAACCGCCGTTTGTACGACTGGGTGCTAGATAACATCAGCATCGAGTGTCATCCGCAGCAAATCGAGTTTTCTCGTTTAAACCTTGAATACACGGTGATGTCGAAGCGTAAGCTCAATGACTTGGTTGTTAATAACCATGTTGAAGGATGGGATGACCCGCGCATGCCGACAATTGCAGGGCTTCGTCGTCGTGGTTATACACCAGCTGCAATTCGCGAATTTTGTAAGCGCATTGGCGTAACCAAAATGGACAACATGGTTGAAATGGGCATGCTAGAAGCGTGTATCCGTGACGACTTAAACGAAAATGCACCACGCGCAATGGCGGTACTTGACCCTGTTAAGCTAATCATTGAAAACTTTGATGCAGATAAAGTTGAAATGCTACAAGCGCCTAATCACCCAACATTAGACATGGGTGAGCGTGAGCTACCGTTTACCCGCGAAGTCTACATTGAACAAGAAGATTTCCGCGTAGAAGCGAACAAAAAATTCAAACGTTTGGTGCTAGGTAAAGAAGTGCGTCTTCGTAATGCTTATGTGATTAAAGCTGAGCGCATTGAAGAAGACGAAAACGGTAATATTACGACAATCTACTGTAGCTACGACCCTGATACTTTGGGTAAAAACCCAGAAGATGGTCGCAAGGTGAAAGGCGTAATTCACTGGGTATCTGCTTCACATTGTATTGAAGCGCCAGTGCGTCAGTATGACCGCCTATTTACTGTGCCAAACCCAGCGGCTGCTGAAGATTTCACGGAAGTGTTAAACCCAGACTCTTTGGTAACCATTGCAAATGCCAAACTTGAGCCAGCGCTTGCAAACGCTAAACCTGAACAAGGTTATCAGTTTGAGCGTTTAGGTTACTTCTGTCGTGATAACAAGTCAGAAGCGCTAATGTTTAACCAAACTGTTGGTCTACGTGATTCGTGGGCTAAGATAGAACAGCAAGGTTAATACCCAATGAGGTCGGCTAATGCCGACCTTTTTTATTGCTTTTTCTGCGTACAATTATGTCTGAAAAATCCATCCAACACTTCTATATCAACGAACAGCAGTCCATCTACTTACTGTCTCATCATGATGCAAAAAAGCACCGTCAATGGCTGAATATCTGTAAAAAACAATTGAGCCAACTTGGCTATAAACATGTTGAGGTAATTGGCTCCGGTGCATTTGGCTTCGTATTTGCTGGTACAAGTGATATGGGGAAAGACTGGGTGTTTAAATTTTCTCGGATCACGCTTGCCCAAAGTGTGCGTGATAGGCTTGAAGATGAAGGCTATATGTTGTCGCAAATTGACAACCCGATGGTGCCAAACTTCTATGCCTTCGAGCGAGTAAAAAAGCAAGGCATTTTAATGATGGAGCGTGCCCCTGGTGAAGACTTAGAAAAGATTTCACTCAAAAAGGGCCGTTTTAAAGCGCATGAGTTGGTGAGCCTCGCGCTAAAACTCAGGAATGTGTTGGTTGATTTGCGTGAGCGTCGCAATGGCATGTCTCCTCAGCCTATCGTTCATGGAGATATTAAGCCATCCAATATCGTTTGGGATGAAGCTTCCGATGGTTTCTCTTTGGTTGATTGGGGAAGCTCTGTCTATGCTCAGGTGGACGTGTATGGCGAGCCTATCGCGAGCAATATCATGGATTTGATGTCATCTGATGTAAGTACGACTAACGCTCGGATGGGAGATGTGTACTTTATTGGCGATGAGCAAATGTCGGGTGCACAATCTTCTCCTCGCTTCGATGAACAAGGCGTTGCATCGACGATTTATGCACTGGCTAGTGCACAATCATGTCGCTTTGGTGCTCAGGTCATTCCTGCTAGCGCTTTGGGGCTGCCAAAAGTATTTGCGCAGGTGCTGGATGGCATGCTTAGCAAAGACAAAGCAACGAGGGATAATGCAGGGGATTACTTTGTTCGTAATATGCCAGCAATGGCAAAAATGTATTTACCGGATTTAACGCTGTCAGAGAAAAAATCCCGCATTCCTTTTTGGACTTACGAAACCACAGTTAAGCCTGAAACAGTCGTCTACAGCTCACGCAAGCAGTTTTTGCGTCGTGCTGACGATAAACACAATCTAAGAGACGTAAACGACGCGCAATTAGATAGATACTATAAAGAGTTTTTGTTTGATACCGGCGATACCGAGAAAGCCTTTTTGGCCTCAATCAGCAGACTGGCAAAATACCCGGTCGTTGGTGGTCTCAGTTTTCACTGGAAAGACACGCAAGTATTTGTTGAGTCGAGTCTTATTTTACATGATGAAACATTAAGCCTTGCATTTAAAGACGCGTTGAATGCCACCGTAATGATTGCGCAGGGGATCAAACAAAAAGGCTTGTTTAAATGCTGTTTGTTCGACGCGCGACAAACCATTCAATTGACTCGTGACGGCACCGGTGCGTTCCAATTTGACCATCTGCCAGAACTCGAGTTTAGCGTTAGCGATATTTCGAGCAATGAAATTACACGCCCGCATTCATACTTTGAAGACGGCAAAGATCCAGACGAGCAACTGCAGCTGCCCAGACAGATAATTCAATGCGTGTTCGAGTTAAATCAGATCCATCATACAGGTTGCATCATTTTTGAATCATTGCAAGATAGGATGAAAATCCATTATTACTACCGGCTACTGGATGCTAATAAAGAAACGCAATTTAAGGCGCTACTGACTCGGATCATGCAATACGCGGTTAGTATTCAAGATTATGGCGTAGCAGGGTTTATGAAGCTGCCCTATAAAAATACACGTGAGTTTGCTTTATGCGACCGTCAGCCTGACTTTTTCTTTCCCAAAAACCCCAAAACATTTGTTGTTAACACTTAGGTGTTAGTACCACTTCTGGCCAGTCATTAACTACTAGTTCTTTACACTAATTATAGTGAAAGCAGGAGTGGTAAACATGACAACACAATTTCAAATTAACGCGATTGACTACAAACAATTTAAGCATTTATTTTCTTTAAGTGATGAAGAGCTAGCGGCATTACATGCCAAGAAGCTCGTCGTTGACGCTAAACCCGGCTACCCTTGTCGCGTTTCCCTACAAGAAGCCGAGATTGGGGAGGTGGTGTTGTTATTACATTATCAGCACCATACTACTTTATCGCCATATCGCTCTTCTGGGCCTATCTTTGTGAGGGAAAATGCAGTACTGGCAGAGCCTAAAGTAAATGAAGTGCCAGAAATCTTGCAAACTAGATCACTGTCCATCCGGGCCTACGACAGCTTGGGTGTAATGATTGAGGCGCAAATAGTAAAAGGAATGGAAATTAAAGACTGCCTCCATACCATATTTGACGACCATAAAATCGAATATGTGCATATTCACAATGCAAGCCCCGGTTGCTTTAATTGCATCGCGCGCAGAGTATAGGAAAAAGAAGGTGGATCTGCCCAGGCTAAAACCAATCTGCTGAGTCTTTCAGAGTTGATGGTGTCAAGTTGAGGCTCTTGCTGATTTATGAAATAGTGACTATACCAATTCAAATGGCGATAACCTAGCTGACGAAGGAAAGTGATGAGCAATCAACTTGCTTGCGATAGCAATGCTATTCGTAAGTCTATAGAAGTGCTGTACAAGCAAGAAAGCCGGAAAATTTACGCCACACTGATCCGCCTTCTAGGTGACTTTGAGTTAGCGGAAGAAGCATTGCAAGACGCGTTTAATGTTGCGTTAAAACATTGGCCTACTCAAGGCATGCCAGAAAACCCAGTCCCTTGGTTAATTTCTACTGGTCGCTTTAAAGCCATTGATGCAATACGTAAACAGCAACGTCAAAGAGAAAAGCTAGAAGTTGCTGCTACTGACTTGGATGGGGTTTCTGACATCGCAGGCCAAGCTCAAGAGCAAAATGCCAATGCAATTGAAGACGACCAATTGCGGTTAATTTTTACTTGCTGCCATCCGGCTATTGATCCAAAAGTACAAGTTGCGCTTACTCTGCGGGAGGTCTGTGGACTAACAACAGAAGAAATTGCCAGTGCATTTTTGGTGTCTAACACAACAATGGCACAACGAATTGTGCGCGGCAAAGCGAAGATCCGTGATGCCCGTATTCCGTTCGAGCTGCCAGACGACACTGACTTTAACAACCGACTTGATGCGGTGCTGACAGTTATCTATTTGGTCTTTAATGAAGGATATTCAGCAACACAAGGCGAACTTGCAATACGCAGTGAGCTGACTTCGGAGGCCATCCGTTTAACTCGTTTACTTTATTCTCTAACGCCAGATCCTGAAGTGGCGGGGTTACTCGCCCTGATGCTCCTGAATGATGCAAGAAAGGCGGCGCGCACCAATGCCTGTGGCGACATTATTTTACTGGAAGATCAAGACCGAAACCTTTGGAGTAAAGGTATGATTGCAGAAGGTACGCAGTTGGTCGCTGAAATAATGCGCGCCGGTGAATATGGCTTTTACACCATTCAAGCGGCTATCTCTGCGACTCATGCAGTTGCGACAACTGCAGCGGCGACAGATTGGTCACGGATTGTTGAATTATATGCTCAGCTACACCAAGTAAGCCCGTCTCCTGTTATTGAGCTCAACCAAGCGGTCGCAATCGCTATGAAAGACGGCCCTGATGCGGGTATTGCCATTATAGAGCGGCTATTTGAGCACAAAGAAATGCAAAGGTATCACTTGGCTCATGCGGCTTATGGCGAACTATTATCTCGTGCTGGCAGAACGGCTAGTGCGATTAATGCATTTAAAACGGCTCTCAACTTAACAACGCAATTACCAGAGCAAAGAGTTCTCAAACAAAAGCTTCTCAAGCTCGGTGAAAATTAATTAAGAAAATTTTCCTTACTTTGTCGATCTCTTGAGAATGCATTCGACTAGATTGTATAGAGCACTTTATATATTAACACCGCAGGTAACCTTTGGTTATCCAGCTCTATTTAACAACAGGAGAATTGACGATGAAAGTAATGGTGATTGTAAAAGCGAGTGAAGGGTCTGAAGCAGGGGAGTTACCAACCGCGGAATTAATGGCTGCGATGGGAGAATTCAATAATGCATTAGTTGATGCTGGAATAATGACTTCTGGTGATGGTTTAAAGCCGAGTAAAGAGGGAGTTCGCGTTCGTTTTAAAGGCGAAGAGCGCATAGTAACTAAAGGACCTTTTGCAGAGACTAATGAGTTAATTGCAGGTTATTGGGTATGGGAAGTAACATCAATGGAAGAGGCGCTAGAATGGGTTAAGCGCTGTCCTAATCCTATGAATGAGGAATCTGATATTGAAGTTAGACCGTTTTATGAAATGGCTGACTTTGCAGATATCGATCCCAGCGGCGAAATCCTCGAAGACGAAGAACAATTAAGACAAAAGATTGCGATGCAAACTGCACATGTTTGCAATTATTTGTTTTTTGCAGGGCGTACCGAAGAGGCACTTGAATACTATCAACAGCATCTATATGCCAAAGTCGGTCTGCTTATGCGCTTTAACGAAAGTCCAGATCCTATCCCTGATGGTGCGATACCAGAAAACTTTTCAGATAAAGTAATGCACTGTGAGTTTAGTATTGGCGATATGAAGATTTTTGCATCTGACGGCTGTGGTGATGATGCTTCGTTTGCAGGATTTAGCCTGTCTATAACCATTGATTCTGAACAAGAAGCTCACCGGGCATTCAATGCTCTAGCTGATGGTGGCACGGTCAGAATGCCATTACAAGAAACATTTTGGTCTCCCCTTTATGGTCAAGTCGTTGATAAATTCGGTGTTGCGTGGATGGTGATGTTACCTAGTAATACTAATTAACTTTGAGCACGGAATAGCTAAGTGAAAGCGAGCAGCAAAAGACGCTTGCTATTCAGATACTAATTAATAAGGAGCTGGACACACTATGAAATATGTCGCTTTGGTTTATTACGATGAACAAGCAATGGAAAAGCTCTCACAAGATGAATGGGACGCACTTAACCGTGAATGCATCGCGTGTGGGGAATCATTAAAAGAGCGCGAGCAAATGATAGGGGGTAATGCGTTACTCTCAACCCAAAGTGCGACAACACTACGGATACGAGCGGGTAAAGTTGATATTACCGATGGCCCATTTGCAGAAACTAAGGAGCAGCTTGCGGGATTTTATTTACTAGATGTTAAAGACTTAAATGAGGCCATCCAAGCGGCTAGCAAAATTCCGCCTGCACGCTATGGCAGCATCGAAATTCGGCCTGTTCGCGAGTTGCAAGACGAGAACAATGTCAGCTATGAAGCACAAAGACGAGAATAATAGAGGGGTCAAAGATGAGTTATATTGATGGTTTTGTATGCGTCGTACCCACCAATAAGCGCGAAGAATATCAAACGCACGCCAGTAAAGCGGCAAAAGTGTTTAAAAAATTTGGGGCAGAACGCGTTGTCGAGGCATGGGGGGATGATGTTCCTGATGGAACGCTTACCTCTTTTCCACTGGCTGTAAAGTGTAAGCCCGATGAAACAGTGGTGTTTTCCTGGATCACTTGGCCTTCAAAAGAAGTCCGTGATGCTGGAATGGCAGAAGTATTTAAAGATCCTATTTGCGATCAAGAAGCTAATCCAATGCCGTTTGATGGCAAAAGGCTTATCTATGGTGGCTTTAAGACCATAGTAGAGTGTTAACCTTAGTTATTAAATTGGGCTGAGTTATCAGTCCAATTGACATGGAGCTGATATATGCCGAACTTTACCATTACCACGTTTGATTGGGTGCCTGAGCTGCCAAGAGGGTATGTCAGGGACATTCGCTTGCGCTGGGCGCTAGAAGAGGCGGGCATACCCTATGATATAGAACTTAGCGCTTTCAATGAACGAGAAAATACGCATTATTTACATCAACCATTTGGCCAAGTTCCTTGGCTTAGCCATGAAGATAAGGAAATATTCGAAAGTGGTGCTGGTCTGTTATACATCGCTGAACATAGCGATGAATTAATATCCACAGAAAATAGATCATCGGTAATACAGTGGTTATTTGCCGCGCTCAACTCTGTAGAAATGGCAACTCTTCCATGGACAATTTTGAAATTTTCTGGAGATACTTTTGAGAGTGATGGCAGCAAAGCGATAGAGCGATTTTTACATAGTCGCTTGAAACACTTGAATGAATATCTTCGGGGAAAAACTTGGTTGGCTGAGCAATTTTCTGTTGCAGACATCGCGATGGCTGATGTACTTCGTTTGGTCGATAGGTTTGATGGGCTAAAACAATATAGCTATTGCCGAAAGTATCTAGAGACTTGCGTTTCTAGAGCTGCTTTTAAAAAAGCATACAAAGATCAGCTGGAATTGTACTCTACGATATAGTGACCATATAAATGGAAGGTGGTGTTTATGCAACAAATCAAAACAGATGCGGGTAATTCTAACAGCTGAGTCTTACATTGAGTTATTCCAATAGTTAAATGACAGATTTGTTGATAGATGGAAAAATGGCCCTGTAGAGCGCTCTATAAAATAGCTTATAATATTGAAATAATTGATAGATGTAGAGACTTTATTGGGTTACATCGTTATTGTTGACGTAACCCATTGATTTACTATTTTGTATATTTCAGGAAAAGCTTGTATCTACGGTGCTGAACTTCATAACCTGGAATCGGCCCTCCGACATCTATTGCTCGAGTTGTAACAGTTACATACTCATTGCAACCTACGTCTCCATTTTTTACAACCCTATGTATATCACCTAAAGAAAAGCGCCCATTGATATAAGGCATATACTCACAATATGTTGTTACATTATTGCTTTGACTCGAATTAAGCGCTGTATTTGTATTTGCATTTAATGTTAGTGATGTTATTAATGCAAAAAATACAATAGTTTTTTTCATTTTTATTCCTTTTTAATTGTGGTTGTAAATAACGGTACACACTTTATAAATAACTTTCAAGTTTTTGTGTTTTTATACTTTAAAAAGTTGAGCTTATATTTTAAGTTTTGATTTGAAATGTAAAAAGAGGTAAGTGGTATTTTTCGTCGTTTTATTTAATATTTTCGTAGTTCCTTAGTTGACCATGACCTAACTTGTACCATGAATTTAATCGAATAACATTGGCAGATTTTAATAAAATACATGGCCTTATAGATATTATTGTCTTAGTGAGACTAGTACTATTATGGTCTAAACTGAGAGCCTGTAGTTTCTGAGGCATTGCTTGCAACCATTGGTAAATGGGGTCAACGAACAGCGAAAAAACAAGTTATTTTGCTCAATGGCAAATGTTACATTGTCCACAATAAAAACCCGCCTTACAAATGGTAATCGTGTACGATACAAAAATAAATTCAGTGTTTAGTCAAAAGTAAATACCTTGTACACAATGTGAAATGATGTTGAAGGCTGTACGTCATTACACATGATGTTGTATTGTCTACGAACGGCTCTCAATAAAATAGTAGATAGGAAAACACATGTAGTGGAGCAGCTTAAGAAAGTAGGTTATTAGTGATATACATCAAAATGTGCTGGGTTGGAAAAAGTCTCATTTTTTATACAGCTGAAACCAAAAAGGAATGGAATACTGCAAGAGCTATAACAGCCATTCTCGGTATTATTGTAGTGGAACTGCACTGGAAATGTGTCTATAGATACTCGCTAATCGGTCGCTTAAATTGTACTATCGTATAGATTGCTTGGGCATTCAACTTTTTAACACTAAATTGAGGATTTTGTATTTAAAGAAGATTACTCAAGGGACTGATTTGATGGCAAGGTAGAGAGTTGTGCGCTATACCAGCTTTGTATGAATATGCTCAAGCAAAGTGATTATGGTTCGTCAAGACAACGAAGTAAATTGAAAACGGTATATCGGAGTTAATTCAGTAGCTAAATTTAGGAGGGCATTCAGAATTCTGTGTCAGCCTAAATTGCTAAATATCTAGCACACAATCTAACCGGCCTTCGAAGTGGATGGCTAATTGCGACAATGTCAGATTCCAGCTATGGATTGTCATTGTCCATTTCTTCGAAGCATTCAATATGCCCGCATACAATAATTTCATCAAGCTATTTTCGTTCGGGAATGCCCCCTTAGTTTTGGTTAACTTCCTAAATTGACGGTGCACTGCTTCAATTGCATTGGTCGTATAAATCGCCTTACGCACATAATCAGGATACTTGAAGTAAACGGATAAATTCGACTATTTACGGCGCCAAGATTCGATAACGATGGGATATAGCTTGCCCCATTTGGCATCGAGTTCGTCGAGTGCAACATGAATGCTTTTTGGTGTTTTGAAGCAACGTATTTCATTGAGTTACGTATTTGATGGATAACGCACTGTTGAACCTCTGTTTCAGGGTAGATAGTGCCAATCGCTTCAGGGAAGCCTTTAAGTCCATCAACACAAGCAATTAAAATATCGGATACGCCACGATTGCGTAAATCAGTTAACACCGATAACCAGTAGTTTGCGCCTTCACTTTCTGAAACATACAGACCAAGTAATTCCTTACGGCCTTCGATATTAATACCAAGGACGGTGTAAACCGCCTTGCTAACGTAGCGGCCATTCTCTTTGATTTTATAGTGAATAGCATCAAGCCAGATGAACGGATACAGGGTATCAAGACTTCGTGATTGCCAAGCCTTAAGCTCTGGTATTAGCTGGTCAGTTATGCCTGTTATAGTGGCTTCTGATATTTCAATGCCGTACATTTCCTGAGCGTGGCCTCGAATATCCCGGTAGCTCATGCCTAAAGCAAACATGGAAAGGGTTTTTTGGTCAATTTCAGGCGTTAGCTTGGTTTGATTTTTCTTAACCAACTGAGGCTCAAACGAGTCTGTACGATCTCTTGGCGTTTCAAGCTCAAATTGATCGACGGATGATTTAATCGTTTTCTTGCTTGTGCCGTTCTTGCGGTTAGGTTGCGGATCAGAGCCTAAATGTTGTTCTAGCTCTGCTTTTAAAGCAGCTTCGGTTAACTGTTTAATGAGTGGCGTTAAAACACCATCTTCGCCAGTTAAACCTTTACCAGATTGAAGTTCGGCTAATGCTTTGTTGAAGACGAAAGATTGAGTCATGTGTCATTCCTTTCTCTTAATATTACTGAAATGACACAGATTTCTAAACACTACCAAATTTAGCGAACTAAAAAGCCAGCAATTTGCTGGCTTAATGCTTAAATTGGCGAAAAGGTAGGTTAGTTACCATTTTCCTCAGCGTACTTTTTGCACGCTTCTTTATCTTCACACTCACCGTATAGATATAGTGAGTGATTTGTTAGCTTGATGCCATTGCTGTTCGCGATTTCTTCTTGGCGTGTTTCAATAACGTCATCTTCAAATTCGACAACTTTGCCACATTTTAAACATACCAAGTGATCATGGTGCGTGCTGCCAGACAGCTCGAAAACAGATTTACCGCCTTCAAAGTGGTGACGTGTTACAATACCAGCATCATCAAATTGGTTTAGTACGCGATATACCGTAGCTAGGCCAATTTCTTCACCTTTGTCTAATAAGATCTTGTACACATCTTCTGCGCTGATGTGTTGATTATCAGGAGACTGAAGGATCTCTAAAATTTTGATGCGTGGAAGCGTTACTTTTAAACCAGCCTTTTTAAGCTCTAAGTTGTGATCAGTCATTAAATCTGTCTCAATCTGTTAGTTATAATTTGTCTTAGGTCAATATTCACGACGCTATACCTAAGAATAACTTGCTCGGGCAGCAAGTGCAAAGCAAATGGAATTAATCTTCCAACTCGCTTAAGCACATTTCATCATATACTTGTGCGCACCATTGTTTAACACGTTGCTCTGTTAGCTCAGGTTGGCGGTCTTCGTCTATCCCAAGGCCAACAAACTTACCGTCTTCAACCACAGCTTTTGATGCTTCAAAGTCATAACCGTCAGTAGACCAGTGACCAACTACAATCGCACCGCGTTCAGTAACAATGTCATTAACCATGCCCATCGCATCGAGGAAGTATTCAGCATAATCTTCCTGATCGCCACAGCCAAAGATTGCAACTAGCTTGCCTTCAAAATCGACTTCTTCAAGCTCAGGGAAAAAATCATCCCAATCACACTGTGCTTCGCCGTAATACCAAGTTGGAATGCCGAATAGTAGTAAATCGAACTCAGCAATCTCTTCTTTACTGCTTTTAGCAATATCTTTTACGTCTACGAGCTTTTTGCCCAGCTCTTTTTGAATCATTTTAGCAACGTGCTCTGTATTACCAGTATCACTGCCGAAAAAAATACCTACGCTTGCCATTAATTGCTTACCTTCTATCTATTAACCGCTAACTTTTCTTGTAAGATGGTCTCGATGAGTGCACTTCGACTAATGTTTTGCGACTCTGCCATATCACTTAGCGCTTGATACAACTCTGATGAAACCTTAAATTCTACCCTTTTTAGGCCACGAGCACGATCTCTCTTTATTTGATTGCGCTTGTTAACCTTTAACTGCACTTCTCGTGGCAGTGGATTTGTCTTAGGACGTCCGGGACGTTTTTCATTTTCAAATAGGTCGATAGTCGTTCTATCTGTTTCAGCCTTGGCCATTATCCAACACCTGCGCCTTGCCAAAACACCTGGATCAAGCCTTTTGCTATAAATCCAGAGCAACCTAGAAACAACACCAGCCAAACGATATAGCGTCCGAACTTTGGCACATCGCCTTTTTTCAGTACGTCCTGAATCGCCATACCGATGAAAAAGAATATACCAGCTAGCGCAAACCACAGCCCTAGCGTTTCAAATTCATTTATAAATTGACTGACCATCTGAGCTCTACTCAATACTTAAACGGCGGCTACTATAACATAACCTAAATGCATAAATTAAGTTTATAACGGTAAATTCGATTCGTTTTATTGAAGAAAATCAATAATTGAGCGATTTACCGCTTCGGGCTTTTCTGCATGTAACCAATGGCCCGCACCTTGTATTATTTTTGCTCGCGCATTTGGGAAAAAACGAGCGATGGCATCCCTATGCTCAGGTTGGATGTAGTCAGAATTATTCCCTTTAATGAACAAAGTATTGCACAAACAGGAATGAGTTTCATTAATATTTGATGTGATTGTATCGTATTTTTCAGTAATTACATCTAAATTGAAACGCCAAGCAAGTTTGCCTTCTTCATTTTTTGCCAAACTTTTGAGCAAAAACTGACGCACGCCGACGGTTTCAATATACTGCGACATGATAGTATCTGCTTCACTACGACTTGAAACATCACTTTTTTGCACTTCGTTCAGCGCAGCAATTATTGCATCATGTCTAGAGTGATAATCAACAGGTGCAATATCTAATACGACAAGTTTGTTGATGCTTTCTGGAAATAATTGGGCGAATTGCATTGCCACTTTGCCACCCATCGAGTGACCAACGAGGTGTATTTTATCCAGTTTTAACTCATCCATTAGTGCTTTGACGTCATTTGCCATTATTGGATAGGACATTTGTTCATCATGAAAAGAGCGACCGTGATTTCTCAAATCGACGTTAACTACATTGAAATGTTCGGCAAGTGCTTTTGCCACCACATTTACGTTTTCCAAAGAGCCAAAGAGTCCGTGCATAACAAATACACTAGGTTTGGCTTGGTCGCCAATTTGTTGATAGTTTAACTGCATAAATCCTCCAAATTTCGCGCTAATTGTGACATTGAAGAGTAAAAATGCAAAGCCATAGAGTAATAAGTTAAATTTGGATATACTAAGTGACAATTGAAATGAGTTGCTCCTAATTAGCATAGATGACAGGAAACGCATGAAAAAGATAGAAATAGATGACGAGCTATATCAATACATTGCAAGTAACACACAAAGTATTGGAGAAAGTGCTTCTGAGATTTTACGTCGTTTATTAAAACTTACTCCTGGGACCGAATCTAAACCCGTCGCACAGCAGGAAGAAAAACAAGTACAAGAAATTGCAGCTGAGTCACAAACAAAAACACCAAACCAACCTGTAAAGCCAGCAGCGAATGTCTTTAATATTCTAAATAAAGAAGAGCTCGCCATGCAAAAAGGTGTAGTCGGGCGCTTTTTGTTTATCCTATCGGCGCTCCATCGTACACATAAATCCGAATTTAATAGTGTGCTTGAAATTAAGGGCCGCGATAGAATTTACTTCGCTACGAGTAAAAATGCACTACTCGAAAGTGGCAGCAGTATGAACCCGAAAAATATTGCAGACAGCGAATATTGGGTGATGACAAATTCAAATACGACTAGAAAGAAAATGATGCTTCATGAAGTAGCTAAGGTGTTAGGTTACACAGATGAAGCTGCCGAGAAAATTAGAGACTACCTATAAGTAAGGAAATCTTATGGCGATCCATCCGCAAGCTGGCAAAAAGGTATCGAAAGAATTATTGGTAAATGTACCTAAGCTGGTTTCATCGTACTATTTAAATGAGCCTGACTTAGAAGCGCATCCAGAGCATTGTGTCGCCTTTGGCACAAGTGGCCACCGAGGTTGCTCACTTAATTTTAAGTTTAATGAGTCGCATATTCTGGCCATCACTCAAGCGATCTGCGATTACCGTAAAAACAACAATATTTACGGTCCGCTTTTTCTTGGTAAAGACACTCATGCGTTGTCGGAAGCCGCTTTTAACTCGGCTATTGAGGTCTTGGTGGCCAACGAAGTACAAGTTATCACACAAGAAAATGATGACTACACACCAACCCCTGTGATCAGCCATGCGATTGTCTCGCACAATTTAAACAATCCACACGAGCTTGCAGATGGCATTGTGGTGACGCCATCACATAACCCGCCAGAAGATGGCGGGTTTAAATATAACCCACCAAATGGTGGACCGGCCGATACCGATGTCACCAAATGGATTGAAGATAGGGCGAATCAGCTACTACTCGAAGATTTGGTTGAAGTTGAATTATTCCCGTTCGCGAAAGCGAGAAGATCTGGATTTATCAAGTATGAAGATCTGATCACTCCATACGTTCAAGACTTGGGTAATATAATTGATATGGAAGCTATTGCTCGAGCCGGAGTTAATATAGGTGTGGATCCACTTGGTGGTTCAGGTGTTAATTTCTGGCCAGTGATCGCCAAACACTACGACTTAAAGCTTACGGTTGTAAATGACGTCGTCGACCCAAGTTTTGCCTTTATGCCACTTGATAAAGACGGCAAGGTGCGCATGGACTGTTCATCACCTTATGCAATGGCTAATTTGATAGCACTGAAAGACGACTACGATATCGGTATTGGTAATGACCCAGACTTCGACAGACATGGTATTGTCACACCTGATGGCCTGATGAATCCTAATCACTTTTTAGCGGTTGCAATTGACTACCTCATTAAACAACGAGGCTGGAAGAGCTCAGTAAAAATCGGTAAAACATTGGTATCTAGTGCCATGATTGACAAAGTGTGTGGCGCAAATGGCCGAGAAGTTTACGAAGTGCCAGTTGGCTTTAAATGGTTTGTGGGCGGGTTAGCAGCTGGAGAGCTCGCGTTTGGCGGTGAAGAGAGTGCTGGCGCAGCGTTTTTAAGAAAAGACGGCACCACATGGTGTACAGACAAAGACGGTTTTATCATGGGGTTACTTGCCGCTGAGATCCTAGCTGTTACAGGTAAATCGCCATCTCAGCATTACCAAGCATTTGAACAAGCATTTGGCGCGCCTGTATACAAACGTATCGATGCGCCCGCAAATACTGAGCAAAAAGCAAAGCTCAAGGCATTAAGCGCGGACAATATCAAGGCGGACACCCTAGCAGGTGATAAAATTACTCAGGTATTAACCAATGCCCCTGGTAACGGGGCAGCTATTGGTGGCCTTAAAGTCGTTACCGAAAACGGTTGGTTTGCGGCGCGTCCATCGGGCACTGAAGATATCTACAAAATTTATCTTGAATCATTTAAAGGTGAAGCGCATTTAGCTGAACTTGAACATGAGGCAAAGACATTGGTTGACTCAGTGATTAGTTAACAAAAAGCTTCTACAAGCCATACTCCTCGTATGGCTTTTTTGTATCCCAATGCGGATTATTCAACAACATCAATTTGGAATTATGACGTACTTAGCAGAATTAAAACAAAGCGGTGACTTTCTTACTATCACAAGAAATAACGAATTTACACTTGAACCCGTGAACTTCACTTTAGACAACGGTACCTTGGTGGAAGTCCATGATACTGGTGTGATCCAGTTTACGCCGGCAGGTGAAACAACAAAAGATATTGTGCTATCGAGCGCTGTGCACGGCAATGAAACCGCGCCAATTGAAATATGTGACGAGCTTATCCAACATATTATTACTGGCAGATTGGCATTGGCACAGCGGGTGTTATTTATTTTTGGCAACCCGAAATCCATTAATATTGGGCAGCGTTTTGTCGATGAAAATCTAAACCGCCTATTTAACGGTGCACATAATCAAGAAACAGATAATCCCGAAAAGGTCCGAGCACAAAAATTAGAGGGTTACGTTAGACGCTTTTTTGAACAGGCTGGTAACGAGCGCTATCGTTGTCACTATGACCTTCATACTGCTATTCGGGGGTCTAAAAACGAAAAGTTTGCAGTTTATCCGTTTTTACATGGTGAGCCGTGGAAGAAATCACAGCTGCAGTTTTTATTGTCATGCGGTGTCAATACCGTATTAATGATGCGCTCGGCGGCGACAACATTTAGTTACTTTTCTTCTTACCAGTTTGGGGCTGATGCTTTCACTATCGAACTTGGGCAGGTGAAGCCATTTGGTGAAAATAACATGGCGAGCTTTGCAAAAACCAAGGAAACGCTAAAAGCATTAATTAGCCAAGAAAAGGTGGAATATAAAGAATTTAATGCAGATGAGTTCGAGCTATTTACCGTTCATCGTACTATCAATCGTACTCAAGCCGAATTTTCTTTTCCATTCCCTGATTCTGCAGAGAATTTTACAGGCTTTGCGAAAGGTGAATTACTAGCGACGGACGGAGGTAACCAGTATTTCGCTGAGGTTGAGGGGGAAGCTATTATCTTCCCAAATGCCAATGTTGCTTTGGGGCAACGTGCATTACTAACCGTTGTACCGTTAGAGGTTGATGAAAACTTCATATAAATCATAGATGTAAAATTCTACTTGCCTTCGTATCAAAATCTTTCCAAAAACATTGATGCATTTTCACGGTTATTCATCTAGGATTAGTTGAATAACCGTTTACGTTAACGTAAAGTTGAAATGCTTTAATTTAATTTACTTACTTAAATCGCAAATATTATTCAGTCTTTGATAAGTTGTTAGACCAGTTATTCATACTAACCACAAATGTGATCAAGACCAATTAACACAATCATAAATGCGAGGTGAGTTAAGACTCTTTTCGTCTTACGCAATCTGAAACCAGATCTCGTATGAGAAAGTCGGGTTTGAACTCCGTAAGTTTGTTATGACAACAAGAGAAGGTAGGTTATGACTAACCCCAATAATATATCCTTAAATATCAGCCACGCGCTGGAATTTATAGATGGTCATGCACTCAATATCCCTACATTAAAGATTTTAAGTGACCAAGGCGATGTTTTAGACGGTGCAACAGCACCAGATATTGATAAAGAAACGGCATTAAGAATTTACTCTACAATGCGGTTTATTCGTTTACTTGACGAGCGTATGCAAGGTGCTCAGCGTCAAGGACGTATTAGCTTCTACATGCAATGTCTTGGCGAAGAAGCCGCTGTTACGGCAAGTGCTGCGGCGCTTAAAGAAGATGATATGATCATGGCTCAGTACCGTGAGCAAGCCGCAATTCACTATCGTGGTTTTTCGCTTGAGCAGTTCATGAATCAGTTATTCTCGAATGAGAAGGACTTAGGCAAAGGCCGCCAAATGCCTGTGCATTATGGTTCTAAAGAATTACATTACCTGACTATTTCGTCGCCGCTAGGAACGCAAATTCCTCAAGCAACGGGCTATGCGTACGGCCAAAAGCTAAAACACATCGATAAAGAAACCGGTGAGCTAACGTCTGAAATTGATAACGTCACGATTTGCTATTTTGGTGAAGGTGCTGCGTCAGAAGGTGATTTCCACGCTGGTCTAAACATGGCCGCGGTGCATGGTTCACCAGTTATTTTCTATGCACGTAATAACGGCTATGCAATTTCAACACCTGCGGATGAACAGTTCAAAGGTGATGGTATTGCCGCTCGCGGTGTTGGCTATGGTATTAAGACCATCCGTGTGGATGGTGCCGATGCGCTTGCCGTTTACGCCGCGACACAAGCCGCGCGTAAAATTGCAGTTGAAAACGGTGAGCCTGTGATGATTGAATCTATTGCATACCGATTGGGTGCACACTCAACTTCTGATGATCCGTCTGGTTACCGTACTAAAGATGAAGAAGCTGAATTTAAAAATAGTTGCCCGGTAAATCGATTTAAGCAATGGCTTCTAAAACAAGATTGGTTGGATGAAGCCCAAGATGATGCGGAAAAAGAGAAAATCCGTGAAGATATCTTGGCTGCATTGAAGGTTGCAGAGAAAGTACAAAAGCCTGCATTAGAAGATCTGGTCTCAGATGTTTATGACACGCCAATTCCATCGCTGCAGAAGCAATATGATGAATTGAAAGCGCATATTAAAGCTTATCCAGACGCATACCCAGTCACAGCAGGGAGAATTAAATAATGGCTAAAATGAACATGCTACACGCCATTAATTCGGCGCTAGATATCACGATGGCGGAGCATCCGCAGGCTTGTATTTTTGGTGAAGACGTTGGCTACTTTGGTGGTGTATTCCGTGCAACGTCAGGCCTTCAAGAAAAATACGGAAAACACCGTGTTTTTAATACGCCATTGACTGAACAAGGTATTTTGGGTTTTGCCAATGGTCTTGCAGCGTTTGGTGCCCCTGCGCTTGCTGAAATTCAATTTGCAGATTATATCTTCCCGGCATTTGACCAAATCGTGAACGAGTCGGCCAAGTTCCGTTATCGCTCAGGTAATGAGTTTGATGTGGGTAACTTAACAATTCGTACGCCATACGGTGGTGGTATCGCAGGTGGTCTATATCATTCACAATCGCCAGAAGCTTACTTTGCGCATACACCTGGTCTTAAAATTGTAGTACCGCGTAACCCGTATCAAGCAAAAGGCCTACTGCGTGCTGCCATTAAAGACGATAACCCGGTTATTTTCTTTGAACCTAAGCGCTTGTATCGCGCTTCTGTTGGTGAAGTGCCAGAAGAAGATTACAGCATCGAGCTTGGTAAAGCCGAAGTGATTAAAGAAGGTACTGACATAACGCTATTGGCTTGGGGCGCGCAGATGGAAATCATCGAACAAGCGGCGCAAAAAGCTGAAGAAGCGGGTATTAGCTGTGAAATAATCGACTTAAGAAGCATTCTTCCTTGGGATATGGACACGGTAGCCAAGTCCGTGGTTAAAACAGGTCGTTTGGTCGTGAGCCACGAAGCGCCAATCACGAATGGTTTTGGCGCTGAGATTGCAGCAACCATACAAAAAGAGTGTTTCCTGCATTTAGAATCTCCAATTGAGCGAGTTTGTGGATTAGACACGCCATATCCTCTAGCACTTGAGAAAGAATATGTGCCAGATGCACTTAAAGTGTTCGCCGCTATCAAACGTTCTATGGAATTTTAAGGATAAGTTATGGCTAAAGAATTTATCTTACCAGATATTGGTGAAGGCATCGTAGAGTGCGAAATCGTCGAGTGGTTGGTGGCTGTTGGTGACGAAGTAAAAGAAGATCAACCTATTTGTGACGTAATGACGGATAAGGCACTAGTGCAGATCCCCGCAGTACATGACGGTGTGATCACTAAGCTGCATTACGAAAAAGGTGAAATTGCAAAGGTGCATGAACCTTTGTTTGCAATGGATGTTGCCGGCGAGCAAGCTGCTCAGCCGGAGCAATCAGCACCTCAATCCTCGCCAACTACTTCAACCAGTACTGTACTTGAAGACTTTATCTTACCAGATATTGGTGAAGGCATTGTTGAGTGCGAAATTGTTGAATGGCTTGTCGCTGAAGGTGATGAAATCAAAGAAGATCAGGCCGTTTGTGATGTAATGACTGACAAGGCGCTAGTGCAAATTCCAGCCAAGTACGATGGTATTGTTGAAAAACTCTATTATAAAAAAGGCGAGATAGCACAGGTGCATAGTCCGCTATTTCAAATGAAGTTGGCGTCATCTCACGCCGGAAAATCAGACGATCCAATCGCTGATGTCCACAAGCCTAAAGAAAGTAATGCACAAGCTGCTACTGCAAACGATGAGGCTACGCGCAGTTTGCCGAAAAATGGTAAAGCAATTGCATCTCCGGCAGTACGCCGCAAGGCGCGCGAAGTTGGTGTTGACCTCTCTGAAGTGCCTGGCTCTGGTAAAAATGGGCGCGTTTATAAAGAAGACATCGAACATTTCCTTGAGCACGGTGTAACTGACGCTTCAACCACGAATGAAGCTAGCACCACGGTACAGCCTCAAACGCAAAAGTCGGCTACTACCTCAGAAGGTGGTAAAAGAGTTGAGCCTCTACGTGGTATGAAAGCGGCGATGGCCAAACAGATGGTGGCCTCTGTTTCGACGATCCCACATTTCACTTACTGTGACGAGATTGACTTAACCGATTTAATTGCACTTCGTGGTGTTTTGAAAGAGCAATATGCCAAACAAGGCGTGAAGCTGACGATGATGCCATTTTTTATCAAGGCGTTGTCACTCGCTATCAACGAATTCCCAATTTTGAATGCAAAAGTAAATGATGACTGTACGGAAATCACTTATTTTGATGACCACAATATTGGTATGGCGGTGGACAGCAAGCTGGGTCTTCTTGTACCAAATATTAAATCATGCCAAAGCAAATCGATTGTAGAAGTTGCCCAATCTGTTACTGAACTGACAGAAGCCGCTAGAGAAGGGCGTGTGCCTCCTGATTCATTGAAAGGCGGTACTATCTCAATCTCAAACATAGGGGCGATTGGCGGTACTGTTGCGACACCGATTATCAATAAACCTGAAGTTGCAATCGTTGCACTTGGCAAAGTTCAGCAGTTACCACGCTTCGATGCACAAGGTAATGTGGTTGCACGCTCTATCATGCAGGTAAGTTGGTCTGGCGACCACCGTATTATTGATGGCGGCACGATCGCACGCTTCAATAATTTATGGAAAACCTTCCTAGAGGAACCCGCTAAAATGATGATGGCAATGCGCTAATCCTTGTTTTTGCTAGTTTCTACTTGTTGTAAAGGGCCTTTACGGCCCTTTTTTATTTGTAAAAATTTAACAGTAGTAAGCGGTAATATTCAAATTTTTTTATTGGAAATTACTGTGAAAGTTATGCTGAAATTGTGTCAATGCAATAGCTGAACATGATTTGGCCGATAAAAATAGCCATTCAATCAATTATAAGGCTTTAAAACTAGGTAAGTTTCACTGATTGAATTACTTGGATTGATTGGCGCACCATCTCTGATGTGCGAGACAATTCTTTACAAGGTTGCATAACTCCAAATACCTGCAAGTTATATATTTAACCCTAAATCTTACGTAGTTCAATTTGATTAGTGAATGTGAATTACTTCCCATATGCTTCGTTGGAATTGTACTTTGGGTGTAGTAGGTGCGTAGCTGGAAGTCTTATTCCAATGCGCTTAACTAAGTGCTCTATTTTTAGGCGAGAGGATCTTGTCAATAACACCGCTTCCGCATCCTGCTTACGCCAAGGTACCTACATCCTGTGGGAAGGCGAAAATTTTGCTATTTAGTTGTTCTAAATGAGAAACTTTTAACGCAGTTAGCGTCAGATTTGCTCCTTCAAATTGAGCAAGTATTAAGTTGTACTGTTAAGATCTCTGTTCATGGGAGCAAAAAGAAGCCTTAAAAAGATGCCATTTCACTCATGAAATGGCATCTAGATTTATAACGTACTAAGAAATTTTAAAACTTGTACGTGAAACCAGCGCTGAATACGCGGCCATAAGTGTATCTAGCAACTGATAGCTCACGAACACTTGGGTACCAATCGAATAGATTATCCACTCGGAAACGCACAACGGCATTATCATTCAGGTAATATGAACCACCTAAAGTATATAAAGTCTGTGATTGGATCTTGTTATACGGATTACCGTTTTGATCAATATAATCATAGAAATTAGTAGAGTCGTTGTTGCGATTACCTTCACCGTGGTACTCAACATCAAAATACACGTTAATGTCTTCGAGAGTATAGTCAAATCTTAAATCACCAAGCCAATCAGGGTTGTCGTATTCACCTGTATTGTCTTCGAAGTCGAAGCCGGTATTAGATTTTGCGTCTTTTTTAAGGTTATATAGACGTGAGCGAATACCTAACTCACCAGAGTTTTCAGGTAGTAATCCACCAATAAGCGGATATTGGTGCAATGGACGCTTGAACATGACCTCATATTCATATGTCTCAAACTCTTGAAGTGCAGCATTTACATAACCAGATTCAAACGCTTTATCAGCAGGGATCTGGAAGTCTGCGCCTCGTCTAAATTTACCACAGAACTCATTCGGGTAATTAGTAGAGTCGTAACATGCATTTAAGATGTCGGTTAGAGTAAAGTCAACAATCGCGTCTTCAATATCGATCTTTATATAATCAATTTTAAAGCTGAAGCCTTCAAACCACTCTGGAGCATAAACAAGTCCAATATTTAAACCTTCTGCTTTTTCACTTTCAAGGTCTACATTACCACCAGTTGTACCAACCCTTGAGGCATTTCCTGATACCGCCTTATAACCATCTGGTACACCAGCAGCTTCACAGTTAGCTCTTCTTGTTGCTGGGCTTGGACCTTTATCTATATTATTGATATCACAAGGATCTGTGCCGAATTGAGAGTCTTGAATTACTGGTAAAAATAGTTCGGTAACAGACGGGGCTCTAACGGTTTCTGAATAGTTAGCTCTAACCATTAGGTCACTGATTGGCTGGTAATTTAGACCTACAGCCCAAACATTGTCTTTACCCGCCGAATCATTGTCAATTCTACGGAATGAAGCGTCAACGCTCAGCGTATTTACAAGTGGAATATCCATGTCGCTTGAAACTAGCGGTAGACTGATTTCTGCAAATAAATCTTGTGTAGTATACGAACCTGAAGTAGATGCATTAGCCAAACCACTGTTTAACACATTTGTGCCATCTTCACTAAAGCTTGCTTTTTCTGTACGTCTTTCGTAACCAAATGCTGCAGCTAAATAACCTGCAGGTAATTCGATAATATCACCTGTGGTGAACGCTTGAAGGATATCTTGTTCAACACGTGAATAACCCATTGCAGGGTAGGTGATATAATCAAGAACTTCTTGAGAAGCAGGGCCAAATGGGTTGTACGCAACACACTTGCCAACTTCACCCAGTACTGATTGGGTTTCTGTTACACCAAAACCGCTAGTTGTATACTTGTCGTGATAGCCGTCGACATAGTTGGCTTTACAGTCAATAGCGCCATTGTTAAAACCTACATCGATAGCCGCTAAGAAGCGATTTTCGTTGATGTTAAAGTCTTGAGAGAATATTTTGCTTACACCCTGTTGATAGAAAACATCCCATTTCCATTCGTTTTCTCCCAGTTCAAAATAACCATCAAAGCCAATTTTTATACTTCTTACATCAGATTCATTGGTAATTTTACGTTTACCCAATGAAGTCCAAGCTTTGTGCATATAAAACTCACCTGGACCACCAAGGTAGTTCTCAAGGCGATTCCTTGTTTCACTTGGTAAGTAAACATAGTCTGTATCGAATTTAAGTGCAGCGCCAAGGCCACCGAATAGACCAGAACTATATTTGTTTGGCTGGTAGCCTTCATTTACCGCATCTGATGAGTTAAAGAAACCTAGTACAGACATGTTGACATCATCTGTAAGCTTATAATTACCTGATATAGTAAAGTTGTAACGCTCAAACCCTTCTCGAGCAGTATTAGATTCAGCAAGGTCTAAGCCGTCACCACCAGAAGACCAAACAGCATTACCTGTAGGTGTTCCTGTGTTGAACGGGATTAATTGTCCGTTACCACTTGGGTCAAATTGCAAAAATGAACCGTCTGGCCACGCACCTAAACCCGCATTAACTACCGCTGTCGGTCCTGGTGTGATAAGACCAGAGTTTGATAGAATTCCAGCTCTACCATTTGGGTATAAACGACGTTGACCTGTAACAGGGTTGCCATCGGCATCAACTACCGCGTCAGATCCCAAAGGCGTATAACCACCCCATTGGTCAACCCATGATGGTAATTCGGATGCTAAGATACTCTTCTGATCTTGGTATTCAAAACTAAAAACTAAGTTGCCTTTATCTTCATTGAAGTTTCCGCCAAATAAACCGCGGAATGACTTATCGTACTTACCTGCTTCATCATAATTTGTTACGTCAGCTGAGAATTCGGCACCTTCATAGTCAGTTTTTAAGATAAAGTTTACAACACCTGAAACAGCATCGGCGCCATAAACCGGTGCACCACCCACCTTAACTACTTCTACTCGCTCAATAAGAGAAACCGGGATATTGTTTATATCTACCTGACTACCTGGAGCACTACCACCACCTACAGGTGAGTTACTTGACACAAAACGTGAACCATTAACAAGAGTTAGGGTACGTTGAGAACCCAGTCCGTACAAATTAACGGTACTTTGACCAACCCCTTGGGAAGCGGCTTGTTCGTTACTTGAAAGGTTTGCTGTCGCTGCAAGCGCGATACCAGGAACTTCCTCTAACACTGATGCTAAGTTAGTTGTACCTCGTTTACTTATATATTCTGAGTCAATTGTTTCTATAGGTTGTGTCGGCTCTAGATCAACTCGAGAAATACGTGAACCTGTTACTTCTATGCGCTCAACTTTATCTGCTGCAGTTTGATTTGCATCTTGTTCTTCTGCGTATACTGCTGGAGATACCGCTGCGATTGTCGCACTTACGGCTAAAGCCGCTTTGATCGACGATGAGAGTGTATTGATTTTCATAATTATTCCTATTTTTTTAGCATATCTATGTATGCAATAGCGACTATATTTAGATTAATTACAAATTTACACACCCAATTGATAATTTACTTTTTCAAAATTAAATTGTTACATTTTATACTTTGAAGCTGGTTTTTACGTGTTTTTTTGGTTTTTTGTTACCAATTGTTAAATCTATTGTTGTTGTATTGGGGAAATTAAAAGTGGGTTGTATTGATTGGTTTACGAATTCAATATTTGTTTAAAGAGAGATAACTTATTTGACACTAATTTTATAACATTATTTAACTACAGAATGATGGAAGGCATGAGACTCAATCAATTTATTATTGAGTCTCGATAACGAATTTAAGGTTTATTCAATTCCTTTCTTTGAATAAAGAGTTACTTTATCGGAAAGCAGCGTTACTTTAATGTGCTTGTTTTCGCTTCCCCAAATGCAATTGGTGTGTAGCGTTTTTTCTTCACATTTATCAGCAGAGCCAAGAATGTTCTCAACTTCAGCTTTGTCCATGCCTACTTCTAGCTTGTTGTAGTTTTCCAAACTTACTTTAGAACAGCCGACTAGGGTGAGTAGCGCAGCAGCAGTTAGTAATTTTTTCATAGGGTTGCCCGTCTAATGTTTGTATTTTCTTATTTGAAAGATGACCCCAAGTTTAGGGTGATCTAAGTAATGTATGTCGCCGCTATACACGCGTGTATATTGAGACATACGAGCAGTACGAATATCGTTACCGTCTTCGTACTTTAAATCTAAATCTGTGGTCACGTAAAGGTAATGTCTCACGTGAATTTTAATCAAGCCTTCAAGCTGCCAATGCACTTGATCTTTTGATTCCTGAATACTAAATCGGTTCGATAGTGACGAAAACTGATCGTCATTTTCTATTACGCTATAACTGGATGGTGACGCAAACTGTTTGCCAGCAATAATTTCGATATTAGGCGCACGTTTGTTACTTTGTTCCGGGAATCGCCAACCTGTGTGCAACAGTGGCTTGAGTCCTTTACGTTTTAATTCAGCGACTTTGTTAGAAAAATTAAACTGTGACTCATCCAACAGATAAATTGAGTCCATATGTTCTTGTGGCTCAACTTGCGGTGAAAGAGGCAAAGTGCCGAATTTTTCAACATAGTTTGCATCTGGGTCGCAAGAGCTGGAGCGCGCACCCGACGTTAATCCACGAATAAAATCGTGCTCAGCAAACTGCTCACTGCCTTCTAAGCATAGTTTATAGCCGGTGGTATTAAAACCGTCGAATAATAGTGACTTGATGTTTTTTTGATTGAGCGGCTCAGGTTCAATACTAAAGTCTTCTCGCAAAGAGAAACTAGGCTCTTGCTCAAATGCTATCAATTCTACTTCAAACCAACGGGTGGCATGTGCAGACGCGCTACTTACCAAAGCCGCTAGGATGGCCAGACTTTTTATTGTTTTCATGCTACAGCCTTTTTCTCAAAGTCATCAATCATCGCATTGACCAGTTTTAATCTCTCTTGGCCATTTTTCTCTTCGATCAGGAACTTCAGTTTATTCGCGCCTTCCATTCTATAGGTTGACGGGCTACTTTGTATCAATCCTATGATGAATGTTGGGTTAACTTTTGTATGACTACTGAACTCGAAGAAGCCACCTTTGGGGTTTGCTTCGATCTTGTTAATGCCTAATTGGGTTGCCTTTAGCTTAACAGACTGCACCGCAAATAGGTTTTTAGCCGCATCTGGCAACAGCCCAAAGCGGTCGATTAATTCGATTTGCAGCTCATCAAGCTCCGCCAGCGACTTTGTGCTAGCAATGCGTTTATACATACTAAGGCGAATATTTACATCATGAATGTAATCATCCGGTAGCAGTGCTGGGAACTTAAGATCAACCTCGCTTTGCTGTTGGAGTAGGTTATCGAGTGTCGGCTCTTTGCCATTTTTTAAGGCTTCAACTGCTTGTTCTAGCATTTCCATATACAGCGTGAAGCCAACGGTTTGAATTTGACCGCTTTGGTCATCTCCCAGTAGCTCACCCGCACCACGGATCTCTAAATCGTGGGTGGCAAGGGCAAAACCTGCGCCTAAGTCTTCGAGTTGTTCTATAGCCTGTAAGCGCTTGACCGCGTCTTTAGTTAAGGCTTGGCTATTCTTCGTGAGTAGGTATGCGTATGCTTGGTGATGGCTTCGTCCTACACGGCCGCGAAGCTGATGTAACTGTGCCAATCCGAGTTTATCGGCTCTATCCATAATGATAGTATTAGCAGAGGGGATATCAATACCGGTTTCAATAATGGTTGTACACACAAGCACGTTATACTTTTGGTGATAGAATTCGCCCATCAAGTGCTCAAGTTCTTTTTCACGCATCTGCCCGTGGGCAGTGGTGACGTTGGCCTCTGGCACGAGCGCCGAGATATCAGCGGTGATTTTATCTATTGTCTCGACATTATTGTGGAGGAAGTAAACCTGTCCACCGCGCTTGATTTCACGCAGAATTGCTTCGCGGATAAGCTCGTCATTGCGCTCTCGCACAAAGGTCTTTACTGCTAATCGTTTGGCTGGCGGTGTCGCGATAATAGAGAGATCACGCATACCACTCATTGCCATATTCAGTGTACGCGGAATTGGGGTAGCGGTAAGGGTAAGAATGTCGACATCCGCTCTAAGCTGCTTAATCTTTTCTTTTTGCCTCACACCAAAGCGGTGTTCTTCGTCAACAATCAACAAACCCAAATCGGCGAACTTGATGTTTTCTTGAATAAGCTTATGGGTGCCTATTACAATATCAATTTTGCCTTCTTCAAGTTTTTGTAACGTCTCTTTTTGTTCTTTCGCTGAGTTAAAGCGCGAAAGCACACCGACTTCAACAGGCAGATCGGCAAAACGGTCTTTAAAGTTCTCGAAGTGTTGTTGGGCAAGGAGCGTAGTTGGCACTAAGACAGCCACTTGTTTGCTATCGTTGACGGCAACAAATGCTGCGCGCATGGCCACTTCGGTTTTACCAAAGCCAACATCACCACAAACGAGTCTATCCATTGCTAGGCTTGATTGCATATCTGCAAGTACGGCTGTGATTGCATTGCGTTGATCGTCTGTTTCTTCAAATGGGAAGCTATCAGAAAAGTCTCGATAGGCACTCGCATCTAGCTTAAATGCATATCCCGGCTTACTTTGGCGTTTTGCGTATATGTCTAGGAGTTCAGCAGCAACATCTCTGACTTTTTCAGCCGCTTTGCGTTTTGCTTTTTCCCAGGCGTCATTACCCAGTTTATGAAGTGGTGCAGAAGCTTCTTCACCTCCTGAGTAACGACTGAGCATATGAAGCGAAGAAACTGGCACATAAAGTTTAGCGTCATTGGCATAGATGATAGTCACAAACTCGGTAGCAATACCCGCTGCATCTATGGTTTCCAGCCCTAAATAGCGGCCTACACCATGATCTAAATGAACAATAGGTTGACCTTCTTTTAACTCAGCGAGGTTTCGGATCAGGGCATCTTGCCCTTGTTCGTATTTATGTTTACGGCGGCGCTTTTGGGAGATCTTAACACCTAAAAGCTCTTGCTCGGTGATGATAGACAGCGATTGTTTATCCAGAAGTTTCACACTGGTAGCAAGTGGAGTGACGACCACACCAACATCTGAGTCGCTAGAGACAAACTCTGCAATGCGTTTATAAGGCTTTAGCTTTAGTCCTGTCGGCTTTAATAAGGTAAGCAGTGACTCTCGTCGGCCCTCTGATTCAACACTGAATAACACCCGAGACTTTTGCTTTTTCTCAGCAGCGATGTAATCGAGGATTTTTTGATATGGATTAGCGTGTTTATGCTCAATGCGGACATCGTCGATTAATTCCGCTGCGACATTGTTATTGCCCGCTTTGGTTCCCAGCATCGCTTGACTAAGCTTTATTCGAGAGAAGCCGTTAAGGCCTTCAAATAAGGTCTCTATAGGCTGATATAGCTTGGCTGGTGAAAGTAGAGGGCGAAGTGGGTCAACCCGGCGACTTTCGTAGCGTTTAGATACGTCTTGCCAAAAGGTTTGCGCTGCAGATTCAATGTCGCCAAAAGGCATAAATACGGTATCTTCAGGCAAATAGTCAAACACCGTCGCTAATGAATCAAAAAAGAGCGGCAAATAGTACTCTATACCTGCAGGCCAGTTCCCTTTACTGACTTGCATATAAATACTGTCTTTTTCACTACTTGCGCCGAACGCTTCACGGTAATTAATTCTAAAGCGTTCAATGTCTTCTGCATTGGTTGGGAATTCGTGCGCCGGTAGTAAATCGATAGCATCAATCTCATCGTTTGAGCGTTGGCTTTCGATATCAAAATGACGAATGGAGTCTAACTCATCATCAAAGAAATCTAGTCTAAAGGGGAGTGGGCTACCCATGGGGTATAAATCAATAATGGAACCTCGAACAGCAAACTCACCGTGCTCCATTACCTGCTGAACATGACGATAACCCGCTTGAGTTAAGGTATCACGCAAGCTTTGTGCGTCTACTGTGTCACCTTTTGTTACCTGAAGACTCATGCCGTGGATAAAGCTAGGTGGTGCGGTACGTAGCATGAGGGTTGAAACAGGAATGATGAGTACGGATTGCTTTTCCTGTTTGAGTGTATTTAGCGTCGCAAGACGCTGAGAAATAATGTCTTGATGTGGTGAAAAGTGATCATAGGGTAATGTTTCCCAGTCAGGAAACATCATGACAGGCGTGTCTTTTAAAAGATACGCCAGTTCATGCTCAAGGCGAAGTGCAGAAGGTGTATCGGGGGTGACCAGTACAACTAAGTTGTCGTGTTGTTGGATGTGCTCACTCAAACACAGTGATAAGCTGCTGCCAACCAAATTACCCCACGAAATTTTATCCTTGTTTGATTTTACCCAAGGTAAATCGTTCCATTGCACATTCGCCATTGATTACTCCTATTTATTAATCGCGATAAATTTTGCAAAGATCCTGATAGTGATCGATTCGTCTGTCTCTTAAATACGGCCAGATGCGACGAACAGATTCACTGCGTGCAAGATCAACATCAACAACCGAGATTTCCTCAGCTTCTTCAGATGCATGCAATAACATTTCGCCTTGTGGACCGGTAACAAAAGAATTGCCCCAGAATTGAATACCTTCACTTTGACTTGAAGGGTCTGATTCATGGCCAACACGGTTAACGCTGATCACAGGTACTCCGTTCGACACTGCATGTGCACGCTGTGCAATTATCCAAGCATCTCGTTGACGAAATTGCTCTGCTTTGTCATCGCGAGGATCCCAGCCGATTGCCGTTGGGTAGATTAAAAACTCAGCGCCCGCCATTGCCATCAGACGCGCACCTTCTGGGAACCATTGATCCCAACACACCAGTACGCCTAATTTGCCTACAGAAGTCTGAATCGGAGTAAAGCCCATGTCGCCAGGAGTGAAGTAAAACTTTTCATAAAAACCTGGGTCATCAGGAATATGCATTTTACGGTATTTGCCAGCGATCGTACCGTCAGACTCAAGTACAACTGCGGTGTTGTGATAAAGCCCTGTTGCACGTTTTTCAAATAACGACGCAACGATGACAACATTCAGCTCTTTTGCAAGTGCGCCTAGTGAGTCTGTGCTTGGACCAGGAATGGTTTCCGCTAAGTCGAAGAGATCGGTGTCTTCAGTCTGGCAAAAATACAAGCTGCGGTGCAATTCTTGTAAAACGATAAGCTTAGCACCCTGACTTGCCGCTTTTCGGATACCGTCACAGGTTTTCGCAAAGTTGTTTACGAGATCTGTAGAGTTGCTATGTTGAACAATACCAACTTTGATGTTTTTTTCAGTCATGGTACTTACCTTAAAAAACCTTTTGGTAACTGCATCGTAATACAGTGCAGGCTACCGAATTGATGGATGATTGGTAGGCAGTTAACGCCAATTACCGTTCTTTCTGGGTGGGCAAGAGAGACTTTGTCCAGTGCTTCTTGATCTTTGTCGTCGCCATAGATAGGTACTAACACCGTTTTATTCAAGATCAGATAGTTTGCATAGGTTGCAGGTAATCTCTCACCCTCGTTATCAAACTTAGCACTAGGCCAAGGTAAACTAATTAAACGGTATGGATCGCCATTTGGGGTGCGGAATGTGCGTAGCTGCTGTTCCATTTTATTGAGGGCATCATAGTGCTCGTCTGATTTGTCGTCGCACTTTACATATACCAAGGTGTTATCTGGTGCAAAACGCACTAACGTGTCGATATGACTGTCAGTATCATCACCGGCTAAGTATCCATGATCTACCCACAGGAATGACTCAGCACCCAACTCTTTTTGCAACAATAGTTCTAATTCGGTTTTACTTAGATGTGGATTGCGATTTGGGTTCAACAGACACTCTGAAGTAGTCAATAGGACATTGGACTCGTTGATCTCAATACCGCCGCCTTCAAGTACCACGTCAACCTTTTCAAAGGTACAGTTTGGGTTGAGGACCTGTTTGGCTAGCTGCTGATTTATCTTATTGTCTAAATCCGCAGCAAACTTGTTACCCCAACCTGTAAAGGTGAAATCTTTGATACATAGATTTCCTGTACTTGTTTGCGTCGTAAGTGGACCGTGGTCACGGGCCCAGGTGTCATCGCAAGGCGTCACAACAAAGTGACACTTGGTTAAGCTAACCTCAGCTGCGCCGAGTAGGTTTTCGATATGCTGTTTTAACGCATCATTATGCGCCACGATAACGACTTCTTGAACTTGGGTAATATGTTGGCAAAGTGCAACGTACACAGGTTCAACGTCACTGAGAATGTCGCTCCAATCGGTATCAGAATGCGGCCAAGTAAGCATGATAGCGTCTTGTGGTGCCCATTCTGGGAGTAAAGTAAAACTCATTAAATCATCACCATATAATAATAAGCCTATAGTTTATCATTAACCTCAGGTGTGTCAGTAAGTTTTGTGAAGATAATTGAGCATTTAAAGAAGGCACTTAATGCGTTAAATGCCTTATTGGTCTTTTTGCTGCTTTAGCTTAAGTTGTCTGGTCTGGGCGTGTAAGCTCGCCCGTACGAGCAACTCTTGATCCGCTTCTCTAATAGCGGTAAAGGCGAGGGTGAATTTACCATCTTGCTTGGCAATGACTTGTGAGTAGCAAAAGATAGCACTGGCTTCATTGCGCAAAAATATTTTAGTTCGTAACGATTGTCCGACTTCATAATCTGCTTCTAACGTTGCGGTCAGGCCGCCGCCGCCGTAGCTGTCACAAAATAGATGACTGTCGTCAGGCTCTTCGGTTGCGAGAATATGGCTGATAATTAAATCAATCTTACGTGATTGCGCCTGCAAATAAGCTGCTAACTCATTGGCAATATCACCCAGATTACGAAGTGGTCGCAGGGCATTAAGATCTAACTCATTAATTTCGTTCGCGAGCTTAAATAGCGGCGGAATTGCAGCTTCTAATTGATATTCGTTTTCTGGAACCATATTGTCATCAACTGGGTAGAGGTTGATCTGAACCTGTTCAGCTATCTGAAAATACTGTTCAAATAATTCCTGCAAATTCGCTTTCATGTTTTATCTCTTGGCATCGCGCCGCTTTACAACTGTCTCTATAGTAACGGTTTAGTTTACCGATAATCAAACTTTGAATTGCTCAAGTAGTTGTTCTTGGGTTGTTATCTTTTCTACTTGAGACTGCATGGTGGCATCTACGCTCTTAGCTTCGCTATACACCGACTCGGAAATACCACGAATTGATGAGCTACTGCTATTCACGTTATTTACAATGTCATTTTGCTCATTCAGCATATCAGCAATGCGGGAATTCAAATCGACAATATGGCGAATGGCACTACGCATATCTTCAAGCGCGGCTCGAGTTTGCTCTGCCTTTTCAACCGTTTTATCGACATAATGTTGGCTTTGCTTCATTACAGTAACCGCGCTTTCTGAACCTGACTGTAGTTGACTTATCATTCCACGGATTTCAGTTGTGGCTTCTTGTGTTCTTTGTGCAAGCGATCTTACTTCGTCTGCAACGACGGCAAAGCCGCGGCCAGACTCACCGGCCCTTGCGGCTTCAATGGCAGCATTGAGCGCTAGGAGATTGGTTTGCTCAGCGATGCTGTTGATAACCGATAATATTTGCTCAATAGCTGTAGACGAGCTTTCTAACTCCGTAACTACGGTCATTGCCGAACTGATTTGATTAGATAGCTCTTGAATTGTCTCCGTTGTTTCTGCAACGATTTTTTCTCCTTGGCGAGCAACTTGATCGGTGGTTTTAATTGCTTCAGCGGCTTCATGGGCAGATTGTGTTACTTGATGTTCAGTTGTAGACATGTGTGTTGTTGCTTCATCAAGGACTTTGATACTCGCTAATTGCTCTTGAATGGAAAGTTTGGCTTTATTTGCAACTTTAGATGTTTGTTGAGCATCGTTTAAAACTTCATGGCCTAAACCCTGAATATTCGCTATTAGAGACTGTAAGCTACTGGTAAAGGCATTAAAATTTTGCGCCAGTGCTGCAAATTCGGGTTCATGCTCGGTATTTAATCGTACGGTTAAGTCCGCATTACCGCGTGCGATAGCAGCCATGGCGGTGTTGATTTCATCAAGCGGCTTTAATAATAAGCTAATTACAAAAGAAAGTAGTACAGTCGCGAGTGCCACAGAAATAAAGGCAAATATGGCTGCATCTCTTTGCAGTCGTGAAAGTGCAGCAAAAACGGTGTCTTCATCCAGCATCACCCCTAAATACCAATCTAAGCCTTCGACCTCTTTAAACTGTACTAATTTGTCTTCGCCATTTACTTCAACGTATTGGATATTTTCTGAGATACTTATGTCACCGAGAAATGTACGAGAAGACTTACCATTTAGTTTTACATCAGGGTGTGAGATAGTCGACCCGTCTTTACTCACCATAAAGGCAAAACCTGCGTCGAGCAGGTTGAACGAGTTAATCATTTCGCCGAGTTTTGCCAAACTAACGTCGTAAAAAATCGCGCCGTTGAATTGGCCTTGTTTAAACACTGGTGCACCGATTGATACCACAATTTCGTTACTTACTGCGTCAGCGTAAGGCGCTGTGATAATGAGCTTTCGTGCAGTTTTTGCGTCGGTATACCAAGGTCGCTTTCTCGGGTCCCAGTTTGCACCAGGGTTCCAATTTGGATCGCTAGCGACATATTTTCCTGTTTGCTCTTCACCATAACCTATCAGTAGGAAAGAGGTTGTGAGCTGTGGCTGCGAGAGGATAGGAAAGGCTGCGTCTAGGGTGTCAGTGGAAGCCACGAGATTGGTAGCAAGCGCGGCGAGATCGGTTGCTCCTTTCATTTGCGCAGTGACAGTGTTACCAATTCCTTGAATTATTTCATTCACACTTTGTTCGGCTTGTGCTTTGATTGCTGATTGCACGGAAATGTATTGAATAACAGATAAGATCAGTAATGCTGCAAGTAGCACAAGCGCAGAGACGGATACGACTTTGTGTTTAAACTTCACGGCCACACTCCAATAAGTTTGATACATTAAACTTATGACATTTAATAAGAAAATGCCAAATCTTCTGCGTTGATTTGAAGGTATTTCAAATTATTGCGTTTATATTAATTATTTATTCATGGTGCAATTCCTATTCTCTAAAACTTAGAAGAGGAGAAAACATCATGTATAAACCAGCTTTAACAGCAATTGCCTCGGCAATGATACTCGCTGCATGCGGTGGCGGTTCAGGTTCTGACTCAAACGACAACAACACCACGCAACCAACCCAAAAAACCACCGTAAGTGTTGGTGTGTCAGATGCTGCTGTGAATAATCTTGCAGAGGTAAACCTTGTTATTCAACGGCTGACATTTAGAGCATCTGGAAAAGAAGATGTCACATTTGATACCTTGGATGCACAGGGTAATCCAATGAAAATCAATCTGCTTGAATATACGGGTGATGATATCTATTTGGTTGTAAATGACCAAGAGATCGATGCTGGTGATTATGAGTGGATCAGAGCCGATGTTGTAAACGGTAGTGCGGGGTCTAATTTTGATTTAACCTCTAGCGTGCGTTTTTTAGATGGTAGTCAAGCACCACTAGCCGTAACCCGTAAAGGTAACGATGGCGTAGGTGAAATCCAACTCAATAACTTCTCGTTAAATGAAGGTGAGAACCAAATCGTATTGGAGTTTGACTTAAATAAGGCGCTGTTGAAGCGCACAAATGATGACACCGTTTATCTAAAACCAACAGCTGTCCGTTTGGAAAATCTGTTAACCAGTTTCGAGATTGAGGGCATGGTTAGTGAGTCTGTGAAAAATGCATGTATAGCAGATAACGCGGACCTAGCTCCTCTAGTCGGAGAGTACAAACATGTTGTTTATCTTTATAAAGCGGATGTTGCAGTGCCTAGCGACATCAGTGATGAAGACTCAGCGCCAGTAGCAACCGCAAACTTAGATGCCGAGAGTGAATATGAGATAGCATTTATTGGTTCAGGTGATTACAAAGTAGGGTATTCGTGCTTAGGTCATTTAGATGATGCCGAAACGATAGATGCAGATTTTAGTTTGTATCAAACAAAAGACGTTACGTTAACGCAAGATACAGAAGTGAATTTCGAGACGAACTAATATCAACTAGTCTTTTAGGCGAATTGGTATAACAGCAAAACAAAAAGGGCTTCAATTGAAGCCCTTTTTACTACTTAAATTCAAAATTAAGCATTTTCTAGTGCAGCGCGTGGGTCAACATATTCCATGTTGAAGCCTTCTGCCACTTCTTTACACGTTACTTGACCTTTCAGAACGTTTAAGCCGTCCATGAAGTGTTTGTCATTTAGTAGCGCTTTTTTGTAGCCTAAGTTTGCAAGCTTGATGATGTACGGAAGCGTTGCATTGTTAAGTGCAAACGTTGAAGTACGAGGTACAGCACCTGGCATGTTAGCTACACAGTAGTGAACTACGTCATCAACAATGTATGTTGGCTCTGCATGTGTAGTCGCTTTAGAAGTAGCGATACAGCCACCTTGGTCGATTGCAACGTCAACAATAGCAGCACCAGGCTTCATTGCTTTGATGTGTTCTGCAGTTACAAGCTTAGGAGCCGCTGCACCAGGAATTAGTACGCCGCCGATCACAAGATCTGCTTCTAGTACGTGCTTTTCAAGTGCGTCAGCCGTTGAGTAGATAACTTTAGCTTGGCTACCAAACTGTGCATTCAAAGAACGTAATACATCAATGCTACGGTCAAGAATAGTAACGTCTGCGCCTAGACCTACCGCCATTTGCGCTGCGTTACGTCCAACCATACCACCACCGATCACAACGACTTTAGCTGGTTCAACACCAGGTACACCACCTAGCAGCATACCACGGCCTTCACGCGACTTTTCAAGCGCTTGAGCACCTGCCTGAATTGACATACGACCAGCAACTTCTGACATTGGCGCTAGCAATGGAAGACCACCACGCGCATCAGTTACCGTTTCGTATGCGATACAGATAGCACCGCTCTTGATTAGATCTTCTGTTTGTGGAAGGTCTGGTGCTAGGTGAAGGTAAGTAAATAGGATTTGATCTTCACGTAGCATTGCGCGCTCAACAGCTTGAGGCTCTTTTACTTTAACAATCATATCAGCAGTAGCAAAAACTTCTGCCGCTGTGTCTAAAACTTTAGCACCAACTTGAACATAATCTTCGTCAGTAAAACCAATGCCGATACCAGCATTTGTTTCAACAACGACTTCGTGACCGTGATTGATTAGTTCACGAACGCTCGCAGGAACCATACCAACGCGGTATTCGTGGTTTTTTATCTCTTTAGGTACACCAATAATCATAATATTCGCCTCAAAATAAGAACGGGGTAAAATTTTTGACTATTATATTTACCTATAGCCAGTGTGTCTCACTGTTTTAATATTTCAATGTAGTGATATACTCTGAATTAATGAATCATTCAGGATAAAAAACTACACTATGTATCAACAACTAGACAGAATCGACAGAAAGATTTTAGTCGAACTTCAGAAAGATGGCAGAATTTCGAACGTAGAATTAGCCAAACGCATAGGATTGAGCGCTACGCCTTGCTTGGAGCGCGTTAAAAAGCTGGAGCGGGAAGGATTTATTCGAGGTTATAAAGCCGTAGTCGATCCTGCTAAGCTTGGACAGGGACTTTTAGTGTTTGTTGAAGTTACAGTGAATAAAAATTCGCCTGATGTGTTCGATAGATTTAATCAAGCAGTAAAGCAGCATGATGAAATTATTGAATGTCACCTTGTGTCCGGTAGTTTCGACTATTTATTGAAAACACGAGTGACCGACATGTCAGAATATCGCGGAGTTTTAGGAGAAATTTTACTTAAACTGCCAAATATCAGTGAAAGTCGAACTTTTGTGGTCATGGAAGAAGTAAAAGGAGAAGAAGGAGAAGTAATAAAACCTTGTGCACCTTGAGGTATTTCTTGGTAAGGTGTAAGTATATACAGCAATACTAACGCAAATCACTAATTTGCTGACGTTTTGGGCTTTTATAGTCCAGAAAAGAAACAGAAAAAAGGTTTAATTACAATGCGCTTAAATGGTGTGCAACGCCTCTTAGAGACAGGTTTGATTGTAAGCACGGCTGCAGCAATATTTATGTTGTGTGCGTTGATAAGTTTCGACCCAGCCGATCCAGCTTGGACTCAATCCGGTGAGTACGTAAAAGTAAACAATATAACGGGTGCTGCCGGAGCTTGGCTGGCAGACATTATGCTGCTGAGTTTCGGTTGGCTGGCGTTCTTGATCCCAGCAGCGCTGCAGTTTCTTGGTTATCTACTGTTTAAAAAACCGCATAAGCTACTGCAACTCGATTACACCACGTTAGGTTTACGCCTTATTGGCGCGACGCTGTTTATTACCTCTGCAAGTGCAATTAGCAGCATCAATTTCGATGATATCTATAATTTCTCATCTGGTGGGGTAGTAGGGGATGTGGTTGCTGGTGCAATGATGCCTGCCTTTAACTTTACCGGTACTTCTATACTGCTACTGTGCTTTTTCTTTGCCGGAATGACACTACTTACCGGTGTGTCTTGGGTTGAATTCGTTGATTATTTAGGTGAAAAGGTACTGGCTGGCTTTAGATGGTTACGCGATAGGCTGACAGCAGAGCGCAATATAGAGCAAACGCAGTCAGTTTCACAGAAACCGGAGGGTGCTGGCACCAAAACGGATAGAGTAGAGAGTGAGACACCAATAATAGCTAGCGAGCGAAAAGATGATCTCGAGCAGGTTTACCAGCAACAAACCGATACTGAAATTAATATAGATTTCGATGCTGAAGAAGAACCCAGTGGACTTGGCAAATTAAAAGATAAATTGTTCCGCAAAACGAGCACTGAACCTGCACCTCAATCCACGTCTGCACCGCACTCTGATCTACAAGAGAAGAAAGAGCCGTCGGTATTTGATGAGCTAGATGATATTCTAGAGCAAGAAATCAACTTTTCAGCGATAGAGGATGAGCCACTGGATACTGTCGCGGCATTAAATGCCTTGGATGAAGCACCAGTGCATGAAACCAAAGTGGTTTCTCCGGCAAGGCCTCTTAAGCCTAAAGTACCTGAAAAGGCGGCCAATGGTTATCAGCCTCCACCAAGCGCAAAAGAGCAATTTGAAGCGCTTCTAGAGGCTCAGCCACCTGCGGATCCATTGCCTTCATTAGATTTGTTGGATAGACCTGACAAGGCTAAAAACCCAATTTCGCAAGAAGAGTTAGATCAGGTTTCGCGGTTGGTTGAAACTAAACTATTAGACTTCAATGTACAGGCGCAGGTAGTTGGTGTGTATCCAGGCCCTGTCGTTACGCGTTTTGAGTTAGATCTCGCGCCGGGCATTAAAGTTGCTAAGATCACAGGTTTAGCAAAAGACTTAGCGCGTTCATTATCTGCAGTCAGTGTGCGTGTAGTTGAGGTTATCCCAGGCAAGACGTATGTGGGTTTAGAGCTACCTAACAAACACCGTGAAATCGTGCGTTTGTCTGAAGTGATAGGCGCCCCTAAGTTTGAACAAAATCCATCTCCTTTGACTATGGTGCTTGGTAAAGATATCGCAGGCCAACCGGTCGTTGCTGATTTAGGCAAAATGCCGCATTTGCTGGTGGCTGGTACCACTGGTTCTGGTAAGTCAGTGGGCGTTAATGTCATGATCTTAAGCTTGTTATATAAGTCGCCGCCAGAAGATGTGCGAATGATCATGATAGATCCGAAAATGCTTGAGCTTTCAGTTTACGAAGGTATCCCACATTTATTATGCGAAGTGGTTACCGATATGAAAGAGGCAGCAAACGCGCTACGCTGGTGTGTGGGGGAAATGGAACGTCGTTATAAGCTGATGTCGGCACTCGGTGTTCGTAACCTCAAAGGCTACAATCAAAAGATTAAAGACGCTAAAGAAGCGGGTCATCCAATTTTAGATCCACTCTTTAAAGATACAGACGGTATGGCGGATGAACCACAAGAGCTAGATAAATTACCGAGTATCGTGGTCGTTATAGACGAATTTGCCGACATGATGATGATTGTTGGTAAAAAAGTAGAAGAGTTAATTGCACGTATTGCACAAAAGGCGCGAGCGGCAGGCATACATTTAGTGCTGGCAACACAGCGTCCATCAGTAGATGTTATTACGGGGTTGATCAAAGCGAATATACCAACGCGAATGGCGTTCCAAGTATCAAGTAAGATTGATTCACGTACAATCTTAGACCAACAAGGTGCGGAGAATCTGTTGGGTATGGGTGACATGCTCTATTTGCCGCCAGGAACGAGTGTTCCGGTTCGTGTACATGGCGCGTTTGTTGACGATCATGAAGTACATGCGGTAGTGAGTGACTGGAAAGCAAGAGGCAAACCAAACTACGTAGAAGAAATTCTATGCGGTGAAGCGACTGAGGATATTTTACTACCAGGCGAAGCACCGGAAGGTGGGGATGAAGAGTCTGACCCACTTTATGATGAAGCCGTTGGGTTTGTTATTGAAACAGGCAAAGTGTCTGTTTCGAGTGTACAACGTAAGTTAAGGGTTGGTTATAACCGTGCCGCTCGATTAGTTGAGCAAATGGAAATGTCTGGAGTGGTAAGTGCTCCTGGTCATAATGGTGCACGAGATGTATTGGTAAAAGGTGGAGCCAATTAATGAAAAAATTTAAGCAAATTGCGTTGCTAACGGTATTATCAAACCTCTTTATTCAGCCTGTGTGGGCTGATGAGGCAGCGATGCAAAGTCTAAAAGGAAGACTGGCTGAATTAACCAGTTTTCAAGGTAAGTTTGAGCAAATCGTTAAAGATCAAGAAGGCAATGAGTTGCAAACCGGCGAAGGGGCGATAACCTTAGCGCAGCCACTAAAAATCCGCTGGCAACAAGAGATGCCGGATGACACTTTATTTGTATCAAGCGGAGCAACAACCTATTACTACGATACGTTTGCTGAGCAAGTGACCATCCTAGATACGACTAAACTTATTGATACTACGCCATTTGTGCTACTTACGACCCAAGAGGACAGTCAATGGTTGAAGTACAACGTAGCTCTTAACGGTCAAGAATATCTGATCACGCCAAAAAACAAAGTAGACTCGCAGGTAGAGCAATTAACACTGCGTTTTGATGATAAAAACGACGGCTTAGCATTATTGAAAGTGAACGATATTTCAGGTCAAGTCTCTACGTTTAGCTTTAAGGAAAGCAAAGTCAATGTACCAGTAAAAGAGAGTTTGTTTGAGTTTACAATTCCACAAGGAGTGGTCGTAGACGACCAAAGAGGCAGTGACTAGTTTAGGGTTTGATTTTACACCAGATGTACGACCGTTGGCCGCAAGAATGCGGCCAACCTCGTTAGAGCATTATGTCGGGCAGAGTCATATTTTGTCCAAAGGCTCTGTACTTTATCGTGCGATTGAATCTGGACGCTGTCATAGCCTGATCCTTTGGGGGCCACCCGGAGTGGGTAAAACCACCCTTGCTGAGATCATTGCCAACTATGCGGATGCAGAGCTTATCAAGCTTTCCGCTGTCAGTGCAGGAATTAAAGAGGTTCGTGAAGCGGTCGTCGATGCTAAAAACCGATTAGCTCAGTTTGGCAGACGTACGCTGTTATTTGTTGATGAAGTACATCGCTTTAATAAATCCCAGCAAGACGGATTTTTACCTCACATTGAAGATGGCACCTTTATTTTTATTGGCGCGACCACTGAAAACCCTTCTTTTGCACTGAATAACGCGATCTTGTCTCGAGCGCGTGTCTATACCTTACAATCGCTTGTAGAGGACGAACTAGGTCAAGTACTTAAAGATGCGTTGTCCCGCGATGAACAGCTGTCGAAATTAGCTATCACCATTGATGACAGCGCGCTTGAACTCATCGCCAAAGCAGCTTCGGGAGATGCAAGAAAGGCGCTTAATCTACTAGAGCAGGCGGTTGACTTAAGTTTTGAGCCAAACTCAAACACTCATTTGGTGAATGAACTTGTACTAAAACAAGTATTGCCCAGCCAATTATCAAGTTATGACAATAAGGGCGACCTATATTATGACCTAATCTCAGCGTTTCATAAGTCAGTTCGTGGCAGCGCACCAGATGCGGCACTTTATTGGTATTGCAAAATATTAGCAGGTGGAGGCGATCCGCTCTATGTTGCAAGGCGATTGCTGGCGATCGCCACTGAAGATATCGGCAATGCAGACCCAAGAGCGATGCAAGTTGCGTTAAATGCTTGGGATATATTTCATCGGGTAGGGCCAAGTGAAGGAGAGCGTGCGATAGCACAGGCAACGCTTTATCTTGCGAGTGCGCCAAAAAGTAATGCGGTCTACATGGCGTTCAATCAAGCTAAACGTGATGCTGAAAGTGATCCAAATTACCCCGTACCTGAACATCTCAGAAATGCACCGACAAAACTAATGAAAGAACTCGGTTTTGGCGAAGAATATCGTTATGCACATAATGAACCAGGCGCGTTTGCTGCTGGAGAAAATTACTTCCCAGAAGCCATTCAAGAGCGACAATATTATCATCCGACAGATAGGGGACTTGAGAAACAAATCGCCGACAAGCTCAACTATCTACAGACGCAAAATGCGCAAAGTAGCACCAAGAGGTACAAGTAGCGATGCTAATAAATTATCTCACAATTGCCCTAGGTGGAGCGTTTGGTGCAATGTTACGCTTTTTTATCAGCGATATGTCGATAAAACTCTTAGGTAAGGGATTCCCTTTTGGGACGTTGATCGTTAATATTCTTGGTTCATTATTGATGGGTGTGCTTTACGGTTTAATTGAAAAAGAAGTTATTTCAGTTTCTCCATCTAAAACGTTGATAGGTATTGGCTTTTTAGGTGCGCTGACTACTTTTTCTACATTCTCAATGGATTCCTTGTTGTTACTTCAACAAGGGCAATATGTGAAAATGGCGTTTAACGTCACATTAAACGTGGTGGCGTGTATCTTTATGGCCTGGGTTGGTCTCTGCCTCATCATGCAAAAAGGTTAAAAAACAATGTTAGATTCTAAATACTTTCGTCAAGACATCGAGGAAGCCGCTGCGCGTCTGAAAAAGCGTGGTTTTGAACTCGATGTTGCTAAGATCACCGAATTAGAAGAAAAGCGCAAAGCGCTACAAACCAAAACTCAGGAATTACAGAGTGAGCGTAACAGTTCCTCCAAAGCGATTGGTCAAGCTAAAGCGAAAGGGGAAGACGTTCAACCTTTACTAGATGCTGTTGCAAACTTGGGCGACCAATTAAGTGCGGCAAAAGAAGAGCAGGATAAAATTCTTGCTGAACTTAATGACTACGCAATGTCGTTGCCAAACCTCCCTGCTGAAGAGGTACCTGCAGGTGTCGATGAGTCTGAGAATGTTGAAATAAGCACTTGGGGTGAGCCAAAGCAGTTTGATTTTGAAGTTAAAGATCATGTTGACCTTGGCGAAGCGCTTGATAAGGGTCTCGATTTCGAAACTGGTGTTAAGCTAAGTGGTTCTCGCTTTACAGTGATGCGCGGTGGCGTAGCACGTATGCATAGAGCACTTGTACAACTGATGCTGAATACGCACACTGAGCAAAATGGTTATACCGAAATGTATGTACCATATCTTGTGAATAAAGCGAGCTTGTTTGGCACGGGTCAGCTTCCTAAGTTTGCAGAAGATTTGTTCCATACAGAAGCATTATCTGAAGACCAAGATGGCTTTAGCCTAATTCCGACGGCAGAGGTACCATTAACTAACTGCGCTCGTGATGTTATTTACGACGAAAAAGAGCTGCCGATTAAGATGACGGCGCACACGCCTTGTTTTAGAAGCGAAGCTGGTAGCTATGGACGTGACACGCGCGGACTTATTCGTCAACACCAGTTTGATAAGGTTGAACTTGTCCAGCTTGTAAAACCTGAAGATTCTATGGCAGCGCTTGAAGAGTTAACAGGCCATGCTGAGCAAATTTTACAAGCACTTGGCTTACCTTACAGAAAAGTGGTGCTGTGTACTGGAGACATGGGCTTCGGTGCGACGAAAACGTACGATTTGGAAGTTTGGTTACCAGCGCAAAATACCTACAGAGAAATCTCTTCTTGTTCAAATATGTGGGATTTCCAAGCGCGCCGTATGCAAGCGCGTTTCCGCCGTAGTGGTGAGAAGAAGCCTGAGCTACTTCATACTCTTAATGGTTCAGGTTTAGCGGTAGGTCGTACTCTAGTTGCGATTTTAGAAAACTACCAACAGGCAGATGGGTCAATTATTGTGCCTGATGCACTAAAACCATATATGGGTGGTGTAGAGGTTATTAAAGCAAGCTAAGATAGTACTGCTTAATCGAGCTTTGCTCGATTTAAAAACTCAAGTTATTGAAAAGAGGTTGGATTCGTCCAGCCTCTTTTTATTACTAAATTATGAATGTTTTTTTACAGAGAAATATAGAAAAATAAGATCATCAACCAATAATTTACGTCTTGAATATCTAGGTATCTATATAAAATTAAGATAATTATGCTTTTTGTGCTCGGCTGTACAAGAATTACATTTCTGATCATTGCATGACTCGCTGAGATGTGATTTATTGAAGGTATGGGTTTGGCCAAATCTCATCGGTAAGTAGCACATCTGTATGAAATACGATGTCGCTCGTGTTTAACTTTTCTCAATAAAATCTTTAATTTAAATTGTTAGTACGAATTGTCATTATATCGCAAGTCAATATCTTCGTTTTGAATGACGTTCGCTTAAGTTTGAACTACACAGTATTAGAAACGCTAATGCTGATCGAGAAAAAGGTGAGGATATTACCTATGAAGAGACAGAAAAGAGACCGTTTAGAAAGAGCACATTCACAAGGATTTAAGGCAGGATTAGCCGGTCGGTCGAAAGAAAATTGTCCCTATCAACAAGTAGAACACAGATCAGAATGGTTAGGCGGATGGCGAGAAGCGATGGATAATCGCAACATCTTTAAAACCTGATACCGAATTTTAGGAGAGCAAAGCCCCAGATGGGGCTTTGTGTGTTTTTAAAGCTATAAAACGATAACAGCGAAAAAGTTAAAATGCGCTGGTATCTTGGAAAAGTCCTACTTTCAAATCTTTTGCTTCATAGATCACGCGACCGTCAACTTCGACGATGCCATCTGCTAGACCCATAAATAGCTTACGTTTGATAACGCGCTTCATTTCAATGCGATAAGTCACTTTTTTAGCCGTCGGTAAGATTTGACCCGTAAACTTCACTTCGCCCACACCGAGTGCACGACCAAGACCAGGACCACCAGACCAACCAAGGAAGAAGCCTACCAATTGCCACATCGCATCCAACCCTAAACAACCAGGCATTACTGGATCACCTTTGAAGTGGCAGTCGAAGAACCACAGATCAGGGTTTATGTCGAGTTCAGCAATAATTTGACCTTTACCATGCTCACCACCGTCATCATTAATTTGAACGATGCGATCCATCATTAGCATGTTGTCGCTAGGTAGGCGGCAGTTGCCTTCACCAAACATTTCTCCACGACCACATAAAATAAGTTCTTCTTTTGTATAGCTGTTCTTCGGTTCCATAAATCTTCTTCTTAGCTTGCAAATTGACGCTACTTTAGCGTACAGATGTACGCTAAACAACTCCGAACAGTTAAAAAGCGTACGGAGACTTGTAAATTTTGCGCTAAAGATATGTCTATTTGATTAAATTTCAAAAAATTGAAGAGATTAAATGCAAATCAGTTCCAATTAGGGGCGATTTATAATGTGAAAATCATTATAATCGGGGATGATTTTTTAGCAGGCTATTTTAGGTGATCTATGATCCTTTTTGTTGACTCTTTGACCGTAATTGATTTTTCGTACCTTTGCCCACGTCGTGGTGCGGTAGGTGAAAGCTGGATCACCGATATTGTGTTGCATGGTGAGCTAAACGAAGAGTCTATGGTGTTAGACTTTGCAAAAGTTAAAAAGCAAATCAAACGTATTATCGACGAAAAGCTGGACCACAAATTAGCGGTACCCAGCGCACTTGCGTGTAATGCAAAACACAGTGAAGGCCGATTTGAATTTGATATGCAATTTGATGGAAATCACTTAGCCATGAATGCACCGGAAGAGGCGGTGTGTGTAGTGGAAGGGGATGAAATCAATGAAGCCAATGCAATTGCTTACCTTAAGTCTGTTATTATGCCGCATATGCCTGACAACGTGAAAGATTTAGATATAACACTGCGTCCAGAGGCCGCAACAGGCTTCTATTATCACTATAGCCATGGCTTAAAGAAACATGATGGCAACTGTCAGCGTATTATTCATGGTCATCGTTCATTGATTGGTGTGAAGCTAAATGATATCAGCATGCCTAGAATACAAAAACAATGGGCGGATAAATGGCAAGATATTTATCTTGGCAGTGAAGAAGACTTGATTGATCCTAGTTTGCTTCAGTATGTAACCGCTCAAGATGAAGATTATGCATTCGCGTATACCTCGTCGCAGGGATATTTTGAGTTGGCGATCAGCAAATCACGTTGCGATATATTACCTTGCGATACAACAGTTGAATGTATTGCGGACTATCTTGCAGGCCAAATAAAGGCGCAAAATCCACATGATAAGGTTGAAGTAAGAGCATACGAAGGGGTTGGAAAAGGAGCGATTGCGTATGCTTAAACGTGCAATTGTCATATTGCTTGCGAGCACCACATTATTTGCTGAGGCGCTTGAATTAAAAGGTAACCTGACACAAGGTGGCTTGGTCGTCGGTAAGCTTGAAAATGCAACTGAGATAAAGCTAAACGAAACAGAATTAAAGCGCTCTAAAGATGGCTATTTCGTGTTTGGTTTTGGCCGTGATGCTGAACTTAACCACATCTTGAGTTGGCAGTCTGATGATGGTCAAAAGCATCGCCAAGCGATAGTGATCACGAAAAGAGATTACGATATAGACAAGATCACGGGAGTGGCGAAAAAGTATGTTTCGCCACCAGAGTCGGTGCTAAAGCGCATACGTGAAGAAGCACAAGCCGTGTCAAAAGCAAGACAAGGCAATTCGGATTTATTATTCTTTAAAGACCCTGTTTTCAGACCTGCGAAGGGCCGTATTTCAGGTGTTTATGGTAGCCAAAGATATTTTAATGGTGAGCCAAAACGACCACATTTTGGATTAGATATCGCAAACAAAACGGGTGAACCGGTCTTAGCGCCGGTATCGGGTAAAGTAGTGTTTGCAAATCCAGATCTTTATTACAGTGGCGGCACTTTGATTATCGATCACGGTCACGGTATTACCTCTACGTATATCCACCTTAGTAAACTGGATGTTAAGGTTGGCGATACGGTAAAAACTGGCGATAAAATCGCTGAAATTGGCGCGACGGGCAGGGTAACTGGCCCGCATTTAGATTGGCGCTTTAATTGGTTCGGGGAACGACTCGATCCAGCTCTACTTATGAAAGATACACTAGCGGATAAAGCAGTACAAAAATGACAGACGAACAAAGACAAGCCATTGTTGAGCAACGCATTAAAAGCTCAATCACACACGTAACAAAAACCGTATTCCCAGGCCGTACAAACCATCACAACACCTTATTTGGTGGTGACGCACTGGCTTGGATGGACGAAGTTGCCTTTATTGCTGCAACGCGTTTTTGTCGCAAACCTTTGGTAACGATTTCGTCAGACCGAGTCGATTTCAAAGAGGCAATTCCTGCTGGTACTTTTGCTGAATTAGTATCGAAAGTAGTGCATGTTGGTAATACCAGCTTAAAGGTTGATGTTGAAATCTATCTTGAAAGAATGCACAAAGATGATAAACACTTAGCAATTACCGGTAGTTTTACCTTTGTTGCCGTAGATGACAATCATAGGCCAACTCCTGTGGTTTGTGACAAAATGCTAAACGGCTTTGATAGCTAGTTTTTCGCTAAGATTTTATTTTTAAAATCTCTAAAGCAAATATAGGGCTAAGCCCTATATTTAATAGATTAAAAAGAACACATCATACAAATATTTTTAAAATTGCTATTCGTCAAGAACGGCTAAAACCATTCATGATAATTAATCGAGCCATCATTTGTTATTCGAATCGAGTTTCCTTCATTCAGAGGACAAATGAGTCACTTTTTACTCATAATTTTTTGACAGTCAAAAAGCCAAAGACCATACTTTTTACCAATATAGTGAAATAGGAGTGGTGCTCATGGCAATTCCAGTAACCGTTGCAGACGATTCTATGATGTCGAGAAAGGCTGTGCTTAGGGCAATACCTGAAGACTGGGATGTCGAGGTCAGTGAGGCAAAAAATGGCAAAGAAGCATTGGTGATGGTTGAGCAGGGCAAAGCTGAGGTGTTATTTTTGGATCTAACTATGCCAGAAATGGATGGTTTTGAAGTTCTTACGCATCTACACGAACACCACGCAAAAACCGTGGTAATCGTTATTTCCGCCGATATTCAGCCCGAAGCGAAGAAGTTGGTGGATAAACTCGGCGCATTTCGCTTTTTGCAAAAGCCACTACAAAAAGAAGAGTTACATAACACGCTACAAGAGCTAGGTTTATTATGAACATGCCACTCAGTGAAGAGCAAAGGGATGGCTTGCAAGAGCTAATGAATATATCCATGGGCCAGGCAGCGAACTCTTTAGCTCGATTAATTGAAACGAAAATTAGCTTATCTATCCCTGAAATTACTTCGGTAAGCCCAAATCAACTCAATGATATCTGTAATACCGCACATGTTTACAGAACGAGGCAGTCATTTTTAGGGGAAATTAAGGGTGAAGTCATTAATCTATTGTCACCACAAGGCTTACAAGAAATAGCCGAGCTTATGGACTACGATAGTCCACTCGATGACTCTGATCTCAATGAAGTCTTATTAGATTTGTCTAACATTTTGGCTGGCGCATGTTTAAACGGCTTCTCTAGTCAGCTAGAGCTTAAAACCTCATTGACTATGCCGACTATTTATAAACATCAACTATCCGACGACATTGCTGAGTGGAAAACCACATTAGTAATGAAAATTGCATTTATAATCGAGTCTATTGCTTTTGATTCGAGAGTGATTATTTGTTTAGATGAAAACTCCATTAAAACAGTGATCCAAAAACTTAATGCCATGCTTGGAATAGAGGACTGACTGTGTTTAGCGAATTGCAGCGTTACATTCCGGTTGGAATTTGTGTCCTAGACCAAGCACATACGGTGGTTTTTGCGAATGATTTTTTGAAAAACCGGCTACCGGATAACACTCCCAAAAATATTGAGGGCATGTCCATCGATGAGGTATTTCCTGAAGCTGCAAAAATCATTAAGCGGAAATTGAAGAGTGTTTTTGCTTTAAAAGCAGCAAGTTTTAGCTACTGGGAGCATCGCCCTCACGTGTTTGAACTTAGCAGCAGCCGTCCCGTTACTGGCGATGAAACTTCAATGTATCAGAACATTCAATATGTGCCAATTTTTGAGCATTCTGAAGAAGTGAAAAAGGTATGCGTGATCATACAAGATGTGACGGAGCTGGCGAGCTATTATCAAGAGCAAAAACGTCTAACCGAAGCATTAGAGATAGAAAAGCAGGAGTTAAAAACACTCAACCTTAAGTTAGAAGCTGCACAAAACCAATTACTACAGTCTGAGAAAATGGCTGCAATTGGCCAACTTGCTGCTGGCGTGGCGCATGAAATCAACAATCCAATTGGCTTTGTGAATTCCAATATTCAAAGTTTAGAAGGCCAGGCTAGCGGACTGTTTGCGATGCTCGATTTTTATGAATCGAATTTTAGTACACTTGCTGACAGTGATTTAGCAGAGCAGGAGCAGCAGCTCCAAAATCAGCATAGTATCGACTTTTTAAAGGAGGACGTGCCTGAATTACTGCAAGAGTGCTTAGAAGGGCTGGACCGAGTCTCCAAGATAGTTGAGAGTTTAAAATCCTTTTCTCATGTTGATAATCAGGAGTGGCAAGAGGCAGATCTCATTAAGGGGATTGAAAGTACGCTGAAAATAGCCAACAACTCAATTAAGTACCATGCGGTTATCAACAAGACTTACTCGCTTGATGATGAAGTGTTGCTATATTGTCAGCCAATGCAGATTAATCAGGTATTTTTAAACTTAATCATCAATGCTGCGCAGTCGATAGAGTCAAGCGGTACGGTAACTATCTCTATCGAAGATAAACAAAACGAGGTGATTATTGCCATCCAAGACACAGGTAAAGGGATCCCAGCTGAGGACATCAATAAAATTTTTAATCCATTTTTTACCACCAAACCTGTTGGTCAAGGCACTGGCCTTGGACTGTCTCTATCATATAGCATCGTTTCCAAGCATAAGGGTCGCATTCAAGTTGACTCACAAGTCGGTGTAGGCACAACGTTTACGGTATCTTTTCCTAAGCTCAGCGAAGCAGATTTCTCCGACGAATTTACGGATAAGTAATCAATCAAACCCAGTTGATAATAAAATTAGCCTTCATTAGGTTAACGTTTCTTTGCAATTCATGTACTTCCTTATTGTTTTTGTTCTGATTATCCAGTTTTCAATCAGTTGGCTTTAGCTTTTTGCCACAGGTTTCGTTGTCAAAAAATCCACTATAAATCTGTCACTGCGGTAATACTCAATACTACGGAATTGTTTGTAACTATCTGTTTTTAATATTATTTTTACCACTCAAAAATAGTTGATATAAATTATTGCTCAAATTTTGACAGATAAGAAATATGAGACTAAAGTAACATATAAGACAAATGAGACGGGGCGAAAAATGCAAGCGATCACAGAAAACACACAGTCATTGCAATATCTCACTTTTCAGTCAAGACAGGATTGCTATGCAATTGAGATCCTTTCAATAAAGGAGATCATTGAATTGGGCTCCGTGACAAAAGTCCCCTTGATGCCTGAGTTTATTAAAGGAGTGATTAATTTAAGAGGCTCAGTTGTACCCGTTATCGATCTGTCAGCTCGGCTTTGTGGAGAAGTAATAGAAGTTGGCAGACGAACCTGCATTATCATTTGTGAATTCAGTATTTCTGACAACCTCATTGAGATGGGTGTCATTGTTGATGGCGTTAATGAAGTCATAGAAGTTGACGCAAAAGATCTAACCAACTCACCTCAGTTTGGCGCGCAAATCAGAGCCGACTTCATCGCTTCCATGGTAAGACGCGGAGATGAGCTACTCATCGCGCTAGACCTTGAAAAAGTTCTCTCAGTTGAAGAGATGGCTGAGCTGATAGAGTTAAGCGAGCGTGGCAGTCACCTTGGGGAGTCAGCATAATGCAGATACTTCCAATTAATGAGCTAAAGGCAATCTACAAGTACTACATTAGCGCTGCGGTGTTGCTAAGCCTAGTATTGTCTCTCACGCTATTACTCAGTGTTCGCGTTGATATTTTGTCGCTATCTTCTGTGCTCATCACCAGTGCACTCTTAGCGGTAACGTTAAGGCAGCGTCACTTAACCGCAAAAGTCATTCTTGATTGCGAGGCATTTGCTAGTTATTCGAGTGAGATGCAAGAGCATTGCGAGGTAGAGCAGCACAATACAGAATCTGTTGCCGCGATTTTAGAAACCGTTATTAATCAGGTCTACAGTATTAAAACCTTGGGTAATGACTCGGTTTCAGGGCTCACCTTGCAGTTTTCAGAGCTAAGACAGGCACTAAATAACACGATCGAATCGGCACGAGGTTCTGTAGAAAATTTTGGTGATGATGAACACTGTTTTGCCAAACACAGTCAAGAAGAACTCAATGAAGTCCTGCACAGTTTGCGTGTGGCTCTTGGTTCAAAACTCGAGGTCGTCAATTCCAATCAAGCTGTAAGCCATGCCGCCAAGGAATTAACTGAGCAAACCAAATCCATTCAAAAAATATCAAAAGAGATCACGTTATTGTCACTCAACGCATCAATTGAAGCTGCAAGAGCGGGGGAAGCCGGTCGGGGGTTTGCCGTGGTAGCGGAAAGGGTGCGTGAGCTTTCGGATATTACCTCAGAAGCTGCAGAGCTTATTATTGAAAAGATGAACGGCTTAACCAATGCCGTTGCTGACAATACTGAAAAGCTCACCGAATCACAGGCACAAGACGTTACGCTTATGGATGACGCTGAATTACATATCCGAAAAGTACTCAATGAGATGGCGACGGTCGCTAATGAGCTGACGCAATCGGTACATGGTTTAGATGATACCGCAAGCAAGATAAAAGCGAACGTCGACGACGCGATAACCGATTTTCAATTTCAAGATAGAGTGAGCCAAAAGCTAGAACACATTTGCAAAGGGCTTACTTCATTAGTCTCGCTATACAGGACAGAAGGTGAGCTAGGCGAGGAAGGGTTGGCTGCATTACAGCAAGAAATGTTCAACTCTTACACCATGAAAGAAGAAAGGGAATGTCATGTTTCAACCACTGAAAATACGTCTCAACACGACCATGTTGAAGACGAAGTAACATTTTTCTAGGAGGTCTTATGACTAAGAAAATTATGATAGTAGATGATTCGGCTTCAATTCGTCAGGTGGCAAAAATGACACTACTCGCTGAAGGTTATGAAGTCATTGATGCCTGTGATGGTCTTGACGCAATCAACAAGCTAGATGAAGGCAAAATCAACCTGATCATTAGTGACTTGAATATGCCAAACATGGATGGGCTGAGCTTGTTGAAGAAGGTAAAAGAAATGGGCCAATATCGCTTTACGCCTTTTTTGATGCTAACCACAGAATCGGGCTCTGATTTCGTGAGTCAAGGTAAGCAAGCGGGAGCAAAGGCTTGGATGATAAAGCCGTTTAAACCCGAAAAGCTGATTAATACCGTTTCACGTATTTTGGCTTAGGAGCATAAATATGAGCAACTTAACCATTGTGCTGCCAGAAGTATTGACCATTTATGAAGTGAGCAAAGTGGCAGCAAAATGGCAGCTCATGTTAAGCGATGACACGACGGCGATAGCAATTGATCTTAGTGAGCTGTTGGAGGTGGACGCTGCAGGCTTTCAATTAGTTGTAGCACTCGCACAGTGTTGTACGGAAAGGCCATTATCTGTGATAGGTGTCGATGAGCATCACTCACCTTGTGCCTTATGGCTACTCAATACCTTAGTTGCATCAAACTGCGCGCAAAGGAGGTAAGATGGTTGATTTATCCGAAATTCAAGCGGTCTTTATTGAAGAAGCCAAGGAGTTGGTACTTCAATTTGAAGAAAGTCTCTTGGCAATGGAGTCTATACTGCCAAATAGTGACGACGAGATCATAAACGAGGCGTTTCGTGCTGCACATACCATAAAAGGCTCAGCCGGTGTTGTTGGCTATGACCATATTGTCGATTTTACGCATTTTGTTGAAGCAACAATGGAGCTTCTTCGTGATCACGCGCTAAATCCTTGCGAAAAACTGATTTCGACTTTGCTCGAATGTAATGACCATATAAATGCGTTAATTAAGTGCTTAGAGTCAAACGAAGATTTTCCTCAGGCGTTGACCGATGCTGAAGCTGGGCTGCTAGAAAGTTTAAAGTCATATAGTGGTTTGCAAGACCAAGCCTCAAGTGAGCAAACCGTTGTCGAAAATCAAGAAGCAACGCAGAGCTTTCGAGTCTCAGCGCAGTTTTATAAGGCCTGCATGGTGGATGGTTTTGATCCACTCTCGATTATTCGCTACATCGAAAGTAAAGGTAGTATGGTAGAAGTAGATTGGCTAATTGATGAGGTACCTGCGCTTAACGCGGTCACACCAGATGAACTAGAATTATGCCATTTTAGAATGCAGCTAGAGATACATCACTCTACGCGAGAAGATATTGATGAAGCATTTGAGTTTATTGCTGCAGAATCAAATATTGAGATAGCCCCAATTGAAGATGATAAGCCAACGCCAAAACTTGTCAAAACTGATAAACAGCCCACCAAAAATAACAAAGTCAAACCAAAGAATCCCGAGCGGATGATGAAAATACCGGCGCAGAAGCTAGATGAATTAGTCAATGAACTTGGCGAGCTGGTTATCGTGTCTGCGGCACTCGAAGATCACACCAAAACAATACGCGACTCGGCCCTTACCGAAATTGTTGAGCATATTCAACAACTCGTTAGTGATGTGCAAAGCAGTACACTGCAACTCAGAATGGTACAGATAGGCGAAACGTTTAATCGCTTTAGCCGTGTGGTGCGCGACACCTCAAAGGAGTTGGAAAAACAGGTTTCTTTAGAAATTATGGGGGCTGAAACCGAACTTGATAAATCAATGGTTGAAAAGATAGTCGACCCTCTTACGCATTTAGTTCGCAATGCCATTGATCATGGTATGGAGTCACCAGCACAACGAGCGGACAGTGGAAAGCCTGAATACGGTACTTTATCACTCAAAGCCTTTCATGATTCTGGCAGTATTGTAATAGAGATCAGTGACGATGGACGCGGGCTAGACAAAGACAAAATTAAAGAAAAAGCAATTCAGCGTAATCTGATCTCACCTGATACTGAGCTTACTGATAAAGAAATTGCTAACTTAATTTTCGAACCAGGCTTTTCCACAGCCGAAAAAGTATCAAATATCTCGGGGCGCGGTGTTGGCATGGATGTGGTGAGAAAAAACATTGAAGCGGTACGTGGAACGGTGAGTGTTGAATCTGTCGAGCACCAAGGTACGTGTTTCCAACTCAGGTTGCCGTTAACCATGGCCATTATCGATGGTTTTATGGTGAGTGTTGCTGATGCTAAGTTCGTCATTCCACTCGATATGGTTACAGAGTGTATTGAACTTCCGCTTGGCAATGGGGCAACTCGTCAAACCGATTACATTAATCTGCGCGGTACAGTGCTGCCATTTATTCATTTGAGTCGTATTTTCGACTTACCCACGAACCCTAAGATCAGACCAAGTATTGTCGTTGTGAAGTACGGTCAGTTGCGAGCAGGCATCGTCGTCGATCAGCTGTTAGGTGAGTTTCAAACGGTCATCAAACCACTTGGTGCGTTATTTGAAAAGATGTCGGGGATCAGTGGCTCAAGTATTTTAGGGTCAGGAGACATTGCGCTCATTCTTGATGTACCAAAGCTTATTCATGATTTTGCTCATGAACCTGAATCTAGAAAATTAGCTAACTCTTAATAAGGGGATACATAATGGGAATTTTACCAGCAATCTTTGACAAACAAGTTAATCAACTGTCGAAGGCAGTCGTAAACGCGATTGAACACTCAGATCTTACCCAAGTAAACCCCGCTTTATATGAAGGGGAAGCCAAAACACTTGCGACCAATATATTAAATTTGCTTAAAAGTAATGCAGAGTTAACGGCTATCGAGACTACAGGCACATTTGCTGCTCTCCTAGATGGTGCTGGTCGGATTGTTCATCAAAGCAATCAATTTACCCAGCTTATTGCAAATAACGCACAAAGTGATGGTGGGTATATTACTGATATGCTGTCGTTGCACAATAACTTTTCCGAGCTGATAGACAAAGCCACCATAGTGAATATGCCAAGCGGATCTTATCAATTAGAAATCATGAAATTGACACAGCCCATTGCTAACTGTAGTTTCGTGGCTAAATTAATCAGCCAATCGAGTTTGAGCGCTGGAAGTAATAGCGGTTTTTATAAACAAGCCATGGATTACAGTACCGCTTGTATTATGCTGGCTGATGAAAATTACGACATTGTTTATATAAATCGCGCCATGCGAGACATGTTACTCAGGTTAGAAACTGCGATCCAAAGCACGTTACCTACCTTTTGCGTTGACAAACTGGTGGGAGGAAGTATCGACCAATTCCACCGTAATCCAAGCCACCAGCGCACTATGTTAGCGAGTTTAAGCTCTACGCACGTTGCAAGACTCGGGTTTGGTGAGCACAGCTTGGAGCTCATGATCACCCCCGTATTTGATGAAAGCAATAAGCGTATTTCTACTACGGTTGAGTGGAAAGACGTAACTGATGAAAAGCGCAAAGAGCGCTTGTTAGAAGAAGAGTTTGGTGTTGCCTTCCAAGCGGTAGCTTGCGGGGAATTTGACAGACGCATTGAAGCCAGTGAGTTAGAGGGATCGATAGGCAGAATTGCAGAGGCATATAATAAGTCGATGGAAGTGCTGGAATCGGTACTTGAGGACAATTTTGCCGTGCTCAACGCAGTGAGTGAAGGTAACTTATCATTAAAGCCCAAAGTACAAGCACAAGGGCTTTTAGGTGAGCTGGCGCAACGTACAGCCAATCTCACCGATGTGTTAGATACTTTAGCGACCGATATCGTCGAGTTGGTTTCGCAAGCGGTCAAAGGAAACATCCAAAATCGCGCAGACACCTCAAACTATGCCGGCGCATTTAAAACCATGACTGATGGTCTTAACGAGGTATTGGAAGCGACTGAAAAACCGATTCAAGAAATTGCTAACGTCATGGAGGGGTTAAAAGAAGGTCGCCTTGATGTTGAGATTACAGGAAGCTATTCAGGTGTCTATGACGAGTTGAAGCAAAGCGTCAATAGTACAATCTCCAGTTTAAGTCGCATTATTTGTGATGTTCGTTCTAACTCTGAATCGCTAGCGCAGGCATCAACTGAAGTCTCCTCTACAGCACAGTCATTGGCACAGAGTGCAAGCGAACAAGCCTCATCAGTTGAAGAGACATCAGCCTCTGTTGAACAAATGACGGCATCCATTGCCCAAAATGCAGAAAACTCCAAAATCACCGATGGTATGGCATCAAAAGCGGCAGGTGAAGCACAAGAAGGCGGTAGCGCCGTGGAAGAGACCGTATCGGCCATGAAACAAATTGCCTCTAAGATAGGTATTGTTGATGACATTGCTTATCAAACGAATCTGTTGGCACTGAATGCTGCCATAGAAGCTGCTCGAGCTGGAGAGCATGGTAAAGGGTTTGCTGTGGTGGCTGCAGAAGTCAGAAAGCTTGCTGAGCGATCTCAATTTGCAGCGCAGGAAATATCTCAGTTAGCATCTGGCTCAGTGAGCAAAGCCGAGCGGGCAGGCAGTCTACTTGCTGAAATCGTACCTGCGATTGGTAAAACCTCTGATTTAGTACAAGAGATCTCCGCAGCGTCAGACGAACAAGCTGCGGGTGTCGGCCAAATCAACGACTCGATGAATCAAATCACCCAGCTAACGCAGCAAAATGCGTCATCGTCAGAAGAGCTAGCAGCCACCGCGGAAGAAATGTCCAGTCAAGCAGAGACGCTTACCCAGCTCGTCGCCTATTTTAAAATCGGAGATATTGAAAGCCAAAGCAAAATGCGAGTGTTAGAAGGCGGAAAACCGCAAACAGAAGCACAACCCGTCGCCGAGCGAAAAGAAGTTAGTGCTGGGCAAGCTCGCTCAAAAGAGCACTTTGAACAGTTCTAAGGAGGTGCCACATGATTGGGGACTTTATTAGCGATCAAGAATTTACCTGTATTGCTGACTTCTTCAAAGCCGAATCAGGAATACATCTTAGGGATCATAAAAAGAACTTAGTCTGTGGACGACTAAATCAAAGACTGAGGATTTTAGGATTAAGTAGCTATGGTGAGTACATTGAGTATCTAAAGATACCCAATAACAAAGGTGAGCGAAATATGTGCATCGACTTGCTGACTACCAATGAAACCTATTTCTTCAGAGAGCGTAAACACTTTGAAAAGCTAGCAGAGCTGTTTACCACGTACTACCAAAAGTCTGCACCAGATATTTGGTGTGCGGCTTGCTCTTCTGGCGAGGAAGCATACACCTTGGCCATGTGCACGCAGGAGCATTATGGTCACGGGAATTGGGTGGTGCGTGCCAGCGATATTTCTGAGCGGATGCTGGATTTAGCGAAAAAGGCAATTTACCCCTTACATCGTGCTAAAAACATTCCTGACGAATACCTAAGGAAATACTGTCTAAATGGCGTCGGAGAGAAGACCGGCTATATCATGGTGAATGATGAGCTCTATCATAAAGTTAATTTTTTCAAAAATAATCTACTTGTGCCTTATATCGGTGGTAAAGCTGACATAATATTCCTCCGTAATGCACTGATCTATTTTGAAAAAGATGAAAAGGTAAAAATCCTAGAAAATGTTTACAGGGCGATGCCGAAGCAAGGTTTTTTGTTTTTAGGACACTCCGAGAGCTTAAATGGCGTGTATGACAAATTTGAATCAATCGCCCCTGCGGTGTATGCAAAATGTTGATGCCAAGCAGAGACGTTGAATCAATATTTTTGCAGCCGGGTAGTTTGGCGATTGAGTCATTTCGTCCAGCAACGCTCAATACCTTGCTGGGGTCCTGTGTTTCATTTGTTTTAGTGTCTAAGCAGCACCAACTAGTTGTTGTGAGTCATATGCTATTGCCAACCACAGAAAAGCCGAATGACGATGAGCCCGCTAAATATGTCGATAAGACTTTTTCGTTGGTTCGCCAATATTTAAAGCGGTCTAGTATCCCTGAGAATTGTGTGGAGATTAAGCTTTTTGGTGGTGGAGAGATGTTCAAAACGTCTTGTTCAGAGACTGTCGGTATGCGAAACATCGAAATGAGTCATAAGCTGATTGACGATTATGGATTTAGGCTTGTCGCGCGCGATGTTGGTGGCCCTTATTATCGGAGAATTCAAGTGGATCTCAAGGATGGCGCTTGCCGGGTAGACCGTTTTCATGTTGCGTTATCGAGCAGGAGAGCAACCTGATGTCGAATAAAATTTCCGTCTATATTATCGATGACTCTGCTGTGGTAAGACAAACGGTCACTGCGATGTTGGAGTATTCGCCTGAAATCTGCGTAACTAAGGTGTTTAGCAACCCTGTCTTGGCGCAGCCTAGCGTGTTGGCAGAGCCGCCAGATGTTATTATTCTTGATATAGAAATGCCACAGATGGATGGCATTACCTTTTTACGCTGGCTCATGGCCAATAAACCTATCCCCGTGATCATTTGTTCATCGCTAACAACCACAGGTGCTCAATTGTCGGTAGAGGCACTATCTCTTGGCGCATTTGAAATCTTAACTAAACCAGAGTGTGGCTTAAAATCATTTCTTGAGTCTCAACGCGAGCAATTTATTAAAGTGGTTAAGCAAGCGAGATTCTACAGACCAAAGTCTTCTACGGAAGACATAAACCGTGCGCCTGCTATCAATGTCGCAATGAGCACTACTAACCTTGCCATTAATACCACTGATAAAGTGGTAGCCATCGGCACTTCGACAGGGGGGACGCAAGCGCTTGAGTACATATTTAGTCAATTAGAACCCGAATTGCCTGGTATTGTGGTGGTACAACATATGCCAGCCAACTTCACTAAAGCCTTTGCTCAAAGGCTAAATGATATTTCAAAATTAAGGATTAAGGAGGCTGAGCATAACGAACGCGTACTGGCTAACCATGTGTACATCGCGCCAGGAAGCCATCACCTTCAGCTTGTTCGTCGTGGTGCATTCTATTACACTCAGCTCAAAGATGGGCCGCCAGTGCAGCGCCATAAGCCTTCGGTCAATGTATTGTTTCAATCTGTTGCGAAGCAAGTTAGAAGTAATGCTATCGGATTTATATTAACCGGAATGGGCGCAGATGGTGCATTTGGTTTGTTAGAAATGAAGAAATCGGGGGCGAAGACTTATGCACAAGATGAAAGCTCCAGCATTGTATTTGGAATGCCAAAAGAGGCCATTAAGCTAAATGCTCACAGTAAAGAAGTGACTCTAGCGGATGTGCCGACGACAATAACTCAATGCTTTTCATAATGTTGCTGTTTTGGTAAGCGCAACTCTTGTCTACACGATTAAAAGGAAATTAGCTTGAAAGCGGCCATATTAACCCGAACTTTTTATCATGGATTGGCTGCGGTTATAGCCATCACTCTATTTGGATGTGCGCCACAAAATAGGACAGTTTTAACACCCACCAAGAAATTGAACGTTGAAGCGTTTCACTGTGGCGAGCAGTGGATGACAGAGGTCGATGACCTTTTAATAAGTGGTGATGGTAGCGGGCATGGTCCTGATCTTGGCAGCCAAGAATGGCAATCGGTCATCGAGTTTAAACTTGGTGTAAGAAGTTACTCGGATAAGCCCGACCGTAGCACGCAGGATTGGTGTCGCTATATTGACGAGCACTTAAAACAACATACCCTACATACGCCTTCATTCGCTTGTAACGAGGTAAGAGCTGGAAGCATGGAAGCCGTTATTTGTGATAGTGCGGCGTTGTCTCGACTGGATCGCAGGCTCAATTCTGTGTATGAAAAAATTGTAAAAGAGCCGCATTCGAAGCAGCTTCAAGCCGAGCAAAGAGGGTGGATAAAAGGGCGCAATGCGTGTTGGAAATCTAGCGATAGCACGCATTGTTTGAAGCAGTCGTATATTCACCGTATTGCCGAGCTTGAGGCTCGTTTTGCATTAGTGACGAGCTCCGGGCATACGACGTATCTCTGTAACGATAAGTTATTATCCGTTTTTTACTATGATACTCAGCCACTAAGCATGGTCGCAGAATTTAATGACAGTGAAAAGCTGATGTTTATCGATAACTCCGCCAGTGATACTCATTACCGCGGTGGCGATTATCACCTTAAAGTACAAAGTAATGTAGCAATATTAACTTGGGGTTATTATCAACAGCCCATCCAGTGCAGGGTTACAGTAGACTAAATTTAGAAGCAGATTAGCGCTTCGAGTTGAAGCGCTAATCACCGGTTGAATGATAGCAAATCTTGTCGAGCATCATGATAATAAACGAGTCGTCTTTTGCTTTTCCTAAGAACTCCATTGCATTAAATTCAAACGTCCCATCAGATTTGACTTCGTATTGAAGAAGAAAATCAAACTTTTCGCCTTCTTCTTCTACATAACCATCAATATTTATGTAGTTTCTGCCCCAATCGCTTGTGAGATAATCCCAAGTGAGTTCAGTAAAAAAATTATTCATAACTTGGCGAAAAGTGTAGTCGCTACACTCTTTAAACGGTGTGTCCTGCATTCTGTCAATTTCTAACTCAGCAGTATAATCGGCGTAAGCTACTGATGAGGAGACTAAAAATCCAAGTGCAGCTAGGTTAAGTGAGAACTGTTTCATCATTTTCCATTTTTATGTCCGACGCGAAATTAAAGTATATCAAGCAATATGAAATATTTTGTTATTCGAACCAAACTACTTTATTTTTGCCAGTATGTTTAGCCTCATACAAAGCTTTATCAGCATCATTTAAATGTCCTGTAATAGACATTTTTTCCATCTCGGGAAGTACCGCTTTTACACCAATGCTGACCGTGAGGTGTATTTTCTCTTTTTCTGACAGTGTAATTTCCAAGTTAGATATGGATTCTCTGATGGTCTCAATCAATGCGCTAGATGATCCATGTGTGGCATCGAGTAACACAAATGCAAACTCCTCACCTCCCATTCGCGCAGTAAAATCATCACTGCGTAGCGCATCCTTTATGGTGTAAGCAATCAGCTTGATGGCTTTGTCACCAGCATCGTGACCGTAGGTATCATTAATAGACTTAAAGTTATCGATATCTACCATACCAATTAAATAGGGGAAGGATATCTCACCAACTTCGGCGGCTTTTTCCATAAAGGCACGTCGGTTGGGCAGGCCTGATAAGGTGTCGGTCATTGCAAGTTCAAGCAGTTTGTTTTCTGCTTCTTGGCGCTCTTTATCGAGTTTAACCGCATAGTATAAACCCGCTAGAGAATCGACCAGTGGTTGTAAGAATTTTGCATCTTCTTCGGTATAGTCAAAAAACTTATTCGCCAGTCCAATCATACCGATCAATTCGCCATTGAGCTTTATCGGCAGCCCCAAAAACTTAGAGATCCTTGGATGTCCTTTTGGCGTGCCTTTCGAGGCAGGGTGCTTGCCTCGTTCATTACTAATGACGGTTTTTCCCGTCAGGATCACTGATCCGAACAGATTATTAAAATCAGTAAAATAGAGATCGTTATCATAATATCTCTGTACCAATTGAGAGCTTAAATCATTCCACTGCATTTCTGAAATAGCATGAATAAAGAGCCTTGGTACACCGGCGGTATGCTCAAGCTCGCCGATCAGCGCAAATTGGCTATCCGCAATGTCGATGAGCTCTTCTAGAATCTCACGGCATGATTTAGACAGATCACCAGTCTTTAAATAGGCTGACTGTGCTTTACTGATAAAAGACAGTAATTGTTTTTGCTTTCGCTCTTGCAACTGTGCTTCCATCCGGTAAGTAATATCCCGGTGAGTACCAGCAAGGCGCAGTGCTCTGCCGTTATTATCGCGTTCAACCACTTTGCCATAGGTTTCTATCCACACCCAGTGTCCGTCGGCATGCTTCATTCTATAGGACGTGGTGTAGGCATCGGTTAACCCTTGTAGGTGCTTGGCTAGGTCTCTTTCTACGTGACTACGATCGGCTGGATGAATAAGTTGGCGGAAGTAATTAACGCTGGTCTCAACGTATTCAAATTCAATTCCAAGCATATCACACCACTTTTTATTAACTTTATTGATATCTGCCGGAATATTCCAATCCCATGTACCTAGCTCCGAGGCTTCGAGCAACAGGCGCATCTGTCGGTTCGTCTCATTGAGTTTGTCTTCGGTGTACTTTTGCGCAGTATTTTCGGTAATAAAAGCCTGAATACTTGTCATTCTGCCGTCGTGGTTAAAATGCGCCACGGTGATCATACGGATCCAGATCTGTTTTGAGTCTAATGCCATCTCTAGCAAAATTTCAGACGCTTCTAACCCATCCAAGTGGTTTTGTAAGTTAAAATGAAATTTCTCAACACTTGGCTCGGTGAGTAAGTCTTCGAAATGCAATTCCCCGGAGCATAAGTGAAAAGCGTCAATACCAATCACGCGCTCAATATTCGGAGAAACCGTACGAATGCGCAGCCCATTATTATACTTCCACTTAATTAACACGATTGGTGAAAAACGGATTAACTCTTGATCTTCGAGGTATAACGAATAGTTTTTTTGTAGCTCTAAAATATTGGTGATAAGACCGCTGATCGTCTCGAGTAAATGAACATCTCGCTCGGCATAGTTTTTCGGTTTGGTATCGATTAAACATACGCCACCGATTGGCTTGCCGTCGAGTCGAAAAGGTACACCCAAGTATGAGCGAATGTAGGGCTCGCCAGTCACGAGCGGGTTATTAGCATAGTTTTCATCCAAGGCGGTATCTGGAACAAGTAAAGACTTGTTATGTTTGATTAAGCTCTTACAAAAAGCATCTTGCTCCGGTGTCCTATCGGCTAGGATCCCATGTCTGGCGATAAGATGTTGCCATTGCCCTTCGATTACAGTGACTAAAGTTATTGGTACCTCAAAATAATCAGATAGGGAGGTAAGTAGCGTATTTAGGTCGGCGAGCGGAAAGCTTGATTCGACTAAATCTTGCGTTAATTCAACTTTTGCAAAAGTATCCACGCCTACTCTCCATTATTTAAAAATGCAGCAAGTTGAGTGGTATTACTTTGTATCTCGTGAGGTAGCGCGGTATCGAGTAACTTTTCCAACTGAATTTCTAGTTCTATCTGTTTTCTTGGCAGTAAGGATTGCTCAATGTTATCCAGTACGAACAGATAGTTATGGGTCGGTGATGGTAATATTTTATAGTTTCTGAAAACTTCTTGCGCCGCAGCTGCCAATTTCGCTGTGGTGAGTTCGCAAGTTGGCAACGCATAGTAAGTGAGAACGGGGTTTATCGAGTAACATAATAGCAGTTCGGTGATAACTTCATAGACGTTAATTTCGTCTGTTACTTCGACTTTTTCTATGGTGATCAGATAGAACTCTTCGTCTTTTGGATTGCTGCGGATCTCACATCTTAAAACACCAAGAGGAGTGTAGTAGATGCCATTACCACTAAAGCATGCCGAGAACTCTGCAAGTATCTGAGATTCTATGTCTTTGCTGAGATTATGCTCGACAACTTGGCCTTCATTATTGATTAATACCCGTGGACAATCACGCTTTTTTAGTTGTTCCTGTAAAACCGTTTTAAAATAATTATTATTGTATACGTCTATTGCTGCATTAACTTCTTCGAGTAATTTGTCGTTCTCCCATGGTTTACACAAAAACTTATGCGCAACCTTGCTATTAATCATATCAATAAGCATATCTGAGTCGGTGTAACCGCTAAGAATTAGGCCAATTGCACCAGGGTTTATTTTTTTGGCTCGTTTTAGAAAATCTCCACCATTCATTAGCGGCATTCTAAAATCAGAGATAATAACCTGAACGGGGTGCGTGTCTATGTAATCAAGAGCTTCAAAAGGATTATCAAAACTGACAACCTCTACCGAAGGCAGCCGTATGACTCGTTTTAACGCCTTAAGTATTGACGTTTCATCGTCTAATATCAGTACTTTGTAACTAACTAAAGTATTTGCTTCTGAGTTCATAGAAAAGCTCCAACCAATCTTGGCTCTTTTGATCAAAAAAGGTGTTGATCACCGTCTGATTGACTTCTTTATTGGTGATAGTGTCTATAAGCAACAATAGCTTAGTGGCATTGCAATCTGAGCTACCCATTTCTAGGGCATTAATGAGCGCATACAATTGATCTGTGATGGCTGACTCGTAGCCAATTAATGTGGCTGTATAAAGGGCGATATGCAATTTCTCGGTATAGCAACTCTGTGGGGAGTGACATTGACTTTCGGTAATAAGCTGAGCTATTTCTGAGCCGAGCTCGCCAAGAAATAATAAGGATTGAAGAAAAACAACGCGCTCAGAGTCAATTGATCCGTCATGTAGCTTATGTACCAATTCCTTAAGTAATTTGACCTTTCTAAAATTAATATCGCTTAACTGCTCACAGTTCGCGATATCATATCTGGCTGCAACCATATTATGATAACACACAGAGACAATAATTGCAGACACTAAATCAACACCGAGGGTCTTAATTGCGGTAGAGAGGGAGTATTGCTTCGTCGATAATCCCACATAAGCACTGTTACACAGGTGGAATAATTTAGCTTGAATGAGCACCTCTTGTTCCAGCATTGCTTCAAGCTTGTGAAAATCTAAATCAATGTCTTCAATTTTACTTAGCAAGATAGGCAATTCATTTTCAATGAAAGTTTCATTTAGGGCACGCTTTATTGCTTCACTTAATGGCAGCTCATTGAGTCGATAAAAAGCGGTGATAACCTCATCGAATTCTTCTCTTCTAAATGGCTTAGCGACGATAAAGGTAGCAGAAATTGAAGACTTACACAGTACCTTGCCTGTGGTATCGCCGGTTAATAACACGGTGAGGACTTGTGGATAACGGCGCCTCACGATATTGATTAATTCAACACCGTTAATCGATGGCATAAGGTAGTCACTCACTAAGATATCGATGCTTGCTAACGTATCTAGGGATTCTATGAATTGTTTAGGTGATGAAAAGGTCAATATTTCAGCGCCTTCCATGCTGATTTTGAAGTGGCGGTGGAGCGACTTCAACATTAACTCATCGTCATCAACGAGCACAATCCGTGGCACTTGGCTTTTAATAGACATAGTGAGTAAACTCCTCAAGTAAAACAGGTTTTCCGATGAGATATCCTTGTACTTCATCGCATTTTAACTGTTCTAGAATTTCAAGCTGTTCCACGGTTTCTATACCTTCAGCGACAACTTTTAATTCAAGGTCGTGAACTAATCGAATAACATTTTGGACAAGATCTCGAGCTGATTTTGAACTGTCGATGTTTTCAATCAGGCTTTTGTCAATTTTGATAACATCCACTGGCAATTTTGAAATATAGCCCAATGAGGAATAGCCCGTACCGAAGTCATCGATGGCAATGGAGAATCCGATTTCTTTTAATTGTAGTAATTTAGTTTTAGCTTGCTCGAGATTTTCTAAAACAAAGTTCTCGGTGATTTCTAACTCGAATTGCTCGGGTTTGAGCGAATACCTTTCAATAATCGAATACATGGTTTGTACAAAGCAGGGATCGGAAAGTTGATAAGGTGAAACATTCACTGCGACTTTTTGGATCTCTAGTTCTTCCTTTTGCCATTCGCACAGTGCGATACACGCCTGCTCAAGCACCCAAGTTCCTATTTTGACTATTTGTCCGTCTTTTTCTGCCAACGGAATAAAATAATCTGGTGAGTTAGCGCCAAACTGGGTGTTCTTCCAGCGAATTAACACTTCACAACTATTGATTGAATGTTCATTTAAATTAAGTTTAGGCTGGAACCTTAGATAAAACTCATCATTATCAACGGCGTTAAATAATGCCTCAGAGACTTTATGTTCGTTTAGTTTTTCTGAAAGCAGTGATTGCGAATAACGCATATAGAAATCAGTGCGTGACTCGCAAACAAATTGGGTATAGATAACTAAGCTGTCTATTGCTTCCGAGAGTGGTTGCTCAGGCTCAATCATGGTGTACGAGACAGAGAACTTGATTTGGATATTTTTGCGAATGAAAAATTGTTTAATTGAGTTGATTAACTCATCTAAAAATTTGTGTACCTCAATTTCACTTTGTACTGAATCTAACCAGAAAATGGCTTGATCAAAGCTGATTTCAAGCATCGAAAAATGAGTCGCTTCGCTCAGTAGAGCATGATCTATGATTTTTTTAAACGTATCTGAATATATTGGGGTATTAGAAATAATATTCTTAACCAACAAATCTCGAATTTTCAGGCAGATCATTACAGAGTTATCGGTGCGATTGATATGTTCAAGAAAGCCCAGTTTGCTCTGATAGAAGTTTGGATATTTATCCTGCTCGTTGGAGAGGGGTTTAATGATAAGTAGGTAGCTGGATTCTGTTTTTAGCTTGAGCTCAACTTGACATAATACCCCAGAGCTTTTTAGTGTTGCAATTCTGCGTTCAGTAAAATCATCAAGGCATTTATCACTTTCAAAGTTAAACAGTTGAAAAAAGTTACCTTTATTGACCTCGTTCAACACTAATTCCGTGTAAGCGTAATTGCAATCGATGACATTACCTATGGTATTTACTTCGACTAAAGGTGCATTATTATTACGCAGGATTTGGGTTTTTAATTCGTTTTTGTGATGGTTTGTGAGTGCCGCTTCTATCGTTGTGTACAGCTCTTCGTTATTCCAAGGCTTGGATAAAAACTTAAAGGTATTATTCGCGTTGATCAGCGACTTCATATCGTCATAATCAGCTTGTCCACTGAGCACGATGCATTCAATACTAGGATCATGCTTTTTCACTTCTTGGATAAGCTCTTGGCCATTCATGTTGGGCATTCTGAAATCAGTAATAAGCACATGCGGTTTGTGCTCTTGTATCAAACCGAGCGCTTGTCTTGGGTCATCGGTATATACCACTTCATAATGCTGTAAACGCAGAGTGCGTTTAAGCGACTTTAGAATATCAATTTCATCATCAACCAACATGATAGGTGCATTCATAGCTACCCCTGTATTAGCGCATTAATTTTTTCTAACAGAATAGAGTTATCAAACGGTTTAGAAAGGGCATCATTGGCGCCCATCGCTTTGGCCTTTTCAAGTTCTACATCATTTAACGCAGAGATCACCAAAATCTTAATCGCTTTAAATTCTTCTTTTTCGCGGATAAATGAGATCACTTGAAAGCCATCCATTCCCGGCATGGAAAGATCGAGCGTGATTAAACTTGGTTTAAACTCCGAGATGGCAATGCCTGCCATAAAGCCATCCCCAGCTTCTTGTATCAAATAATCGTTGCCTATCACTCGTCGTATCGCTTTTCTATACTGGGGCTCGTCATCAATGATAAGCACCTTAGCTAAATCCCGTTCTTTATCAGAGTGTAGACCACTTTCTGCGATTTGATAGTCGCTAATAAAGTCTTGCGAAAGGGGGATTTTGTGCTTGTTTAAAAAGGATAAAAAGTCTTCAAGTAAGACACGGTAGTTACCGCGTCCAGGAAGCTTATGACCCTTTAATTCGCCATTGGCAATCCAACGGCTCACACTGCGTTGGTGTACGTTACAGTAACTGGCTATTTCGCTTGGTTTAAGTGTTTGCATAGTCTTTTTGCTTTAATTCTCTTACCTATTGGTATAGCACAAGAAAACTAATAAGACAAAAGCGACATTAGAGACAAAGAAAATACAGTATGTTTATGAGCTGATGGTATCAAGGCGGGGAGCCTTGATACCATCATGATTGATAAACCTATAACACCATCGCGGCTATCCAGCCAAAGCAGAGTAGTGGGATGTTGAAGTGAATGAATGTAGGTACCACGGAATCCCATATGTGATCGTGCTGGCCGTCGGCATTTAAGCCAGAAGTGGGTCCAAGTGTGGAGTCTGATGCAGGAGAGCCCGCGTCGCCTAGTGCACCTGCGGTTCCCACCAAGGCGGCGGTAGCCATAGCAGAAAAGCCAACCTCTAGAGACAAAGGTACAAATAGCGTGGCAATGATTGGCACGGTTGAAAATGAACTGCCAATTCCCATGGTAATAAGTAAGCCAACAAGCAAAATCATCGCAGCGGCAAGTGGTTTATTGTCGCCGACAAAATCAGCACAACTTGCTACTAAACTTGCCACATCACCCGTTGCTTTCATGACGGAGGCAAAGCCTTGAGCAGAGATCATGATAAAACCTATCATTGCCATCATCGCCACACCTTTACTGAAAACATCGGAGTTTTGTTCCCATTTCACAATACCAAAGAGGCTAAAAATCATCACGCCAACGAGCCCACCTAATATCATTGAGCCACTGTTATTTTGTGCGATGAGAGAAGCCAGCACCGCAGTGCCGCCGACGATCATCACTTTGGTTGCTTCTTGGCCTTCAGGTACTGTATTTGACTGAGTACTTTGCTGTTGACTCACTTCATAAACTCGCTTTTTACGATAAGTAATGAAAACGGCAATCAACAGGCCAATCAGCATACCAAGCGCAGGGATCACCATAGCGTATGGCACGTCGAACTTAACCAATTCTAAACCATTGTCTACAAGGTTTTTATGCAAAATAGAGTAAAGATAAATGCCACCGAATCCATATGGCAACACCATATAGCTGGTCGCTAAGCCAAACGTTAAAATACACGCAATCGCACGGCGGTCTATCGTCAGCTTGTTCAGTACGACTAATAGCGGTGGAATGAGGATAGGAATAAACGCAATATGAACTGGCACAAGGTTTTGAGACGCAATCGAGCAAGCCAAAATGATAACCATTATAAACATGCTTAAAAACGTTGAGCCTTCGCTATTATTGGCATTAACCAATTTGAGCAGCTTTTGCGCGAGGATTTGAGTTAAGCCAGACTTCGAAATAGCAACCGCAAACCCACCTAACATGGCATAGCTTAAGGCTATTTCTGCGCCACCAGATAGCCCATCATTAAAAGCGTTTAAGGTTGTCTTCAAATCTAAACCGGCCACCAAGCCCGCCGCTATTGCACTGACGGTCATGGCGACAATTACATTTATTCTAAAGAGGGTTAACCCCAGCATGAGCAAGACGCCCAAAATAACAGCATTCATACTATTTTTTTGCCTTTCTTTTTATTGATTTATACAACCTCTTCAACTCACCAAGCTCAAGTTTATTAAGTGGTTTTTGTTGATACTGTGACTTTTCAATTAATTGATAAAACTGCCAAAGCGACGCATCTAACTCAGGAAACAACTTACATAACTCAACAATATGTTGTTTCGCCGTAGTGCCATTTAGCTGCCCTTTGAAATCGGACACTATAGCATTGTAATAGACAAGTTCGATAGGGCGTTTATGCCGAGTAAGCTGCTTGCTAAGGTAAAATAGCGCAATTGAGAGCAAAAGCAGCATAAACAGGGAAAATATGCCCGCCCAAAGCTGCCCATTGCTCCCAAACCACTCTTTAAACAGTGCGCCTTGCTTTTCTTTGTCAAAATTAATGACGACGCGAGTCCACTGATAGTCAAGCTCCTCGAGCTGTAATCGCAACCAATTAATAGATTGCCAATTAGACAAGCCAATTAAGCTGTAGCCCAAACCGCTTTTGAACTCACTCGATAATTGTTCTAACTGAGAAAGGCTCCCTGTCATGCGCTCTGGGGCAATCCAGGCAGTTGGGTCTAAGCGTTGCCAGCCAACTCCTGGTGTAAAATATTCAACCCAAGCATGTGCGTCATATTGATAAACGCTGTAATAGCCTTGATTGTCATTTTTTTCACCGCCCAGATAACCAGAGACCAAGCGAGCGGGGATACCCGCGCTTCGCAGTAGAAATGCCGCAGCCGAGGCGTAATGACCACAAAAACCATTAAACGAGCTAAATAAAAAGTCATCAATCCTATTGTCCGATTGGGCTGTAGTTGGCGTTAAGGTATAGACAAAACCATTTTGCAAAAAATAGCGCTTCATTAATTCAATGAATTGGCTCGTTGTTGTCGATTGACTGTCCCAATCGCGCGCCAGTTGCCTTGCCTGTTGATTAATGCCGTCAGGTAATGCGGTATTACGCCTATAATACCAAGGCGTTAACGAATCTTGGGGTTCAAAGTCAGTGAAATCGATTTGATACTCGACAGGTTTTGCTGATAGGTTTTTCAAATAGACCGTGCCAAATACGTTACTATTCAACTTAGCGTTTTTCGAATAAGAGTATGACAGGCCGTACAACCAGGGAAGTTGGCTTGGCTGCGCAATAATGGTAGCTGCGCCAATTGGCTCTTTGGGCAACGCTCTGATATTGGTACCTTGATACTCAGAGACTTTCCATTGCCGTCCGTCAAACTCATCGTGAATAATTGCACGCCAATAGAAAGGCCCCGTTTGTTGAGTGTTCTCAAATGATGCCCGAAACACCAAGTCGCTGGACTGGGATAAATTTGCGAAATTGAAAGGATCTACATTCTCAGATAACCCTGTTTTTGCTTGATTCTGCGGTGCAGGTAACTGCCAAAATGCCGGGAGTTTAGGTAAAAAAACAACTAATAAAGTAGCCACGGGCAGCACCAATACCAATCCCTTTGCGCTTACCTTAAGCGCAGATTTGAACCTTAGGTTTTGCTCGAGATTAAGCATGATAGCTAAATTAACAGCCAACAAAATTAATACCAAAAACGCTGCAAATATGCTTTGTGTAAAAAGAAATAAGCACGGGTAAGTAAAGAAATTCAAAATACATATTTGTGTAAATTGGCGGGGTTGCGTGGCATGCACTTGTTTAAGCAGCGATGCAACCAACATCAAAGCCACAAAAACATTCACGCTGTTTTTTAGACCTATTAATGAGGCCGTCGCAATGGCGCCGAGTAAAGTGATCAAGTTAATAAAACGAATGCTTAACACGCTTGGTTTAGTCACCAATCTGGATGCTTGCCACAGCGTCAAAACGGTACATAACCCGACAAAGCCGATACCAAAATCATCAACAAGAATAATGCTCAGCAGCCATAAAAATAGTGACGTGCTGTAGTACCATTTTGGGAAGCTAGAATTCACTTAATGCCTCCAAGCAACATAGTTTATGGGTTTCACCCTGACCGAACGGGATCCTGTTCTGCTGAAGTAACAGGGCATAACTTGTTTGTTGCTTATCGGCGTCAAGCACCATAGTACAGAGCTTACTCAGACGTTCTTCTTTGCTGCCTGAAAGCTTAGAATAATCGAAAATAATGCGGTGTAAATCGGCCGACTCCGGTGCATTCTGCTTAATTAGCATCTGTTCCGTCTTGGCGTAATGCTTCCAAGAAACGCGGCTTAAACTCATCCCTTTTTGATATTGCGAGAGATGGTCGAACTCAACTGAACGCTCATTCTGTTGTATGCTTTGGCTAGTATTCGAAGCACTGCCGAAGCTAAACTCTGTGTCTACAACGGGCAATGGAGTAGGATACACGTAGAAAGCATCGTTTGGTTTTATATACGACCAAGTACGAATAAGACCAAATGGGAAGTAGCTGAGGATTTTAATTACCCCCGTATCATATACACCACGAGGTAAATCAGGGGCGGCTAACTCAATAACTTTTTCATCACTCACTTTGGAAATATGGGTAGCCGTTTGGTTGTATTCACTTAATAGTCTGAGTGATTGGATCTCTGCGCTAGATGAAATACTGAGTCTAATAGATGAACTGTATGGGCTAAAATTAGCATTACTTCCCAAATATCGGACATTTGTATTGTTCAAGTTAAAAAAACCTAAAAATAGGGCGGCTATCATCATCACAGCCATAATGTAGGACACTGCAAGGATTAGGTTATTCTGATAGTTGATCCCCAATACAAAATTAAGCAAAGCCACAGCGATAAAAAAACCGCCATCCTTGGATGGCAGTATGTAGATATTATTATGAGATAACCGTATTTCTGAGCGTTGATGTCGTTTATAAATATGCTGCTTAACTTTCCGTTTCAAGCGGTTAATCATGCTTAATGTACCGGTACGTTTTGAAAGACCTGTGTCTTAACTTCTGCTTCATTCGTCGTGGTGATGCCAAGTCGATGGGCACAGACTGAAGTGAAAACCGCTTGAACGTCATCAGGTATGACGAAATCTCGACCACTAATAAACGCATATGCACGACTTGCGGCTGCAAGTGCAATGCTAGCTCTTGGCGACAAAGGATCGCTAAATTGACCTGAGCTTCGTGTGTAATTAACTAAGCGAAGGATGTAATCAATAATAGCGTCACTTAGCACAATGTTAGGCACAACTTGTTGATACGCCAACAGTGTTTTACCATCGATCACTTGTGGTGCTTGAGTCAATTTTCTCGCTTTTCCAGCTAATTTAATTAACTGCGCTTCTGCCATTTCCGAGGGGTATCCCAAGCTTATACGCATAAAAAAGCGGTCGAGTTGTGACTCAGGCAGTGGATGCGTGCCTGATTGATGCTGAGGATTTTGCGTTGCAATCACAAAAAATGGGCTAGGGAGCTCATGGCTTACGCCATCGATGGTTACTTGATGTTCTTCCATGGACTCCAACAAGGCGCTTTGAGTTTTTGGACTTGCGCGGTTGATTTCATCGGCCAGTAAAACTTGGCTGAAAATTGGACCAGGATGGAATTCAAAAGACTGATGTTCACGGTTAAAAATAGAAGTGCCGGTAATATCGGCTGGGAGTAGATCGCTAGTAAATTGCACTCGACGATATGTCAGACCTAACACATCAGCAAGAGAATGAGATAGCGTCGTCTTACCCATACCTGGTAAATCTTCGATTAGAAGATGGCCGCGACACAAAAGACTGCAGATCGCGAGTTTTATTTGTTCAGGCTTTTCTAAAATAACGGTAGAGAGCGCATCGGTAAGTTTCTTTATTTCTTCATTCATGTAACCAGCTCTAAACGCTTCATTACCGAATCCACTTTATGTGCATTGAAAGGTTTAGCGATAAAGCCCTTAGCACCAAGTTCCCAAGTATTTTGAACATTCTCCATACTATTATGGCCAGAGCACATGATGACATGGGCCACAGGAAAGTTTTCGTTGATGTAGGAAAGAATTTCGGTGCCATCTGTATCGGGAAGCTCAATATCTAAAAAGACAACACTGGGTTGTTTATGCTTTAGTAGCGGCTTTGCGGAATCAAAGTCTTCACAACCATAAACTTCTTCAAACCCTAAGTTCTCCAAAATCTGTGTCAGAAAATCTCTGATCTCAACAGCGTCATCAATTATCAAGATTGGTTCTAGCGGTCTTACAAATTCCATATGTCGATACTTCAAATTACAAATTCAACCACATACTATAAAAAGCGAAACCATAGCTCAATAGAAAATACAGTAAACTTTTTATTAATGTCCGATACCGTCTAGTATTGGACATTAGTAAGGTGCTTTATATGGTTTCTCACATAATTCATTGCATCCCATAATTTACGTTATGTTAAATTAAATAAATTTTAGATGAGGAAAGTCTACTCCCTTATAAAATCAAAGGTTCAGTATCGCTCGTCTGGTTGGTGTATAACTATTGCGATATTAGTTGCTTCGAATATGAGTCGTTTTGAAACCAAAAGTATTCAATGGAACACAATGCACTGGGCGAAACTAGAAATCTTAATTGGTATATCTAGTGAAACCGTTCTCTTCACTGAATAAGTATCTAGAAAGATGGGAGACAATAAAGCTACACTGTAACTTGTTGAGGCTTTATTGGCTCGAGTTATGTGGCTGCTTTTAATGAAGCGCTGCGCTAAATGGAATACCTTTGCAAATACGCGCTTCTGCAATGAGAATTTCTTCTAAACGGTTATCTATCGTTAATTTGTCGAAGTACTCGTAGCCGAGCTCCACAAAAAGATTTTTGTGTTTTTCTTCTGACTTGGCGATTGCAACATAAAAGTCTTTCTCTTTGCCTTCAGGAAGCGCTTCTGCAACTAAAGAAAAACGCTCATGGCCCCTAGCCTCAATTACTGCGCCGATCAGTAATCTATCAATTAAATATTCGTCAGTGCCTTGGCGGAACAATGCGCGCATTTGCTTTATATAGGGGTCTTTTTGGTCGTTTCCTAGTAGCGTACCACGCTCGGTTAAGATTTTAAGTACCTGTTTAAAATGGATCATTTCTTCTATTGCGAGATCTGCCATCGCTTTTACTAGCTTGATCCTGTCTGGGTAATGACCAAGCATTGCCATCGCCATTCCGGCTGCTTTTTTTTCTGCAGCGGCGTGATCTTGAAGAAAGGTATCAAAGTCGGCTAGGACTTTTTCAGTCCAGCTAAAAGGTGTGTGGTATTTTAATTCAAACATAATTCTATCTTGTATATACAGCTTGTGGTGAGTATAACAAACTCAGGCGCTCGAGCGAACTTGCATGCTAAAGAGCGCTGTGTCTTTATCTGCTTTGCCATTACGTGTCGATTCCACTTTATTGGGGTGTGAAAACCACTTCCATGCAGTTACTTTACCACCGATATTGACATGCGGGATGGTCACTTTTTCTTGAGTTACGCCTATAAATTCGCCAAGCGTTTGCTCGGCATCAGTAGCGGTTAGATTGACCGCAATAAAAGGAATATGATTCATTTTTGCAAATCTAAGCACCCTATCATGATGCTTGCTATAACAATCCCGCCAATAACCATCGTCTTCAAAATGTTTGTCAAAATCAGGAAAAGTTTCAAAATAACAACGCTTAATGGTGTCGTTAAAGCCTCCTGTTTGTGACAGTAAGTTTTCTTTCATTGCCGTCATCAAACGCTTAATTGAGGGAAGCCATTGCTCAAAATCTCGTGTTAACTGGATTATTTTGGCTTCAGGATATAAAGCATATAATTTTTTATAATCAGCGAAAACGGGCGTGTCAGCAATAAATTCAGCATTGTCTAATGCTTGCCTTGTGTATGCCGTGTGTGCTGTTTTGTATCCAGCACCTAATGCAGCAATACACAGACTTGTTGTGCCCGTTCGTGGTAAACCTGTTACCAGAAATTTGTGTTTTGTCATATTTAGATAAAGTAATACACGAGGTTGAATGACGCTAAAATGAATGACGCTAAAATAAGTATTATCCCATATGTTGTCGCCATCGCTACTTTTCTGATTGAAAAGTTAGCTTTATCGAGTGCAACTCGAGAAAACAAAAAAGCAATGCCAAAAGCATGAAGTAGATACGAATTGATTTGTTGAGTTTCGAGTAACAACATCATTAACAGTACGAACGGTGTTTACTCAAAAAAGTTGCCGTGGATCCGTATTGCACTTTGCAGTTCATCGATACCGCCATCTCCTAGTGATACTTTGTGTCTGTGTTATATTATGTTAAAACTGAGTTTAATATAGAGAATGCCGCATATAAACCGGTGATCATAAAAAGCCCTCCAATGGAGGGCTTAGTGTATAAGTTTAACTAGTTCACAGCCAGTATTACTCAATTAAGTAAACGGCATAAACTTCCGCGTTCAATGTAATTGCACCTGTGTTATACGCATTTTTGTAAGCGCCTTGATCTGCTTCCATTGCCATTGCTGCAGAGCGCACGTAAGGCTGAACTGGCGTTTGCATTGGTTGGAATGAAACTGAGTACAGTTTTGCCAATTCAACATCAAACTCGCCTGCCAGCTCTTTAGCTGCTTTCTTTGCATCTTTGATGGCGGCTTTTTTGAGGCTTTGCAGATACTTGCCTTCATTTTCAACACCAAATTCCGTGTTATTGAACTGATTTATGCCGCTGTCTACAAACTCTTGAAGCAACTCAGGGTATTTTTTGATGTCTTTAAGTTTTACAGTCAGGCTACGACTTACGCGAAAACCATCAAACTCTTCTTCGTTTGATTCTCGATTGTAGCGTGTCTGTCTGTAGACATTCAGCTGATCTGCGTGAATATCGTCTTCTTTAATATCGAAGCGTTTAGCGATTTCGATGGCCTTAGCCATAATCTTATCGACGTTTTCTTTAGCTGTGGGCAGCGACTTTTGCTTTTCAGTAATGGCAACGCGGATGGTTGCAATATCGGGTTGTACTTGAATAAATGAAGTGCCTTTAACATATAAATGCGGCGAGTCAGGCAATGCGCCTGCAAAGCTAAATCCAGATAAACATAATGTCAGTAAGCCAGTTAAAATTCGCATCTTTTGCTCCTAAAATGTGATACCTGCATATTCAAGCATATTTCAATTAACAACTACTGAATTGGATTTCAGGGTAACAAACTTTAACAAAATGAGCCGTTGTCACTTTGAGAAGTCATATGTAACGCTCTTAAACTTACGAGTGATTAATAAATAAAATCGCCGCCAATTTGAGTTGGCGGCGATTTCTGTTTTAGCTAAGTAAAAGTAACTAGACGCTACAGCGTTTGTAATTTCTATACTTAGGGAGCCAATAGTTTTTCTCTATTGCAGCCCAAATTGCGTCGTCTTCCATTTCAAGTGCAACGCCCTCTTCCATTGCCTTTTTAGCAACTGCAAAAGCAATGCGCTTACTCAACGGTTCAATTTCAGTTAGTGCTGGTAGTAGGCTACCTTTGCCGGTATTAGCACGTGGTGATGATTCAGCAAGCATTTCGCTAGATACCATCAACATGCTATCTGTAATACGGTTCGCTTTAGCTGCAAGTACACCAAGGCCGATCCCTGGGAAGATATAACTGTTATTACATTGCGGTATGATGATTGTTTGCTCACCATGTACTACCGGTTCAAATGGGCTTCCCGTAGCAACAATTGCTTGACCATCAGTCCACTCAATTACATCTTTTGGATGTGCTTCAACCTGGCGTGATGGATTACTTAATGGGAAAATAATTGGCTGTTCGCACCCAGCATGCATCGCACGGATCACTTGCTCAGTGAATAGGCCCGCTTGACCTGATACACCAATTAAGATGTCTGGTTTTGCACAGTGCATTACATCTAATAAAGATGCAAATTCACCACTGTATGTCCAATCCGCAAGATTTGCTTGTTGTTGAACTAGCGCTTCTTGAAAATCTCTTAGTCCTTCCATGCCCTCTGTCAGTAGGCCAAAACGGTCCACCATAAACACTTGGCTTCTCGCTTGCTCGTCGGTTATCCCTTCTGAAATCATTTGGCTAATAATTTGCTCTGCAATACCGCAGCCAGCAGAGCCTGCGCCAACAAACACTACTTTTTGTTCCGAGAGCTTTGCCCCTTTCACACGGCAAGCGGCTAACAGCGAACCCGCAGTAACCGCAGCGGTGCCTTGGATATCATCGTTAAAGCTACAAATTTCATCGCGGTAACGTTTCAATAGTGGCATTGCGTTAGGTTGTGCGAAATCTTCAAACTGTAACAGCACATTAGGCCAACGGCGTTTAACCGCTTTAATGAATAGATCTAGGAATTCGTCATATTCAGCTTGGCCGATACGTGGGTGTCTTGCCCCCATGTACATTGGGTCATTGAGTAGCTTCTCGTTGTTTGTCCCTACGTCAAGCATAACAGGCAGCGTGTAAGCAGGGCTGATCCCACCACATACGGTGTAAAGTGCCAGCTTACCGATAGGAATACCCATACCACCAATACCTTGGTCGCCAAGGCCTAAAATACGTTCACCATCTGTAACCACGATAACTTTTACTTTGCCTTTAGTGGCATTTCGTAAAATATCATCGATTTGATAGCGGTCTTCATAAGAAATAAACAAACCACGAGAGCTGCGATAGATATCAGAAAACTTCTCACATGCATCACCTACTGTTGGGGTGTAGATGATTGGCATCATTTCTTCCAAATGATCACGTACTAAGCGGTAATACAGCGTTTCATTGTTGTCCTGAATAGCGCGCAGGTAAATGTGCTTGTTTAGGTTGTCGCTAAAGCTTGAATATTGCTGATAACAACGCTCAACTTGCTCTTCAATTGTTTCGTAACGAGGAGGAAGTAGTCCCGCTAAGTTGAAATTTTCACGCTCGCGTTGAGAGAATGCACTCCCTTTGTTAAGCAGTGGCGTTTCTAATAGTGTAGGACCTGAATAGGGAATGTAGAGATAATTTGGATCGGTTTGTTTAGTCATATTTACAAGCTTGACACTAATTTTTTAGTCTAAGGGTTCATTATTGTCGAAAAGGATTAAATTACAATGAATTTAGTGCTCATCAGACCATTATTAACGCGCTCCAGAGCACGTTAAACGCATTTTTCTGGAACGCAAAATTATAGCCTAAAAGCACTTAAGAAACCACGGCTTATTCGCTGCTTTCACCGAGTGCAACACCTTCTCTTCTTGGATCTGCGCCACCGATTAAATGTGTTCCACGAACCTCAATGGCATGTAGTCCTGAGTTTAAGTCGCGGATCTGTACTTCATGGCCTTTTTTCTCAAAGTAAGGTGCTTGTTTTGTCAGCTCAGTGCCTTTTTCCAGCGTTGTGTACTTATTGCGATTGGTGATTTTTGGTAAATCAATCGCAGCCTGAACAGATAACCCCCAGTCCAGTACACCAACTAAGGTTTGAGCAACATAGTTGATAATACGGCTGCCACCCGGTGAGCCGACTATCAATTTAAGCGACCCATCTTTGTTAAACACCATTACAGGTGCCATAGAACTTCTTGGGCGTTTGTTTGCTTCTACCCGGTTAGCGACCCATTTATCCCCTACTTTTGGAGAAAGCGCAAAGTCGGTTAATTGGTTATTGAGTAAATATCCGTTGACCATCACCGTCGAGCCAAATGCCATTTCTATCGAGCTTGTCATAGAAATAGCATTACCCTCTGCATCTACAATCGACACATGGCTGGTCGAAGGTAATTCATAACTATCATCCATAGCATAAGCGAGTGTGCCCGAAGTTGGGTCGCCTACTGGAAAGTCGTGATTATCCATTTCACCGATAAGTTTGCTACGGCCTAATAGATATTGTTCGTTAAGCAATTCTTTTGCTGGCACTTCAACAAAATCAGGATCAGCAACGTAAAAATCTCTATCGGCAAACGCTAGGCGAGATGCTTGAGTAAAGAGGTGCAAGGCTTCTGGGTCGTTTGCCTTATACTTACCTAGGTCGTACGGTTCCAGCAGTTTCATCATTTGCAAAACGGCAATACCACCACTGCTAGGCGGTGCCATAGAGCAAACTTTATATACACGATATTCCGTACAGATAGCGTCTCGGGTTTTGCTTTTATAATGTTCTAAGTCGCTCAGCGCCAATTTGCCAGGTGCGATTTCAGACTTTTGCACAGCTTCTACTAATTGGGTGGCATTTTGCCCTTCATAAAAGGCTTGGATCCCTTGTGTTGCTACTTTGTAGTATAGGTTTGCCAAAGGCAGATTCTTTTTAAGGGTCCCTGGTTGTAGTGCTTTACCATTCGGATAGAAATATTCTTTTGCAGGACTGAGCTTTGTCAAACCTGGGTTGAGTTTTTTCTCAAGCAGCATATTTAAACGTGGAGAGACGATAAATCCGTCTCGAGCTAATTCAATCGCCGGCTTGAATAATTCCTGCCATGGCAGTTTACCGTATTTGTCATGTGCTGATTTAAACGCGTGCAGAATACCAGGCACACCAACAGAGCGACCGCCCACCACAGCCTCAATCCATCTAACCGCATTACCCGTATCATCTAAAAACAGATCAGGGCCGGCAAGTTTTGGTGCAGTTTCTCTACCATCAAAACTAATTAATTCATTGCTTTTCTTGTCGTAGTGCAGGATAAAAGCCCCGCCACCTACGCCTGAAGATTGCGGCTCAACTAATGTAAGCACAAGTTGAGTCGCTATCATAGCATCAACCGCACTTCCCCCTTTTGAGAGCATCAATTGACCTGCTTTACTCGCATAGGGGTTGGCAGCAACGACCATGTACTTTTCTGCGGTGCGTGCTTCTTTAGATTGGAAACCTGTTGCGGCTTCCGGCTCTCTAATTTCGATTTTTTGTTGCTCAGCTAAGGTGTTGGTTGAAAAGCTGAATGCGGCAATCACGGTTAGTGATGCAAGTGTATGTTTCATAATACCCACTTTGCTTACGTCTTATATTTGGCATCATAAAAGCAATTAGGCACAATATGCAAAAATAATAACGTGAAATCGTATGTTTGAACTTCCAACGAACAAAGAATATCTCATTGGCCCTGCGTCTTTGGCGATATTGTCAACAATACTGATGTTGTTCGGGCTTGGCCCGCACTTAGATTTCGACAGAAACGCAATTGCTGATGGTGAAATATGGCGTATTTTGAGCGGTCAGTTTACCCATAGCAATTGGTATCACTTGATGCTAAACCTGCTTGGTATCTTATTTATTTGGCTATTACATGCCGAATATACAACTCTAAGAAAGTATTGGCTGAATGTGCTTTTTCTTGGCCTCTTTACCGGGCTCATGATTTTGCTATTTTCGCCAAACATTGTTGTATATACAGGCTTGAGTGGCTTATTACATGGGCTTATCGTATGGGGAGCACTTGAAGATATTAAGCGCAAGCTAACAACTGGATATCTGTTGTTTATTGGTGTGTGGGCAAAGATATGTTGGGAGCAATATGCGGGTGCAAGCGCAGATGTAGCTAAGCTGATAGACTCGAGAGTCGCCATTGAAGCACATCTATTTGGTGCAGTTGGTGGTGTGGTTTTAGCTGTTATCTATTTATTTTATAAAACAAAAAAGCCAGCTTAAGCTGGCTTTTTATCCACCCATTTGATTACAAGTTTTCTTTGAACAACTTGTATATACGACGGTATTCATCCAACCAACTTGATGGCTGTCTAAAGCCATGGGGCTCAACTGGATAAATCGCCGTTTCAAAGTCTTCCTTTTCTAGCTCAATCAGACGTTGCACTAAGCGCACAACATCTTGGAAAAACACGTTGTCATCAACCATAGGTGCATTGATCAGAAGCTTGTTTTTCAAACCTTCAGCATGATAGATAGGCGAACTGCGTTTGTATGCAATTGGGTCAACATCGGGGCGATTAAGGATATTTGAGGTGTACGGGTCGTTGTAATAGGCCCAATCGGTGACTGGACGTAAAGCAGCGCCTGCTTGGAATAGATCGGGCTGAGTAAATAGCGCCATAAATGTCATAAAGCCGCCGTATGAACCACCATAAGTACCTACAGCGCCACGATCAACATTAGCGTTGTTCACCATCCACTCGACACCGTCTGCTAAATCTTCGATTTCTGGTTTACCCATATGACGATAGATTGCCGTTCTCCAATCTCGGCCATAGCCCTTAGAGCCGCGATAGTCCATATCCATAACGACATAGCCTTCGCTCGCGAGGAGTGAATGGAACATAAACTCTCTAAAGTAGTTAGACCAACCCATATGAGAGTTCTGCAAATAACCCGCACCATGGTTAAAGATCACAGCCTTACGATTCTTACCCGTTTCGCCTTCTTGATAATCTGCTGGGTAATATACTTTTGCGTAGACAGGCTCACCTTGATGGCTTGAAGGAACCGCGACAATCTTAGGTGCAATTAGCTTCTTATTTAAAAACGCATCAGAGACTGTATTAGTGAGTCGTGACACCGCTGCTTTTGGCGCTGCATCCGCCACATAAAGTTCTGGAGGCATCATGATTTTTGAGTGAGTTAACAACAGCTTTTGCTCATCTGGGCTTAGCTGGTAATCAGTCAGGCCATCTAAATCAGTTAACTGCTCATCTTCACCGCTTGCTAAATTGACGCGATAAATTTCGTATAAACCTGGGTGATCTTTATTGGCTTTGTAATAAACAAATTGACTATCTTGGGTTAAGGTTGGTTCAGAAACCACAAACTTCCCTGAAGTCATTGCTTTTGCTTTGCCGTTAAGCGGCTTAACATAAAGCTGACTATATCCAGTTTGCTCTGAAAGATAGTACAACGCGTCTTGGTTGCTTAACCAACCAAAATCATTGTAGGTGTAATTGATCCATGCTTCATCGTGTAGGCGGTGCTGAGAAACGAATTGTTGTTTATCAAAATCAACAGTTGCTAACCATCTGTCTTTATTATCCCAAGCACCAAGCATCACTGCGACTTGAGAACCGTCACTATTCCATTGGATAGCGGATTGACTCCAGCCCCATGTGTCGATCAAGTTGATATCACGTGGTGCTTTTTCACTCTTATATGATTCACCTTTTGCCTTAGCATTTTCGCGTTTCACCTCGGCTAGTACATCTTCATCAAAGCCAGGCAAAGTATCATAGCTCAGCGTGACTTGCTCTGATTTTGCTAAATCAATGAAAATAACATCAGAACTCATTGGTTTTGTGTCTGCAACGCGGCGGCGAGCTTTTACCGGATCAATGTCACCGTTTTGACTCACGTAGTTAGGCATGATGTCAGAGTCTGAACGGCTTGGTTTATCATCGGTGATCACAGCGATTAACTTGTCACCTGTCGGTGCTAAGCTAACTGAGATAAGTGTTTTTCCTTTACCTAGATAAAACTGATTATCTTGGATGCTTGCGTTATTCGCTTCTATCTCTTGATTTCTCGCTTCTCGATCTTTGCTGTTTTTGTGCGTTAGCGCGACGAATTGAATCAGTTTGTGTTGCTGCTCAGCGATATATCCATTTGGCTCTTTCACTCCTTCAGGCTTATCCGCTAAATGTAACTTTACCAGTTCTTTCGTTAAGCCAGTGGCTATATCAAACGCAAATAGCGCATTGCCTGAACGGTAAGCTAATCGGTTATCACTTAAGAATTGCGGTGCATACTCATAGTTCGAAGAATGAGTAACTTGTGTCAAAGCGCCAGACTTCAGGTTTTTAACGAATATGTTGCCTTTAAATTCATAAGATTGTAGCGTCCGACCTTTATTATAAATCGCGTTTGCAGCACCAACGGCATGCAAATCTGACAGCGAAACTGCTTCGCTTGTTTGTGCGCTACTGACTTTAAATAGATCTCTTAACTCTGAGCCAGCTTGCTTACGCTTATAGAAAACGGTTTTGCTATCAGCTCCCCAGTATGCGCCTTCTGGTTGTCTTCCCAACCAATCAGGATGCGCCATTGCTTGTTTTAAGGTGATCTGCTCACCACCGAAATCAACAGGAGTCGCAACAACTTGTGGGACTGGTGAATTGGCTTCAACTTGTTGTGGTTTTGGGCTTACTTCAGTGGTTTGACAGCCTGAAAGGAATAAACCTGAAGCGACAGCCATCGAGATAAGAGAGAGTTTCAACATGTGACTTTCTTATAATAGTTAAATTTGCCTAATTTAAGCAGAAAGCCAGCGGAATATCGACAGATTTAAGATTAAAAGCACGATGGGTGGGACAAAAAAAGGCCAGCATAGGGATGCTGGCCAAATACTCTCTGCGCTCACATAGTCGTTGATGGACAACGAGTATGAAATGAGGCCTATCCGCGCCTCACAATAGTAGACCGCACTATCAGAAAAGAGTTCCAAAAATAACAGTAAAAAAATTAAATTTTTTATATCTACCCTGAGCTCTGTTATAAAGAATGAGTTAACTCAATAGATATCATAAGCTTAGGTTTTTAGTTAACAATGGACCTTTTTTGCTAAAAACAGTAGTACTAATTCAAAATTAATTGCTGAGCGGTTTCCATAACCCCAGGGTAGTCTGCCTCAGGCAAGATGTCAGCAAGCTCTGCCAGTGCTTCACCTAACTTATGCAGTGAGTCAGCTGACACGTTGATATGCCCCATTTTTCTGCCCGGTTTCGCATCTTTGCCATACCAGTGACTGGTTGTCCCTGAGACAGCAAGAACTTGTGATGGAATGTGACTTTGCCCTAACACATTAATCATCGCGGTTGGGCGAAGCAGCCTTGTATCACCAATCGGTAAACCGGCAACGGCACGAATATGGTTTTCAAACTGGCTTACATGGGCGCCTTGTTGTGACCAATGTCCTGAGTTATGTACCCTAGGCGCTATTTCATTAACCAATAGTTGATCTTCAACATCGAAAAACTCAATAGCAAGTACACCAACATAATCGAGTGCATTCGCGAGTTTCGAAAATGCGTCTTCCGCTTGCGCTTGAATATTGGCTTTCTCTTTCCCGGCAATTGATAAGGTCAGTACACCATTGGTATGCTGGTTTTCAGTCAAAGGATAAATTTTACATTCGCCATTTTTAGCACGCACACCAATAATCGACACCTCACGGTCAAACGGTATCATTTTTTCAGCAACGATAGAGTGAGGCTGTGCTTCAGTGCCTGCTTGCAAAAACCCAGACATTTCGGCCCAAATATTGTCTATTTCAGACTCTGATTTTACTCGCCATTGCCCTTTCCCATCATAGCCTGCTTGACAGGTTTTAACGACTAAAGGCATACCTAACTCATCAATCGCTGTGAGAAAATGCGCTTTATCCGTAATAATTTTAAAAGGAGCACAAGGCACAGATGTTTTATCTAGTAGTGCTTTTTCTTTCGCGCGATCACCACCGGTGGCTATTGCTTCTGCGCCAGGGTAAAACTTACCGCTTTGTTCGCAAAGCGCCAAAACATCATGTGGAATATGTTCAAATTCGGCAGTGATGGCATCAGCATTGTCAATGGCTTGCTGTAATGACTCTGGTGTGGTTGCAAAGGTAACGGGGTTTATTACCGTTTGGCTACCAACATCATAAGCCAGAACTTTTATATCAAGATGAGTTGACGATAGGCTCATCATACGGGCTAACTGTCCCGCCCCTAAAACAAGAATATTCATGTTATTTCGCAGGATCTGGATTAGCTAATACCGTTTCTGTTTGTTCTTTTCTGAACGCTTCTACTTTTGCAAAAATTTCTGGCTGCTGACAACCTAAAATTTGAGCAGCTAGCAAACCTGCGTTTGCAGCACCAGCGTCGCCAATCGCTAACGTACCTACCGCAACACCTTTAGGCATTTGGCAAATTGATAGCAATGAGTCCACGCCATTTAGCGTTTTTGATTTTACTGGAACGCCAAGTACAGGCAGACTTGTGAATGCTGCCGCCATCCCCGGTAGGTGTGCAGCACCGCCAGCACCGGCAATGATAACTTTGATCCCACGTTCTGCTGCTGTCGAAGCATAATCCGCTAAAAGCTGTGGAGTACGGTGAGCTGAAACTACTTTAGTTTCATAATCAATACCAAATTTATCTAACATTTCAGCTGCATGTTGCATTGTAGGCCAGTCTGATTTTGAGCCCATAATGATGCCAACGGTCATAATAATTCCTCGACTAATTTTGAACGATACAGGGCTAAGGTCCTTCACACCTTAGCTGCGGGCATTATACCTGAGTTCGTCTTTAATGCGAAGAATCAACTTATTGCAATTATCACGCGATGGCACCCTGAGTTATTTAGACACCACCAATTCTTCAATACTTAATGCTTTCGCACGCTTAAAGTGAGAGAAAAACGTTTTAGGACCCATAATTAAGCATAGCACCACAAGGCCACCTGGGATCAGCACCATTTTTAAAGCTGGACCAAGAATATAGCTGTAAAAAAAGATAAAAGGGATGAACAGAATGTATCCGATGAATAATCTCAAATATTGCATAACAACTCCTATTGAAATTTAATGAGCACGCTCAATTATAATAATGAGCGCGCTCATTATTTGCAAACTTTATCTCTTAAATAATCTGGAATTGTGCTACACTCTCTTCGCAAATAAAAAGGTAACCATATGAAAAAAAGAGAAATTACGTACAATAAAATTCTCAGTGCTAGTTGGCAACTTTTTCAAGACAATGGTTTTGAAAACACCACTACTCGGCAAATTGCCCAAGCAGCAAACGTGGCAACGGGAACGGTTTTCTCTCACTTCCCTACTAAGCTCGACATGCTCAAAGTCGCAATGCATAACCAAATAGATGAACTAATTAATGAAGCGAAAACATCAGATGAGCAGCATAGTGCCAGCTTAAAGTTACGCCACTATGCAAAGTATTTATTTGCTTTTTATCTTAGCAATAGAGATTTCAGTAAAGAGCTGCTTTGTGGGATTATTTGGCATAGCGAATTCTTTACGGGACAACTCAATTTGTTCAAACACTTGTTATTCAGTGAGCAGGAATACAATGAGTTGAAAGCAACCGTTATGATGGATTGCTACTTTATGACCTTATTAGAAGGATTAAGCAATGAGCATAGCTCTGTTGACCAGATGCTGCATTCCCTATCTCAGAAGCTGAAACTTGTTAGTCAATAAATTGTATGATGTGTTCTTCATTTAATATTAATACGAATTTACTTGTGCTTTTGAACTTCTGACCATATAAAGCATCTAGGACTAGTGTAATAAGCAAGTGCTTGGGAAAAGTTACTTAGTTCCTTATTTTTGTCTAACGAGGTCAAAATGAAACGCGTCATCTTATTCCTTATCACTAACTTAGCAGTGATGCTTGTGTTAGGAATTGTGTTATCTGTCTTAATGTCTGTGTTTGGTATTTCTAGCCGAAGCTATACAGGCATTATGGTTATTGCTGCCGTATTTGGATTCGGTGGTTCTTTTATCTCTCTTTACATGTCTAAGTGGATTGCAAAGAAATCTACAGGGGCCCATGTTATAGAGCAACCACGAAACGAAACTGAACATTGGTTAGTTTCTACTGTCGCAGAGCAAGCTAAAAAAGCAGGAATTGCAATGCCAGAAGTTGCGATTTACGACAGCCCTGAAATGAATGCGTTTGCAACCGGGCCGAGTAAAAATAACAGCTTAGTTGCTGTAAGTACTGGCCTACTCCACAACATGAATCAAGACCAAGCAGAGGCAGTGCTTGCGCACGAAGTGTCGCACGTTGCAAATGGCGACATGGTTACACTTACCTTGATCCAAGGTGTTGTAAATACCTTTGTTATATTCTTCGCTAAAGTATTGGCGGGTATTGTTGATAACTTCTTGAATGGCGATGAAGAAGAGTCAGGTGGAAGCTGGACATATTTTATTTTTGATATGATATTCCAGATCCTCTTTGGTATTTTGGCGTCTGTTGTTGTCGCTTACTTTAGTCGTAAACGAGAATTCGCAGCCGATAAAGGTGCAGCTGATTTAGTTGGTGCGCAAAAAATGCGTTCAGCATTAGAGCGTTTGAAGCACAACCATGAATCGCAATTAGAAGGCTCAATGATGGCTTTTGGTATTGCGTCAGGTAAGTCTATTGCAGATTTCTTTGCTTCTCACCCGCCACTTGACGAGAGAATTAGAGCACTTTCGTAATTCTTTTCAAATTCTTACTAGGGCAACGATTAAGTTGCCCTTTTTTATAGCTCAATTTTATATAGATTATTTCCAACAGCGCAAAACCCCAAACGCTTGAGTAGGTTTAATGAACGGTGATTATCAGCCGATACATGCGCCAGAATCACATTGAGTTTAAACTCAATCTGGCTTTTGTTTGCAAATAGACAACGTAAAGCTTCAAACATCACGCCTTTACCCCAATAATCAGGTAGTAATTCATAGCCAATATGTAGGCCCTCAATATCACCGTCTTCGTGATAGAAACCAATACACCCAATCACCGCTTTAGTGCTTTTGCACACGAGGCAAAAGCGTCCACCTATACCTTCATATTGACGCTCAATATCCATTTGGATCATGCATTTAAGGTCTACTTCAGTGAGGTTGTCGCCGTAATCGTTATACGCTTTTACCTGCGGTAAATTAAGTAATGCTAATAACTGCGGATTATCTTTGTGCCTTATGGGCCTGATGACTAGCCTTGGTGTTTCAAATTCCATAAAATGCTCAGGTCTAAGTATCTGCCGAAATGGTAGCACTTATTGCAGCAAATACACCTTCAATATTATGATCGCTTATATTGCTTTATAATTTAGCATTTTTGGAGAATAAATATGAGTCAAGAGTTCACCGTTATCCCCCCAACGACAAAGGTTTATTGCCCACAAAGAGGTGAAGGCTGGACTTTAACGGGCATTACAGGGATCGATGAAAACGCATCAGTGATGTTCTCTGGCGTACGCTATACCATCTCAGCAAAAGAAATCGTTGAGTCATTATTACCAAACTTTAAAAATAGGCAAGAATCAAATAATTAATACTTTTTAATTATTTTACTGTTGTAAAAGTGTAAATTATGATCAATTATAGCGCTAGATTGCAAAGTCAATAATGGAAGCGCCCGCCTTAAAGGATTAAGTCATCGCATTGAGTTGGACTTAATTGCGAAGACATTGCTTTGTGTTGTTTTAAGTTACAGGACGTAAACTTTTTAGGGTTCCTGCTATGTTAAAAGCATCACTCACAACACTTGGTTTAATCTCAACATTACTTTCCACATACACCTATGCAGATAGTTGCCCAGGTCAGGTTTTTGGTATTAACGCTGGCCGCGGCGATATTGGTATTTTGTTTGGCCTAGATGAAGGTGCAGGACAAGCCAGCGCCAATAGTTTAGCCGCTTTTAGTTCCGCAGCACTCGCCTATGATACTAGCAGTGCACGTTGGTACTATGCATCCGCGCCAAGGCCAATCGACTATAAAGTTGATACCAGTCATCTAAACTTACCAGCTGACGCAGATATTCCCATTGACGGTAAAAAACATCGCTATGTTCAACTGGCATATTTTGATGGAACCTCTCATACCATAGTCGGTAGAACGGCTTATTTGGTGGGATTGGCATATGACAGCACAAACGATAGGCTCATTGGAACGAGTTACGATTCTATTTACAGCATAGATAAAAACACAGGCGACGCGACTAAGCTCTCGGATCTCCCCTCACTGGCGGGAAAATACCGCGGCGATCTTGAGTTTTATAATGGCCGCTTAATCCTAGTTACCAGTGCAGCCGTTTACCAAGTTAATACCAACGACTTTTCTGTGACTAAATTATCTGATCACGACTTAACTTCCGTTACAGGGGCAAGCCTTAATAGCAATGGAGAGCTTATTATCAGTCGCGTTATCATTAATGATGCTGGACACACCAACAAAAGCGCGATTTATAAACTAAACCCTGATACAGGAAGCACCTGTTATATCAATACATTACCAATAAGAGTAAATGACCTTGCATATAACCCAAATGGCAGCAGTACATGCTATACCGTTTCTGGTTGCGGCGGTACACCTACACCTCCTTCGCCACCGTCTTTTACGTTAACGAGTATTGAAAACGCGGTTTATGAGGGAAGTACCCTTAGCTATCAAATTACCTTAAGTAAAGCCTTCGAGCAGGACGTCAGCTTTTCGGTGGCGGTCAATGATGTGACAACGCAATCAGATGACTACGTAGCACCACCTACCTCATTGGAAATACCGGCTGGCAGCACAACTGCTACCATTCAAATAGCAACAATAGACGATACTGAGTACACTGGCGATCGGGAACTCTCTTTGAGCGTAACAGGCGTGAGCAATACCTCAGGCAATGAAACCCTATCGGGAAACATACTCGACAATGAAACCGCATGTGTGCCTGACAACTATACGCGGATTAATTACGCGTTCGTCAGAGAAGACTCATTATTCAATAATGACTGGGGTATCAAAGTAAACGGCCAATATATTAAATTGCTTGATGAATACGGCAGTGCCGGCAGCTATGACATCCTTCAAGGACAATCATTTACCTATGTGCTCGCTATCGATGGTAACAGCAATACACTATCAACCAAGTACCAAGTCTCAGGTACCAACCAACGTTGGGAAGATCAAAACGATAACGATTACAATGACTTTGAGGTCAGTGTGACAACACAAACCATTCAAAAAGGTTGTAATTAACAGACTCAAAGCGGCTTACTACCTTTAGAAGCCGCTTTATTTAACCTGAGGTTTGGATAAGGAATGAGCTAACTCACTGTTTTTTTTAACCACCTTAAACTATCTTCTTATCTAGCCAGAGAGTTTTGGGGATAACTAGGCGAATTTACGCACCAATAGCTGGCTATTGGAAGTGAATTCAACGCAGTTAGCGCTAAAACTGACTGCTAGAAAGGCATTAATTATCCGCAGCTCAGGTTACTTAGTATTGACTGGTACCTGATTTAAGCTCAAACAACTCGAGTAACGCTGAGCGAAGCTGTAGCTTTGGTGTGCCCTCACTGTAAGGCGCTGTTGCAAGCAGCGGGCAGTCTAGGCGAAGCTTTAAACTTTCAAGGTTTTCGTCAAATACAGACATCTCAGGGTCAATCTGGTTTGCTATCCACCCCACCAAATTCAGTCCTTTTTGCTTGATAGATTCTGCCGTTAAAAACGCATGATTCAAGCAGCCTAGCTTCATGCCAACCACTAAAATAACGGGAAGTTGTGCTCTGACGACCCAATCATACAGATATTCATTGTCGTTAATGGGCAATGCCCAGCCTCCTGCACCTTCACATAATATATATTCAGCGCCCAGTTGCTGAATTTCGTCATAGCGCTCATGTAGCTTATCGACTGTAATGTCAACATTTACCAGTTTTGCTGCAATATGCGGGGCAATTGGTGGTGCAAAACAAAATGGGTTAACTTGCTCGTAAGTACCGTGCACCGTCGCAGCTTCCATTAAACTGATAGCATCAACGTTCACTAGTTCACCAAATGCCTCTTCAGCATCTGCCGCAATCGGCTTAAAGCCAAAAGCCTTTTTCCCGTGCTTGGCCAACAGTTTCAGTAATAAAGTAGAAATATAGGTTTTACCTACTTCAGTGTCGGTCCCAGTTACAAAATATGCTTGATTCATTTCCTTAACTCCAAAAACCCGACTTGATAACTTACATCAAAACCATTTTTACTCTCAGGGTAGCTGCTCAGCAGCTGAGCGTAGGCTGATTTGCCTAACAAACCTTGTCGGCGAGAAGCGGTTTTTACATCGTTGGCACCGATATTTTTTACCGAGCGTAACGCCTTTAACGGCGTGTCATAAGTATCAATCAATAACGCTTCATCCGCCCAAGTCACAGCAAACCCGGCCTGTAGCGCAAAAGATTTAAGTACAGACAGCGAATAAAATGAATTAATATGACCACACTCATCGATGGCTCGCCATGCGCTATCGATTTCATTTAACGAGCCGTCTAGCACGGAGCTTAGCAACACTCGCCCTTCTTTTTTTAGTACTTCATACAATTGCGCAAACAACGCTTGCGGGGAATTAGACCACTGAATTGCAAAATTACTAAAGACTAAGTCGATACAATTTGACTGAATAGCGAGTTTATCCATATCACAGCAAACACTATTTGTCGTATTTTCAGCGCTTGCCAACATCGCCAAGCTAAGATCCGCTCCAACATAATGATTAGTGAAGGCGTTTAATCTATGAAAGTTTTCATGTGGCCCGCATCCTAAATCCAGCAACCGAGGAAACATACGCACAGCACCAAGCTCACTATTTTGCTGTGTTAAACGTGAAAAGAGTATATCTGCGGCCTGTTTTTGCACGTTAGCGTGTTGAGAGTATGATTGCGCGGCTTTTGAAAAGCACTTTGCTGTTTGCGTATTTTGTGCTTTGCTCATGCTCCCTCCACTAAGGCCGAAACCAATTTGTCTATATCTTCGTGACTGTGCTGTGCCGTTATTGTTATTCGCAATCGTGCGGTATTTTGCGGCACAGTTGGTGGCCTAATAGCGCCAACCCAAAGCCCCTTTTCCTTAAGTTTATGTTGCGCCGCTAATACATTTTCACTGCTACCATACACCAGAGGCTGTATGGCCGTATCACTTGGAATGGGAGATAAGTTGGTTTGAGCAACTAACGACTTAAAATAGTCGATATTTACTTGTAATTTGTGTCTAGCTTCAGATGCAACAAGCAATTTATTTAGTTGGCATAATGCAACGCTTGCCATAATAGGTGACAGCGCCGTTGTATAGATAAACTCACGATTAAATTGCATCATGTAATTTATCACATCATGACTCGCTAATACCGCAGCTCCTTGACAGCCCATCGCTTTGCCAAAGGTGATCACCAAAATTTCAGGTTTAATGCCGCTTTCAATCGTGCCAAGTCCTTGCGCTCCCACAACGCCAAACGCATGAGCGTCGTCGACCATCAGCCACGCAGAATGAGACTTAGCCAGCACACTGATTTCAGGTACTGGCGCTTGGTCTCCATCCATAGAAAACACCCCTTCAGTGACGATGAGTTTACTGTCGGCTTTGGTTTTTTCTAATCGAGACCTTAAGTGCGTCAAATCATTGTGATTAAAGCGAACAAACTTAGCGCTACCCGCTAAACCACCGTCTAACAGGCTGGCGTGGTTGAGCTTATCTTGAAACACCGCAGCGCTTAATTGCTTTTCTTGGGGCGTGAACAATGTTTTTAACACACTGGTATTGGCAGCAAAACCGCTTGGAAATAACAGTGCTGCATCATAACCCAAAACGCTGCAAAGCTTATCTTCTAGCTGACGGTGAATATCAAGATAACCCGTAACAAGCGCCGAACTTCGGCTTCCGGCTTCAGTGCATGCAAGCGTGTTAAACTCCAACGAGTCTGCAAGTCCCAGGTAGTCATTGCTGGCAAAGTTAATATATTGCTGATCGGCAATTTTTATTCTACTTGCAGAGGCCTTTTCAACCACAATACGTTTTCTTAGCAACCCTTCAGCGTGACGAGCTGCTAAGGCAGATTGAATATACGCAAACGACATTGATTAGTTGGCTTCGTAAAATAGCTCTGATGTCGCCTTGTCTGCAATTGCAGAGCTTAACGATGCCTCATAGGCCTCATCCGAGTAATCTTCTCGTTTTTCAGGATTCATCCCAAGTTTTCTGATGAGATTCATATCGGCGTCTGCTTCTGGGTTTTCCGTGGTCAATAGCTTATCACCATAGAAAATTGAGTTAGCGCCAGCGAAGAAACACATAGACTGCATCTGTTCATTCATTGCCGTTCTACCTGCAGATAAACGCACGTAACTGTATGGCATCATGATACGCGCAACCGCGATAGTACGGATAAACTCAAAGTGATCGAGATCATCAACATTTTCAAGCGGCGTGCCCTTCACTTTAACAAGCATGTTAATCGGTACACTTTCTGGTTGTTTTGGCAGGTTTGCTAATTGGATCAGCAAGCCATAACGATCAGATGCCTGCTCTCCCATTCCTACAATACCACCAGAGCACACTTTCATTCCTGCATCTCTTACGTGATCAAGGGTATCAAGTCTGTCTTGATAAGTTCTTGTCGTGATAATTTGCTCGTAGTATTCAGGTGAGGTGTCCAAATTATGGTTGTAATAATCAAGGCCCGCTTCTCTTAGCGTGTGCGCTTTTTGATTATCCAGCTTACCCAAAGTCATACAAGTTTCTAGGCCTAACTCTTTAACTTCTTTCACCATTTTGGCGATATAAGGCATATCTCTGTCTTTTGGATCAGACCAAGCGGCGCCCATACAAAAACGCGTCGCGCCCTTTTCTTTCGCCAACTTAGCTTGAGTTACAACCTTTTCCACTTCCATCAAACGCTCACGTTCAAGATCCGTTTTGTAATGACCAGACTGTGGGCAGTATTTGCAATCTTCAGGACAGGCACCTGTTTTGATAGACAGCAAAGTGGAGATTTGAACTTCATTGGGATTGAAGTTTTTGCGGTGAATACTTGCTGCATAAAAAAGTAAGTCGTTAAAAGGCATGGTGAACAGTGTTTTTACTTCTTCATGTGTCCAATCGTGTCTTAGTGCGCCTAATTCCATATTTTCATTCTCTTTTTATTCTTGCCTAAATTTACAACACGAGTATTTTCTAGTGATTAAATTTAGCGCAGTCAAACTGACGGTGATTGGCTTAGTCTACTTCTTAGCTTAGTATTGTCAACGTTACACGCGCCCACAAGGTTTACAAATGAGCAATAAACACACAATCGATATTGAATTTGATCGCAAGCATATATGGCACCCCTATACATCAATGATTGACCCTCTGCCCGTCTATCCAGCCGCAAGAACATTCGAGAACAAAATTGAGCTTGAAACCGGCGAAACTCTCATTGACGGTATGGCATCCTGGTGGAGTGCTGTGCATGGTTATGGTCATCCAGAAATAATCGCTGCGATAAAAAATCAAGCGGACACGATGAGCCATGTCATGTTCGGTGGGCTAACTCATCAGCCTGCCGTGGAGTTATGCAAACTACTTGTGGAGCTAACCCCAGCCCCACTTAATCGAGTATTCCTAGCCGACGGCGGCTCAGTTAGTGTTGAAGTTGCAATCAAAATGGCGATCCAATATTGGTTGAGTAAAGGCAAAAAGAATAAAACCCAAATAATGACAGCCAAAAAAGGCTATCACGGTGATACATTCGCGGCGATGAGCGTTTGCGATCCTGTGAATTCGATGCATGCCATGTACCAAGGCTTTTTACCTGAGCAAGTGTTTGTCGATGCCCCTAAAAGTGAGTTTTACGGCAGCCAAAGTCAAGATGAACTTAGCGCATTAGAAACCGCATTTGCCGCTAATCATGAAAAGGTCGCGGCATTTATCATTGAACCAATAGTGCAAAATGCGGGCGGCATGAACTTCTACCACCCAGAATATCTAAAGGCGCTTCGAGCGTTATGTGATAAGTATGAGGTGTTACTAGTTTTAGATGAAATTGCGACTGGGTTTGGCCGCACAGGTAAAATGTTTGCCTGTGAACATGCAGATATCGCACCGGACATTATGTGTGTTGGCAAAGCGCTTACTGGCGGAAACATGACGCTTGCGGCCACTTTAACAACAGAAGAAGTAGCTTTGGGTATTAGCCAAGGCGAAGCTAAAGTGTTAATGCACGGACCAACTTTTATGGGAAATCCGCTGGCATGTGCCGCCGCTGTAGCTAGTCTCACAATCTTAAAACGCCAAGAAACAATGGCCAATATTGAACGAGTCGCGAGCGCGCTAAACGCACTCAAGCGCTGTCTTAATCTAAGTGCAGTCACAGATGTTAGAGTCCTTGGTGCGATTGGCGTGGTGGAAGTAGAAAGGGTTGTTGATGTTGCAAAAATCCAAAAATTCTTCATTCAACAAGGTGTATGGATAAGGCCTTTTGGCAAGCTAATTTATATTATGCCGCCGTATATCACCTCAAATGAAGACATAGAATCACTTATTGACGCGATCTACGCTGCCATTGAAGGCGAACACTTCTAAAACACATTAAATTTGGAATTAGGTCTATTTCATGACCTAATTTCGACAATGCAACCTAAAAGAATGACGCATATTCAACAAAATTGCGTTATTTCGAACTTTCCTCGCTTTGTACCTGAAATAACATCAATGGCATGTTACCATGGTCGTTTTTATTATTAGCAAGTGAGAAAAGAGACAAATTAGATATGCAGCAAACCGTCAAATTGCAGCCAGCTGAAGCTTATCAGCCCCCTCGTTTTACTGTTTACCAACACCGCCAAATCGATAAGATAGAGCAACTGGATAAACTGCCTGAACATCTTCGCTTTCAAATGAAAGTCGTAGCCAATGTATTCCCTTTTCGCGTTAATAACTTTGTCATTGAAGAGCTCATCGATTGGGATAAAGTGCCTAACGACCCCGTTTTTCAGTTAACTTTCCCACAACGTGGCATGCTAGACGATGAGTCTTACGAGCAAATGGCCGACTTGTTAAGTCGCGAACATACCCCAGAAGAAGTGTTTAACCTTGCAACCAAAATTCGTCAAAAGTTAAACCCGCACCCTGCGGGTCAAATGGAAAAAAATGTTCCTGAGTATGAAGGTGAACGCGTAGACGGGATCCAACACAAATATAAAGAAACCGTGTTGTTTTTCCCGTCTCAAGGACAATATTGCCACTCATATTGCACTTTCTGCTTCCGCTGGGCGCAGTTTGTTGGCAAAGCTACCCGATTTAACAATAACGACGCTGAGCTGCTCCACAATTACCTAGCCGAACACACCGAAGTGACCGATCTATTGATGACTGGTGGCGATCCCATGGTAATGCGCACCGTTAAATTGCGTAAATACCTTGAAGCGCTAAAAGAGCCAAGGTTTGACCATATTCGCACCATCAGGATCGGCACTAAATCTCTCACTTTTTGGCCATTTAGATACGTCACCGATCCAGATGCGCAAGAGTTGTTAACCTTACTAAAAGAGCTGGTTGATGCCGGAAAGCATGTGTCAATCATGGCGCACGTTAACCACAAACAAGAACTGCGTACTGAAGTCACACGTGAAGCGATTAAACTTATCCGCAAAACTGGCGCACAGATCAGAACACAAGCACCACTTTTAAATAATATAAACGTAGACGCTGATATGTGGGCTGACATGTGGAAAGAGCAAACACAGCTTGGCATGGTCCCCTACTACATGTTTATCGAGCGTGATACCGGCGCTAAGCGTTACTTTGAAATCCCGTTACACAAAACGTGGGAAACATTCCGTGAAGCTTATAAACAAGTCTCTGGTGTGAGTCGTACAGTTAGAGGACCATCAATGAGTGCGGGTCCTGGTAAAGTTGAAGTGTCTGGCGTAACAGAAGTCGCAGGTGAAAAGGTGTTTGTGCTGCGCTTTATTCAAGCACGAAACCCAGACTGGGTGCAGCGTCCGTTCTTTGCCAAGTTCGACGAAAATGCCCACTGGCTGGATGACTTAAAACCTGCATTTGGGGAAGAAAAATTCTTCTGGCAGGACGAGTACGACGTCATGTAAATGTAAAAATATCAAAAAAGCTAGCAAATTGCTGGCTTTTATTTTATTTGGCGCATTTAAATAACCTGAGGTTTAGATTAGAGGTGGGCTAACTCATTGCTTTTAATATTAAGTATAATTACTTCCTTATCTAGCTAGAGCGTTTGCGGATAACAGGCTGCTAAAAGCATTAATTTGAATAAGTCTTAATTATATCTATCAGGTTTAATTACTGGGGCTTAATCAAATCTGACTGTCGCATAAAGGCCAAATTCGGCCGTTCAACAGCAACATCATATCTTAAATCCAATTGCGATTAAGGGCACTCAATCAGCTCGTATTTGGACAAAAACGAGTTGGGAGAACGTCTGTATTAGGTGAGTTTCGCATAAAGACTTCTATGGGCTAACGCCCAATTAACGTGTGAGCAGCGCAGGCACTGAACTTGAACACTGCGCCCTAAACACTAAATTCAACCTGAAGTGAGAGCGCCAAGCGTTGCGAATCACTGTTGAATTGTTTGTTAAGTGCCAAACTCTTGCGCATAAATTACCACCGTATCAGAATAATCAATCACAGATGCTTCTTGATATAAATGTTCAAGCTCATCTCGGGATAATTCTCTTGAACCAATCTTTCCACGATTAAATAGCTCTTCGAATAACTCACCAGACAGAGAAGCCGATTTAATATCGTCATATTTCAATAAAGTTCCTCCCCGCTTTCCTTCTGTAGCACAAGCGTCAATTTGACAGATAGGGAGATGTTCACCAGTTGAAATAAACTTCTGATCAACAGTTTGTAATTTGTCTGTAGGTCTCAAAAAACCCGTACAGTAAGGAAAACGATACGAATTTTGATGATTATCGTTTTGACAGATCCCTTTATAACAAAGAAATTTACGCATTTTATCTAACTGACCTAACATTCTTTGATCGGAAAGGTATAACTGACGATCCTCCCAAATCTTATATTGAACGGCAACAATACTTATTCCTTCAGTATGTTCATTATGACGTTCATAGATTATATCAGCACCTGTAATATGTTCTGGTCTATCTGGATGTAATACCCTGATACGTAAAGTTTTTCCATCAGGTAGTTGAAAATCTTTATGTGCATGTCCCCTAGAAAGTTCGGGCAAATCTCGTTCTACGTTATATGCATCCCGAAATATTAGTTGGTTTTCACTATGAGGTTTAGGTTCTAGCTCTTTTTTTGCTTTTTCCAACTGACCTAGTTTACGTTTTAATTGATCAGTTCTCTTTCTATCACCTTTATTCTCTCTTGCTATATCCAAGTATGAATTATATTCATCAATATCTTCTAAAACCAAACTTAGGGCAGTAACCTCACTTTCAGTTTTAATAGATTTAAGAGCTGCTTTTTGGCGATACTCTTTTGTTGTATCGCTTTCACGCTCTCTTTTTAACAAACTATTCTCTGGTCCCAATAGCTCAGGATAAAGTTCTCCGGCAAGATCTAACGTATTATCATAGGTAGATTTCGTCATGCTTCCTTTAGAAGCAATTTTAACCATTCCTCTAACAGCATTTAATGTAACCCATTCTTGATTAATTCTATTATTTTGCTCTTCCATTGATACCTCATAGTTAAAATTTCTAACAGGCACTTAGACATAATGACTCCCACACGGTGCTAGCCTCCGCATTTTCGTGGGTTAGCTTAAAGCCAGAGCCATAATTAGTTTGTCAAATAACTAAATAGCAGAGGCTAGCATGACTAAACATAACATACTTTTCATTGGCTTAGATACTCATAAAGAGTTCATTGAAGTTGCCTATATTGAAGACAACCGAGGCGCACAACCCATTCATTTCGGTCGTATTTCTTCAGCTAAAGTCACTATTAAAAAGCTTATCAGACAATTTGAATCTAAATACCCTAACACTACGCTCCATTTCGTTTATGAGGCTGGCCCCTGCGGTTACTGGATTTATCGGTTAATCACTAGTCTTGGTCATTGCTGCTATGTGGTTGCCCCTTCTCTCATTCCTAAAAAACCTGGCGAGCGTGTAAAAACTGACAAACGTGATGCACTTAAACTAGCTAAATTACTTAAGTCTGAAGACTTAACCCCTATTTATGTACCTGAGCCGGAAGATGAAGCTATTCGTGATTTATCTCGTGCTCGAGACGTTGCGATGAAAGATTTAAAAGATGCAAAGTACCAGCTAAAAGCAATGCTTCTTCGCAACAACATTAACTATGCTGGCACAGCAAACTGGTCTCTCAAACACTTACGTTGGCTCACAGAACTGGTATTGCCACATCCTGCACAACAAATCGTTTTACAAGAGTTTATTCAAACCATAAACGAGCGAACTGCACGATTGGAGCGACTCGACAATGAGCTCTCTCATCATGTTTATCAATGGCGTTACTACCCTGTAGTTAAAGCAATCCAAGCTATGCGCGGCGTTCGCTTACTCGTGGCCGCTGGTATTGTCGCTGAGCTTGGTGATTTAACCCGCTTCGACCATCCGCGAAAACTCATGGGTTATCTTGGGCTCGTTCCGAGTGAACACTCGAGTGGTGGTAAAAGGCATATTGGCGCAATTACTAAATGTGGCAATGGTCGTGCAAGGCGCTTATTAGTCGAAGGTGCTCACAGTTACCGTCATGCAGCCAACATATCGACTGAGTTACAAAAACGACAAGAAGGCTTACCAAAGCAACTTATTGATATTTTATGGAAAGCACAATTAAGGCTCTGTAAACGTTATAAAAAGCTTATAAATAAAGGCAAGCATTACAACCTCGTTGTCACCGCCATTGCCCGTGAAATGATTGCTTATATCTGGGCAATAGCAAAACAGGTTGTGCTCTCACCGGTAAATCCCAAATTAAGATTATCCAGAGTACCAGCTTAAAATGAACGAATTAGAGTTAATGTATTGGGTCAAGCATCGGGTGTGGCACAACCACCGACGGCGTTAGGATGGCAATGCAGCTAACGCAGCATTGAACCACGAACATAGACTGAAAACAGGTGCCACGTCGAGTTAAGTAAGGTCTGCTCTGCTCATAAAAATGAGTAACCAACGAATACCAGCAAGAAAACCGACGAAATTACTTGCTTCATCCTATGCATTAACTCTCTCTAATTCGAGTTAAGAAATTATGGCTTAAAGTTAGGCAAGGATCAGTGTGTTTAACTTGACAGTGGGAGTCATACCAACGCCCGCATAACGGGCTGATAATGTTTGGCTAAACTTGTGTAGCGAAGCGAAACCGAGCCAAACTTTAGCAGTCCCGCCTTAATTGGCTTGATACTTATTGAACCTTCTCCCCGAAGTTTAGCGAACAGCTAAACTTCTAGGCGACGAAACCCAAAGGAGAAAGCTCA